>NZ_CP031142.1:7025000-7325000 GCF_014697215.1 Saccharopolyspora pogona
AGCGCCAGTAAACGGCGGTGGTAACTATAACCATCCTAAGGTAGCGAAATTCCTTGTCGGGTAAGTTCCGACCTGCACGAATGGCGTAACGACTTCTCCGCTGTCTCGACCACAGGCCCGGTGAAATTGCAGTACGAGTAAAGATGCTCGTTTCGCGCGGCAGGACGGAAAGACCCCGGGACCTTTACTATAGCTTGGTATTGGTGTTTGGTTCGGCTTGTGTAGGATAGGTGGGAGACTGTGAAGCATTCACGCTAGTGGGTGTGGAGTCGTTGGTGAAATACCACTCTGGTCGTTCCGGGCATCTAACTCGGGTCCGTGATCCGGATCGGGGACAGTGCCTGGTGGGTAGTTTAACTGGGGCGGTTGCCTCCCAAAGAGTAACGGAGGCGCCCAAAGGTTCCCTCAGCCTGGTTGGCAATCAGGTGTTGAGTGTAAGTGTATAAGGGAGCTTGACTGTGAGACTGACGGGTCGAGCAGGTGCGAAAGCAGGGACTAGTGATCCGGCACTGGCTGGTGGAAGCGGTGTCGCTCAACGGATAAAAGGTACCCCGGGGATAACAGGCTGATCTTGCCCAAGAGTCCATATCGACGGCATGGTTTGGCACCTCGATGTCGGCTCGTCGCATCCTGGGGCTGGAGTTGGTCCCAAGGGTTGGGCTGTTCGCCCATTAAAGCGGCACGCGAGCTGGGTTTAGAACGTCGTGAGACAGTTCGGTCCCTATCCGCCGCGCGCGCAGGAGACTTGCGGAAGGCTGTCCCTAGTACGAGAGGACCGGGACGGACGAACCTCTGGTGTGCCAGTCGTTCTGCCAAGAGCGTGGCTGGTTGGCTATGTTCGGGAGGGATAACCGCTGAAAGCATCTAAGCGGGAAGCCTGTTCCTAGATGAGGTCTCCCACCCTTTGTGGGTTAAGGCCCCCAAGAGATGATTGGGTTGACAGGCCAGATATGGAAGCACGGTAACGTGTGGAGTTGACTGGTGCTGATAGGCCGAGGACTTGCTCACAAAGATTGCTACGCACCCACTATACGGTTCTGGGACAACAACCAGAACCTATTTGATAATAGAACATGTGTCATTCGTGTTCTGACGCCTGGTTTCCTGTCGTTTTCGGCGGGTTGAGGGTTGTCGGTGGCGATGGCGGGGAGGGTCCGCCCGGTCCCATTCCGAACCCGGTAGCTAAGCTCCCCAGCGCTGATGGTACTGCACTCGACAGGGTGTGGGAGAGTAAGACACCGCCGACACACTATTTGAGGGAGAGCCCCTCTTTCCTTCCGGAATCGGAAGGAAAGAGGGGCTCTCTCCATTTCTGCATCCCCGAAATCCCGCGTGGCGGCCGACGAGAAGTAACCGGGCCGCGAGGCGGGCATCGTCGGCTCCTTCGGCCACCTGGGGGACGGGACTCCTCCGAGCGGCGCAGCCGGGGGCTGCCACCTGCGGTGGTGGTCACTCGGGTGGCGTAGTTCGAGGGCTCGATCGCGAGGTTCGTCCGGCTTAGACTCGGGAGTTAGTGAACTCGTTCACAAGCGGGTTCCCGGGGCGGTCCACCGGGACGAGCGGACCGCGCCGCGCATTGCACCGGACCAAGGAGTGTCATGACCAGCGCCACCAGCCGCCGCCGACCGGACGAAGACGCCGAGGTGATCGTCGTCGGAGCCGGACCGGCCGGATCGACGGCTGCGACGTACCTGGCCCGCGCCGGCCTGGACGTCCTGCTTCTCGAGAAGAGCGTCTTCCCGCGGGAGAAGGTCTGCGGCGACGGCATCACCCCGAGGGGTGTCAAGCAGCTCATCGACCTGGGCATCGACACCCGCGAGGAAGCGGGATGGTTGCACAACCGGGGTCTGCGCGTCGTCGGCGGCGGCGTGCGGATGGAACTGGACTGGCCGAGCCTGGCAGACTTCCCGCCCTACGGCGTGGTTCGCCCCCGCAACGACTTCGACGACCTGCTCGCCCGCAACGCCCAGCGCGCCGGGGCTCGCCTGCTGCAGCAGACCACGGTTACCGGCGCGGTCACCGACGAGCGAACCGGCCGGATAACCGGGGTCGAGGCCAAGACCGGGCCGGAGCGCACGCCGGTCACGTACCGTGCGCCGTTGGTGCTGGCCTGCGACGGGGTTTCGGCCCGGTTGGCGCTGTCGGTGGGCATCGAGAAGCGCGACGACCGGCCGATGGGCATCGCGGTGCGCCGGTACTACACCAGCCCGCGCACCAAGGACGACTTCCTGGAGTCGCACCTGGAGCTGTGGGACCGCTCGAACCCCGACGAACCGAAATTGCTGCCGGGCTACGGCTGGATCTTCGGGATGGGCGACGGCACCGTCAACGTCGGGCTCGGCATCCTGTCCACCTCCAAGGCCTACGGCAAGACGGACTACCGCCAGCTGATGCGTTCCTGGTTGGACGGAACCCCGGAGGAGTGGGGGTTCCGGGAGGAGAACGCCACCGGCCGGATCGGCGGCGCGGCGCTGCCGATGGGCTTCAACCGGATGCCGCACTACCGCAACGGCCTGCTCTTGGTCGGCGACGCCGGCGGGATGGTCAACCCGTTCAATGGCGAAGGCATCGCCTACGCGATGGAATCCGCCGCGCTGGCAGCGGAATGCGTGGTGCACGCGCTCGCCCGACCGGCGGGATTCTCGCGGGAGCAGGCGCTGCGCCGGTACCCGACCGCGGTGCAGCAGGCGCTCGGCGGCTACTTCCGGATGGGCAACATCTTCAGCAAGTTGATTGGCAATCCCACCGTCATGCGGATGGCCACCAAGCATGGTCTACCGAGGGCCACGCTGATGCGTTTCGTGTTGAAACTGTTGGCAAATCTCTACGACGAGAAGGGCGGCGACGCGATGGACCGTGTGATCAGCACCACTACTCGGCTGACCCCTAGCGCTTGATGGCACGAGTCTGGTCAGATGTCCCGAGCAGTGTGCCGGACCTCTCAAAGTTAGGTTCGCCTCACTACGGAGTCGATACGGTCGACCGCATAGAGTGCGCACCGAAGCCGTAGATGTGTTCTGCGTCTCGGCGGGGGCCGCCGAAGGAGGGCAGCGGAGTGCTTGATGCCTACGTCCCGCTGGTGTTGTTGTTCGCGCTGGCGCTCGCGTTCGCGGTGTTCTCAGTCGCGATCGCGCCACTGGTCGGTCCCCGCCGGTACAACAAGGCGAAGCTCGACGCCTACGAGTGCGGCATCGAGCCGTCGCCGCAGCCGGTGATCGGCGGCGGCCGGATGCCGGTCGCCTACTACCTGACCGCGATGTTGTTCATCCTGTTCGACATCGAGATGGTCTTCCTTTACCCATTCGCGGTGTCTGCGGACGCCCTCGGCCTGTTCGGCGTGGTCGAGATCGTGCTCTTCATCGCAACCGTCGGTTTCGCCTACGTCTACGTCTGGCGAAGAGGCGGCCTGGACTGGAACTAGGGAACGCCCGAGCGGGCCGGCCCACGACTTTCGGAAGAACTAGCCGCAGCGGAGCGGGAAGGAGTGCCGGAGATGGGGCTCGAAGAGCAGCTGCCCAACGGCATCCTGTTGGCAAACGTTGAAAAGCTCGTCAACTGGACCCGGAAGACCTCGATGTGGCCGGCGACGTTCGGGTTGGCCTGCTGCGCGATCGAGATGATGACCGTCGGCGGTTCCCGCTACGACATCGCGCGCTTCGGCATGGAGCGGTTCTCCGCCACACCCCGCCAGGCCGACCTGATGATCGTCGCGGGCCGGGTCTCCAACAAGATGGCGCCGGTGCTGCGGCAGATCTACGACCAGATGCCGGAACCGCGCTGGGTGCTGGCGATGGGTGTGTGCGCCTCCACCGGCGGCATGTTCAACAACTACGCGGTCGTGCAGGGCGTGGACCACGTGGTGCCGGTGGACATGTACCTGCCGGGCTGCCCGCCGCGGCCGGAGATGCTGCTGGACGCGATCCTCAAGCTGCACGCCAAGATCATGGACGAGCCGATCAACGCGAAGCGCGCGCAGCTGAAGCTGGAGAGCGGCGAGCGCACCCCGATGATCCCGTCCTCCGAGCGGTACGCGCCGAAGAACTGGGCGCAGCGGCGCCGGGCCGAGCGGCAGCAGGCCGCGCAGCGCCGCGAATTGGGTTCCGATCCGTCGTTGGGGGCGCTGGACCCAGCGCCTAAGCGCCCCCGCGAGCTCAAAGCGGGCAGGTGAGTTCGGTTGGCAGACAATGAATCCCAGTCCCGGGCAGTGGAGCCCGTCCGGCAGGAGTCCGCGCCGGTCTCCGGTCACGCCCGCCGGGGCATGTTCGGGGTTCGCGGCACCGGCGACACCTCCGGCTACGGCGGCCTGCGGCTGCCGGCCTATGTGCCGCCCGCCGCGGAGCGCCCGTACGGAGGTTGGTTCGACGAGGTCGCCGACAACCTCTTCGCCGCGCTGCACGAGCAGGGCCTGCCCGCGGACACCGTGCAGCAGGTGACCGTCGATCGCGGGGAGATCACCTTCTACGTGCACCGCGACCACCTGCTTGAGATCTGCCGGACGCTGCGGGACGACCCGGCGCTGCGCTTCGAGCTGTGCAGCTCGGTGTCCGGTGTGGACTACGGCCCGGAGGTGCCGCAGCGGCTGCGCTCGGTCTACCACCTGACCTCGATGACCTACCGGCGCCGGATCCGGCTGGAGGTCGTGCTGGAGGTCGACGATCCGCACCTGCCGTCGGTGGTGCCGGTGTATCCGACCGCCGACTTCCAGGAACGCGAGACCTGGGACATGTTCGGCATCGTCTACGACGGGCACCCGGCGCTGACCCGGATCCTGATGCCGGACGACTGGGACGGCCACCCGCAGCGCAAGGACTACCCGCTGGGCGGGATCCCGGTGGAGTACAAGGGCGCCGAGATCCCGCCGCCGGACCAGCGCAGGGCGTACTCGTGATAGCCGCGCGGCGAGGGTTTTCCGCAATTTCAATGGAAATCAGAGGTCTGATTTCCATTGAAATTGCGGTCCGAGGACCGCAGCACACTGCGGAGAGGTGCTGGAGATGACTACCGAACCACTGGCCGACACCGGCTTCGGCGACCCGCACGGCCACCCGGGCGAGGCGCAGTCGCGGGAGACCACCGAGGGCCGGGTCTACACCGTCACCGGCGGCGACTGGGACGAGTTCATCGACGAGACGTCCGGCGAGGAGCGGGTCGTCATCAACCTCGGCCCGCAACACCCGTCGACCCACGGCGTGCTGCGGCTGGTGCTGGAGCTCGAAGGCGAGACTGTCACCAAGGCCCGCTCGGTGATCGGCTACCTGCATACCGGCATCGAGAAGAACACCGAGTACCGCACCTGGACGCAGGGCGTCACCTTCGTGACGCGGATGGACTACCTGGCGCCGTTGCACAACGAGGCCGCTTACTGCATGGCGGTGGAGAAGCTGCTGGGCATCGAAGCGCCGCGGCGGGCGCAGGTGTTCCGGGTGCTGCTGATGGAGCTCAACCGGATCTCCTCGCACCTGGTGTTCCTGGCGACCGGCGCGATGGAGCTCGGCGCCACCACCGGCATGACCTTCGGCTTCCGCGAGCGCGAAGAGGTCCTGCACCTGCTGGAGTACCTGACGGGCCTGCGGATGAACCACGCGTTCATCCGCCCCGGCGGCGTCGCCCAGGACCTCCCGGTGGACTACCGGGAGAAGATCCTGAACTTCGTCAAGGTCATGGACTCGCGGCTGCCGGACTACGACAAGCTGTTCACCGGCCAGCCGATCTGGAAGCAGCGGTTGAAGGACGTCGGCTACCTGCCGCTGGACGGCTGCATGCAGCTCGGCGTCACCGGCCCGCTGCTGCGCGCGGCCGGGCTTGCCTGGGACCTGCGGAAGATCCAGCCGTACTGCGGCTACGAGGAGTACGAGTTCGAGGTGCCCACCAGTACCGACGCCGACTGCTACGCCCGGTACCTGCTGCGGCTGGAGGAGATCCACCAGTCCCTGGAGATCATCCGGCAGTGCTTGGACAAGTTCGAGCCCGGCCCGCACATGGTGGAGGACAAGAAGATCGCCTGGCCGGCGAAGCTGAGCATCGGCCCGGACGGCATGGGCAACTCGCTGGAGCACGTACGCAAGATCATGAGCCAGTCGATGGAGTCGCTGATCCACCACTTCAAGCTGGTGACCGAAGGCTTCGACGTGCCGCCCGGCCAGGTGTACGTGCCGATCGAGTCGCCGCGCGGCGAGCTCGGCTACCACGTGGTCTCCGACGGTGGCACCCGGCCGATGCGGGTGCACGTGCGGGAACCCAGTTTTGTGAACCTGCAGGCGATGCCTGCGATGTGCGAAGGCGGACTGGTGGCCGACGTGATCGCGGCGGTCGCCTCCATCGACCCGGTGATGGGCGGGGTGGATCGATGACCGAGCAGTTCGAGTTCACCACGAACAAAGAACAAACTGACCACGAGGCAGTGTCCATTCCTGGCGACACCTCGGTGTTCGGCGAGGACGTGTGGGCCGACGCGAAGCAGATCATCGCGCGGTACCCGGAGTCCCGGTCGGCGCTGCTGCCGATGCTGCACCTGGTGCAGTCAGTGCAGGGTTTCGTCAGCGCCGAGGGCGTCCAGTTCTGCGCCGAGCAGCTGGCACTGTCCACTGCGGAGGTCAGCGCGGTCGCGACGTTCTACACCATGTACAAGCGCAAGCCCTGCGGCCAGCACCTGGTGAGCGTCTGCACCAACACGATGTGCGCGGCCCTCGGCGGCGACAAGATCTACCGGAAGGTCAGCGAGCACCTCGGCGTCGGGCACGACGAGACGGCCGGTACGCCGGGCGAAGAGGGCTCAATCACGCTGGAGCACGCCGAGTGCCTGGCCGCGTGCGACCTCGCCCCGGTGCTGCAGGTCAACTACGAGTACTACGACAACCAGACGCCCGAGCAGGCGCTGGAACTCGTGAAGGCGTTGCAGCGCGGGGAGAAACCGGCCCCGACGCGGGGTCCCGCGCTGTCCGGCTTCCGCGGTGCCGAGCGCCAGCTGGCCGGTTTCTTCGACGACCTGGAGTCCACTGTGGCCGGACCTTCGGCCGCGGTCGAGACGGTGCGCGGCGCGCAGCTGGCCAACGAGCGCGGCTGGACCGCGCCGAGCATGCCCGACGACGTGGAAATGCCGCCGCTGCCGGAGAAGAAGTGAGGGTGGCCATGACCCAATCCACCAACAGCCAGCCCAGCACCAGCCCGGTGACCCCGGTACTGACGAAGCGGTGGCTGTCGCCGACCTCCTGGACGCTGCGCACCTACGAGCAGCTGGAGGGCTACACCGCGCTGCGTAAGGCGCTCAAGGCCCACCCCGACCAGCTCATCGAGCTGGTCAAGGCCGCCGGGCTGCGAGGTCGCGGCGGCGCCGGGTTCCCCGCCGGGGTGAAGTGGAGCTTCATGCCCAAGGACCCGGTCAAGCCGCACTACCTGGTCATCAACGCCGACGAGGGTGAGCCGGGGACCTGCAAGGACATCCCGCTGATGATGGCCGACCCGCACTCGCTGATCGAGGGCTGCATCATCGCCAGCTACGCGATGCGCGCCAACCACTGCATGATCTACGTGCGCGGCGAGGCGCTGCACCCCATCCGGCGGTTGAACAACGCGGTCCGCGAGGCCTACCAGGCCGGCTACCTCGGCAAGAACATCCTCGATTCCGGCTTCGACCTGGACATCGTGGTGCACGCCGGCGCGGGCGCCTACATCTGCGGCGAGGAGACCGCGCTGCTCGACTCGCTGGAGGGCAAGCGCGGGCAGCCGCGGCTGAAGCCGCCGTTCCCGGCCGCCGCCGGGCTCTACGCCTGCCCGACCACGGTCAACAACGTCGAGACGATCGCCTCGGTGCCGTTCATCGTCAACGGCGGCGCCGAGTGGTTCCGCAAGATGGGCACCGAGAAGTCGCCCGGCCCGAAGATCTACTCGATCTCCGGGCACGTCGAGCGGCCCGGCCAGTACGAGGCCCCGCTGGGCACCACGCTGCGCGAGCTGCTGGAGCTGGCGGGCGGCATGAAGGACGGCATCCCGCTGAAGTTCTGGACGCCAGGCGGCTCGTCGACCCCGATGTTCACCGCCGAGCACCTGGACGTGCCGCTGGACTTCGAGGGCGCGGCCGAGGCCGGGTCGATGCTGGGCACGACCGCGGTGATGGTATTCAACGAGACGGTTTCGGTGCCGTGGGCTGTGATGAAGTGGACCCAGTTCTACGAGCACGAGTCATGCGGCAAGTGCACGCCGTGCCGGGAGGGCACCTACTGGCTGGCGCAGGTGCTGGAGCGAATGGTCGACGGGCGCGGCACCGAGGAGGACATCGACACCCTCCTGGACGTTTGCGACAACATCTTCGGCCGGTCGTTCTGCGCCCTCGGTGACGGCGCGGTGAGCCCGATCGTCAGCGGCATCAAGTACTTCCGCGAGGAGTTCCTCGCGTTGTGTGAGAAGAACAAGACCGGCGAGTCCGCACTGGTAGGAGCGGCCCGATGACGGTGGCACCAAGCTCGAACGACACTGCAGAAGCCCGTCCGCTGCCTCCGGGTTACGTCCGCCTGACCATCGACGGCATCGAGGTCGTGGCGCCCAAGGGCGAGCTGCTGATCCGCACCGCGGAGCGGATGGGCATCACCATCCCGCGGTTCTGCGACCATCCGCTGCTGGACCCGGCCGGGGCCTGCCGGCAGTGCCTGGTCGAGGTCGAGATGGGTGGGCGGCCGATGCCCAAGCCGCAGGCGTCCTGCACCATGACCGTCGCCGACGGCATGGTGGTCAAGACGCAGCGGACCTCGCCGGTGGCGGACAAGGCGCAGCAGGGCGTGATGGAGCTGCTGCTGATCAACCACCCGCTGGACTGCCCGGTCTGCGACAAGGGCGGCGAGTGCCCGCTGCAGAACCAGGCGTTGAAGCACGGCCGCGCGGAGTCCCGCTTCCACGACGCGAAGCGGACCTTCGCCAAGCCGGTGCCGATCTCCTCGCAGGTGCTGCTGGACCGGGAGCGCTGCGTGCTCTGCCAGCGCTGCACCCGGTTCTCCAAGCAGGTGGCCGGGGATCCGTTCATCGAGCTGCTGGAGCGCGGGGCGCTGCAGCAGATCGGCATCGGTGAGCAGCAGCCGTTCCAGTCGTACTTCTCCGGCAACACCATCCAGATCTGCCCGGTCGGGGCGCTGACCAGCGCGGCCTACCGGTTCCGGTCCCGGCCGTTCGACCTGGTGTCGACGCCCGGCCAGTGTGAGCACTGCGCGTCCGGCTGCGAGATCCGCAACGACTGGCGGCGCGGCAAGGTGATGCGGCGGCTGGCCGGGGACGACCCGGAGGTCAACGAGGAGTGGATCTGCGACAAGGGCCGGTTCGCGTTCCGCTACGCCACCGCGGGCGACCGGATCACCCGGCCGCTGATCCGCGAGAACGGCGAGCTGCGGCCCGCGTCCTGGACCGAGGCGTTGCAGGCCGCCGCGAAGGGGCTGGCCGCCGCCCGGGACGCGAACGGCGTCGGGGTGCTGCCCGGCGGCCGGTTGACCGTCGAGGACGCCTACGCGTACTCGAAGTTCGCCCGGATCGCCTTGCGCACCAACGACATCGACTACCGGTCGCGTCCGCACTCGGAGGAGGAGCTGCGGTTCCTGGAGTCCACCGTGGTGGGAGTGACGCCGGGGACCGGGGTCACCTACCAGGAGCTGGAGTCCGCGCCCGCGGTGCTGTGCGTGGCCTTCGAGCCGGAGGAGGAATCGCCGATCGTCTTCCTGCGGCTGCGGAAAGCGGCCCGCAAGGGAAAGACCAAGGTGTTCCACGTGGGGCCGTGGGCCTCGCCGGGCGTGGAGAAGACGACGGTCATCGTGCACGACGGCGGCCCGGTCCGGACCGGCTCGCTGATCCCGTGCATGCCGGGCGATGAGCCCCTGCTCCTGCGCGAACTCCCGGCCGATGCGGAGAACGCGCTGCAGCAGCCGGGCGCGGTACTGATCGTCGGTGAGCGCGCGGCGGAGATTCCGGGGCTGTACTCCGAGGTCCTGCGCACCGCGCAGCGGACCGGAGCCCGGGTCGCCTGGATCCCGCGGCGGGCCGGGGAGCGCGGGGCGATCGAGGTCGGCGCGCTGCCGACGCTGCTGCCCGGCGGCCGACCGGTCGCCGATGCGGCCGCCCGCGCCGAGATCGAGCAGTCCTGGGGGCTGGCCTCCGGCGCGCTGCCCACGACGGCCGGTCGCGACCTCACCGCGATCCTCACCGCCGCCGCGGCCGGGGAGCTGTCCGGCCTGGTCGTCGGCGGCGTCGACCCGAACGACCTGCCCGACCCGGCGCTGGCCGACAAGGCCCTGCACCGCGCGGACTTCGTGGTCAGCCTTGAGCTGCGGCCCAGCGCCGTCACCGAGCACGCCGACGTGGTGCTGCCCATCGCGCCGAGTGTCGAGAAGGCCGGTAGCTACCTGAACTGGGAAGGCCGCCGCCGCGAATTCCGCACCACCATCGAGGGCACCGGGGCCCTGCCGGACTGCCGGGTGCTCGACACGCTCGCGGTGGAGATGGACGCGGACCTGTTCACCCAGACCCCGGCCGCCGCGGGCGCCGAACTGGACCGAATCGGACCGCACACCGGCGCTCGATTGCCTGCGCCGGACGAACCGGGCGGGCAGGCGCCGGCTTTCGGTGCGAACCAAGCGGTGCTGGCGACCTGGCGGCAGCTGCTCGACAACGGGTCGATGCAGGCCGAGGAGCCGAACCTGGCGGGCACCGCGCGGCGGACCGTCGCAGTGCTCTCGCCGCGCACCGCGCAGCGGATCGGCCTCGGCCACGGCCAGCGCATCGAGGTCCGCACCGCCAAGGGCGCGGTCGTGCTGCCGGTCGAGTTCGCCGAGATGCCCGACGGTGCGCTGTGGCTGCCCGCCGACTCGGGCACGTCGGAGGTGCACCGCGTCCTCGGCGTCGGGCACGGCGCGCTCGTCGACATCGCCGCCACCACGCCGATGTCCGCCGCGGCCGGCAACGGCCACGGCACCACCCACCTCGACGGGGGGAGAGCATGACCAGAACCGCGGAACTGCTCGCCGACGATCCGCTCTGGCTGATCCTGCTGAAGGTCCTGGTGATCTTCGTCTTCCTGGTCGTCATGACGCTGTTGACGATCTGGGCGGAGCGCCGGGTCATCGGCCGGATGCAGCACCGGCCCGGCCCCAACCGGGCGGGCCCGTTCGGGTTGCTGCAGTCGTTGGCGGACGGCCTGAAGCTGGCGTTCAAGGAGGACATCCGGCCCGTCCTGGCCGACAAGTGGGTGTACTTCCTGGCCCCGGTGATCTCGGCGACGCCCGCGCTGGTGTCGTTCTCGGTGATCCCGATAGGCCCCGAGGTCACCATCTTCGGCGAGCGGACCGCGCTGCAACTGGTGGACCTGCCGGTCGGCCTGCTGGTCGTGCTGGCCTGCGCCTCCATCGGCGTCTACGGCATCGTGCTGGCGGGCTGGGCCTCCGGCTCGCCGTACCCGCTGCTCGGCTCGCTACGCTCGGCGGCGCAGGTGATCTCCTACGAGATCGCGATGGGCCTGTCGTTCGTCGCGGTGATCATGTACTCGGGCACGTTGTCCACCTCGGGCATCGTCGAAGCGCAGACGGGCGGCTGGTTCTTCCTGCTGCTGCCGTTCAGCTTCGCCGTCTACGTGGTGTCCATGGTCGGTGAGACCAACCGCGCGCCGTTCGACCTGCCGGAGGCGGAGTCGGAGCTGGTCGGCGGGTTCCACACCGAGTACTCGTCGCTGAAGTTCGCGCTTTTCTTCCTCGCCGAGTACATCAACATGGTCACCGTCTCGGCGCTGGCGACGACGCTGTTCCTCGGCGGCTGGCACGCGCCGTGGCCGCTGTCGCTGATCGGCGACGGGGTGCTCAACACCGGTTGGTGGCCGGTGCTGTGGTTCCTCGGCAAGACGGTGGCGTTCCTGTTCTTCTTCATCTGGCTGCGCGGCACGCTGCCCCGGCTGCGCTACGACCAGTTCATGAACCTGGGCTGGAAGTTCCTGGTCCCGCTGAGCCTGGTGTGGATCATCGTGGTGACCGTGATCCGCGCGCTGCGCAACGAGGAAGCGGTCACCTCGCAGCAGTTCCTCATCGGCGGCGGCGTCGTGATCGCGATCCTGCTGGCGGCGACGTTCCTGATCCCGGACCGCAAACCGGCCAAGGACGCCGACGAGATCCCGCTGGCCGGCAGCGGTTACCCGGTTCCGCCGCTGGACCTGCAAGTCCCCGAGACCCCACCGCGCCGCACCCCGGTGCGCAGCGGTGCCGGCGAGGTCGCGGGTCCGGAAGGCGAGGAGGCGCCTCATGGGAATGTTTGATCCGATCAAGGGCTTCGGCGTCACCTTCTCGACCATGTTCAAGAAGGTCGTCACCGAGGAGTACCCCGAGGTCAAGAAGATCCCGGCGCCCCGGTTCCACGGCCGCCACCAGCTCAACCGGCATCCGGACGGGCTGGAGAAGTGCGTCGGCTGTGAGCTGTGCGCCTGGGCGTGCCCGGCCGACGCGATCTTCGTGGAGGGCGGGAACAACACCGACGAGGCCCGGTTCTCGCCCGGTGAGCGCTACGGCAAGGACTACCAGATCAACTACCTGCGCTGCATCGGCTGCGGGTTGTGCATCGAGGCCTGCCCGACGCGCGCGCTGACGATGACCAACGAGTACGAAACCGCCGACGACAACCGCCAGGACCTGATCTACACCAAGGAGGACCTGCTGGCGCCGCTGCTGCCCGGCATGGAGCAGCCGCCGCACCCGATGCGGCTGGGCAACGACGAGCAGGACTACTACGTGCGTGGTCCCGAGTTGGCCCGGCAGCGGGGGATTCCGGCGGAGGAGACGGTCGAGTCCGGGCATGAGGAGGCCGGGAGATGACCCTCGAAGCGGCGCAGTTCCTCGCGCAGGCGCCGAGCGGCGTGGTGGGCACCGGCGAGACGGTGGTCTTCTGGGTGCTCGGCCCGCTGGCGCTCGTCGGTGGGCTGGGCATGGTGTTCGCCCGCAACGCGGTCCACTCCGCGCTGTGGCTGGCGCTGACGATGCTGAGCCTCGGCGTGCTCTACATGGTGCAGAGCGCCCCGTTCCTGGGCTTCACCCAGATCATCGTCTACACCGGCGCGATCATGATGCTGTTCCTGTTCGTGCTGATGATGGTCGGCCGCGACTCTTCGGACTCGGTGGTCGAGGTGCTGCGCGGGCAGCGGCTGTGGGCCGGCCTCGGCGGCATCGGCCTGGCCGTGCTGCTGGTCTCCGGGCTGGCGCGGGCGCTGACCGCGGTGCAGCCCGCCGCGCCGCTGGACCCGTGGACCCCGGCCGGTGGCGGCGCGGGCGGCCTCGGGCGGCTGATCTTCACCGACTACCTGTTCCCGTTCGAGCTGACCTCGGCGCTGCTGATCACCGCCGCGGTGGGCGCGATGGTGCTGGCCTACGGCGGCAAGGGCCGCGGCCCGCGGTTGAGCCAGAAGGAGCGGGCCAACGCCCGGTTCCGCGGTGACCGCCCGTCGCCGCTGCCTGGCCCCGGCGTGTACGCGACGGCGAACTCCGTCGCCGTCCCGGCGCTGCTGCCGGACGGCTCGGTGGCGCCGGAATCGCTGTCGGAGCTGCTGGAGAACCTGTCCACGGATCGGCTCGGCGAGGAGCGGCGCGCGGTCGCCGGAAAGGAGCCGGAGCCCGATCCGCACGCGTTGACCGGCGGGCACCACGAGGAGACTTCCTCGATGCCCGAGCAGAACAACTCGGACCTCCCGCACGCCAACGGCAACGGGGCGGGCCGCACCAACGGCCACGAGTCCGAGCACGTCTCCTCCGAGGAGGTCCGGCAGTGACCCCCACCTACTACCTGCTGCTGTCGGCGTTGCTGTTCACCATCGGTGCCGTCGGGGTCCTGGTGCGGCGCAACGCGATCGTGGTGTTCATGTGCATCGAGCTGATGCTCAACGCGGTCAACCTGACGCTGGTGACCTTCGCCCGCATCGAGGGGACGGTGCACGGGCAGGTCATGGCCTTCTTCGTGATGGTGGTCGCCGCGGCCGAGGTGGTGGTCGGCCTGGCCATCATCATGTCGATCTTCCGGACGCGTCGCTCGGCCTCGGTCGATGACGCCAACCTGCTGAAGTACTGAGAGGGCGCGTGGTGACGGCAATGATGACTCCCGGGGCCTTCCTGGCCGGGACCAACCCGGACGTGGTCAGCGCGGCCGGCGGGATCCAGCAGAACGCCTGGCTGCTGGTCGTATTCCCCGCGCTGGGCGCGCTGATCCTGCTCGTCGCCGGACGCCGGGCCAACGGCTGGGGCCACATCCTCGGTTGCGCCACCGTGATCGCATCCTTCGTGTACGGGGTGCTGCTGTTCAGCTCCATCGCCGGGATGCCCCAGGGTGGCCAGGTGCGGGAACTGCACATGTTCTCGTGGATCCCGGTCAACGCCCTGCAGGTCGACTTCGGGCTCCGGCTCGATCCGCTGGCGATGGTGTTCGTGCTGCTGATCACCGGTGTGGGCTCGCTGATCCACATCTACTCGATCGGCTACATGGCGCACGACCAGGAAGGCCGCACCGGGCGGGACAACACCGAGCGCCGCCGGTTCTTCGCCTACCTCAACCTATTCGTCGCCGCGATGCTGGTCCTGGTGCTGGGCAACAGCTTCGTGACCCTGTACCTGGGTTGGGAAGGCGTCGGCCTCGCGTCGTACCTGCTGATCGGCTTCTGGCAGGGCCGCCCGTCGGCGGCCGCGGCGGCGACGAAGGCGTTCGTGATGAACCGGGTCGGCGACGTCGGCCTGGCGCTGGCGATCTTCCTGCTGTTCGCGAACCTCGGCACCACCCAGTACACCGAGGTCTTCGCCCGCGCCGGCGAGCTCACGCCGGGCGTGCTGCTGGCGATCACGCTGCTGCTGTTGCTGGGTGCCTGCGGCAAGTCCGGCCAGGTGCCGCTGCAGGCGTGGTTGCCGGACGCCATGGAAGGCCCGACCCCGGTGTCCGCGCTCATCCACGCCGCGACCATGGTCACCGCGGGCGTGTACCTGATCGCGCGGTCCAACCCGCTGTTCACGCTCTCGCCCGGGGGGCAGCTGGCGGTCACCATCGTCGGCGCCGTGACGCTGCTGGTCGGCTGCATCATCGGTTGCGCCTACGACGACATCAAGAAGGTCCTGGCGTACTCCACGGTCAGCCAGATCGGCTACATGATGCTGGCCGTCGGGCTCGGCCCGGCCGGGTACGCGCTGGGCATCATGCACCTGCTCACCCACGGCTTCTTCAAGGCCGGGCTGTTCCTCGGCGCCGGTTCGGTGATGCACGGCATGAACGACGAGGTCGACATGCGCAAGTTCGGCGGCCTCTACCGGTTCATGCCGATCACCTTCGCCACCTTCGGGCTCGGCTACCTGGCGCTGATCGGTTTCCCGTTCCTGTCCGGGTACTACTCGAAGGACGCGATCATCGAGGCGGCGTTCGGCCAGGAGGGCTGGCGCGGCTGGGTTTTCGGCGGCGCGGCGATGCTGGGCGCGGCGATCACCGCGTTCTACATGACCCGCCTGGTGCTGATGACGTTCTTCGGCGAGAAGCGCTGGGAGAAGCTGAATGCCGAGAACGCGCCCGGGGGCGCGAACAGAGCCTTCCACCCGCACGAGTCGCCCGCGGTGATGACCGCGCCGATGATCGTGCTGGCCGTCGGCTCGGTCGCGGCGGGCATGTTCTTCGCCGGCGGCGACCGGCTGGTCGGATTCCTCGCGCCGTCGCTCGGCGAACTGCACGAGGCCGAGCACACCGCGATCCCGCACGCGATGATCCCGGTGCTGACCGTCGCGCTCTCCGCGCTGGGCGTGCTGATCGCCTGGCTGGTGGTCGGGCGCAAGCCGGTTCCGGTGGAGCGCCCGGAGCGGGTGTCGCCGATCGTGCGCGCGGCCCGCGCGGACCTGGGCGGCAACGCGCTGAACAACTTCCTGGCGGTGCGGCCGACGTTCGGCCTGGCGCGGGGACTGGTCACTGTGGACCAGAAGGGCGTCGACGGCACTGTCAACGGCATCGCCGGGTTCCTCGGCTTCAGCTCCGGCCGCCTGCGCCGGCTGCAGACCGGCTTCGTCCGGTCCTACGCCCTGTCCATGCTCTTCGGCGGAATCCTGGTGATCGCCGCCCTGATGGCAGTGGGGATCCCGACATGACGACGTGGCTGGTGTCAATTTCGCGAGAAATTGACCGTCACCCGGGTGAACGTCAATTTCTCGCGAAATTGGCAAACCCCCGCACTTCGGTGACGGCGCGTGACCACTGTGGACTCCGTTGGCCGAGCGAGCTCCGGGAGGAGATCCGATGACCCTGCTCCTCGCACTGATCCTGCTGCCGATCGTCGGGTCGGTGGTGGTGGTGCTGCTGCGCGGGAACGCGGTGGTGGCCAAGTGGACCGCGCTCGGGTTCTCCTTGACGGAGCTGCTGATCGCGGGCGCCGCGTGGTTCGCCTACGACCCGGCGGGACCGCGGCTGCAGCTCACCAGCTCGGTGGAGTGGATCCCGGCGTTCGACATCCGGCTCTCGCTCGGCGTGGACGGCATCGCGCTGGTGATGATCGCGGTGATCGCGCTGCTCACTCCGCTGGTGCTCGGCTACAGCTGGGGCGAGCGCCTGCCTGCCGGGCGCACCCACGGCGGCTTCTTCTCGCTGCTGCTGCTGGAGCAGGCCCTGACGGTTGCGGTGTTCGCCGCGACCGACGTGTTCCTGTTCTACGTGCTCTTCGAGATCATGCTGATCCCGATGTACTTCCTCATCGGCGGCTACGGCGGCGAGAACCGCACCTACGCCGCGGTGAAGTTCTTCCTGTACTCGTTCCTCGGCGGCCTGATCATGCTCGCCTCGGCGATCGGCGCGTACGTCTACAGCGCGCAGGTCACCGGGCGCGGCACCTTCGACTGGGCGTCGCTGGTGCCGGTGCTCTCCGACGCGCCGACCAGCGTGCAAGTGTGGCTGTTCCTCGGGTTCTTCACCGCGTTCGCCATCAAGGCCCCGCTGATCCCGTTCCACACCTGGCTGCCGGACGCGGCGCAGCAGGCACCGATCGGCGTCGCGGTGATCGTCGTCGGCGTGCTCGACAAGGTCGGCACCTTCGGCTTCCTGCGCTACAGCCTGCCGCTGACGCCGGAGGCGTCGAAGCTGCTCGCCCCGATGGTGCTGGTGCTCGCGGTGATCGGCGTGCTCTACGGCTCGCTGCAGGCTTTCGGCCAGACCGATCTCAAGCGCTTCATCGCCTACGTGTCGATCGCGCACTTCGGCTTCATCGCGCTGGGCATCTTCGCGTTCACCTCGCAGGCGCAGGTGGGCGCGGTGTCGTACATGATCAACCACAGCATTGCGACGGGCATGCTGATCCTGGTGATCGGCATGGTGATCGTGCGCGGCGGCTCCACCCGGATCGCCGACTACGGCGGCATGGCGAAGGTCGCGCCGCTGCTGGCCGGCACGCTGCTGATCGCCGGGCTGAGCACCCTGTCGCTGCCCGGCACGAACTCGTTCATCAGCGAGTTCCTGGTGCTGGTCGGTGCTTTCCAGACCCAGCCGGTGTACACGGTGTTCGCCACCATCGGCATGGTGCTGGCCGCCGTCTACGTGCTCTGGCTGTACCAGCGGACGATGCAGGGACCGGTGCGCGGTGACGCGCTGCTGGGCACCGCGGGCGGGCCGGGCGCGGTGACCGACCCGAACAAGCCGGGCGCGCACCGGCTGCGGGTTGGCGACCTCGGCGCCCGCGAGATCGCGGTGCTGACCCCGCTGATCGTGTTGGTGCTCGCGTTGGGCTTCTACCCGAAGCCGGTGTTGGACGTGATCAACCCGTCGGTCGCGGCAACCATGAGCGAGGTCGGCGTCACCGACCCCGTGACCTCGCAGGGAGGTAACTGACAGTGGGCGTCTTGACGAATGGGGCCGGCGCGATGACGCAGCTCCCGGGCGTGCAGATCCCGCCGATCGACTACGCGGCCATCACCCCGGTCCTGGTGATCCTCGGCGCGGCCTGCCTGGCGATCCTCGTCGAGGCGTTCCTGCCGCGGCATCAGCGCTGGTCGGTGCAGGTGGGCTTGAGTCTCGCGGCGATCGTGATCGCCGGGGTGGCGTTGGCGGGGTACGCCCGCGGCGGCGGTACGGGCGTGACCACGCTGTCCGACAGCCTCGCGATCGACCCGCCCACGCTGTTCCTGTGGGGCACCCTGCTCGCGCTCGGCCTGGCGGCGATCCTGATGATCGCGGACCGCTCGGTGGAGCCGGGCGGCGCCTTCGTCGCTGAGTCGCGGGCCACCGACGGGCCGGGCGCGATGACCCGCGCGGCCGCCGGGGTCGCGGGGATGCGCACCGAGGTCTTCCCGCTCGCGCTGTTCTCGCTCGGCGGGATGATGGTGTTCTGCGCGGCGAACGATCTGCTGACCATGTTCATCGCGCTCGAGGTGCTAAGCCTGCCGCTGTACCTGATGTGCGGGCTGGCCAAGCGGCGTCGCCTGCTGTCGCAGGAGGCGGCGGTCAAGTACTTCCTCCTCGGCGCGTTCGCCTCGGCGTTCTTCCTTTACGGCCTGGCCCTGCTCTACGGCTACGCAGGTTCGGTGAAGCTGCAGGCCATCGCGGACGCCACCGCCGGAACGGAGCGCTCGGACACGCTGCTGTTCGCCGGGCTCGGGCTGCTGCTGGTGGGCCTGCTGTTCAAGGCCTCGGTCGGCCCGTTCCACACCTGGACCCCGGACGTCTACCAGGGCGCCCCGACCGCGGTCACCGGCTTCATGGCGGCCTGCACCAAGGTCGCCGCGTTCGGCGGGATCCTGCGGGTGCTGCAGGTCGCGTTCCACGCGTCCAGCTGGGAGTGGCGCGGCGTGTTGTGGGCCGTGGCGATCGCGTCGATGGTCATTGGCGTGGTGCTCGGCCTGACGCAGCGCGACATCAAGCGGATGATCGCCTACTCGTCCGTCGCGCACGCCGGGTTCATGTTGATCGGATCGATCGCGATGACCGAGCGTGGGCTGGCCGGCACGCTGTTCTACCTGCTGACCTACGGGTTCACCACGATCGCCGTGTTCGGCGTGATCAGCCTCGTGCGCAGGGCCGACGGTGAGGCAACTCACCTTTCGGACTGGGCCGGATTGGCGAAGCGTTCACCGCTGGTCGCCGGGGTCTTCACCTTCCTGCTGTTCGCCCTCGCCGGCATCCCGCTGACGAGCGGTTTCGTCGGGAAGTTCGTGGTCTTCGAGGCGGCGCTGGCGGATGGCATGGCCCCGCTGGTGGTGGTGGCCCTGGTGGCCAGTGCGGTTGCCGCCTTCTTCTACCTTCGTGTCATCGTGCTGATGTACTTCAGCGAACCGGCCGCGGACGGCCCCACCGTCAGCGTGCCGGGTGCGTTCACGACAGCGGCGATCACGCTCGGTGTGGTCGTGACGCTGTTGCTGGGCGTGCTGCCGACTTTGGCGCTGGACTGGGCGAACGTCGGTGGCTTCGTGTCGTAGAGTGCTCGCCCGTAGGGCGATCCGGGGGAGCGAAAGCGACGGTGACGTGAGCAGGCCAGCGGGTGACCCGATCAGTGAGCTGACCATGGGCGGATCGGGCGGGTTCGACATCGCCGATGAGGTGTTGGCCGACTCGGTGCGGCAAGGCTTGGCCCGGGTGGAGCGGCTGCTGCGCGAATCGGTGCGCAGCGACCTCGAGTTCGCCACTCGCACCTCACTGCACCTGGTGGATGCGGGAGGCAAGCGGTTCCGGCCGCTGTTCACGCTGCTCGCCGCGCAGTTCGGCGACCCCGATGCGGAAGGGGTGATCAAGTCCGCGGCGGTGGTCGAGATGATCCACCTCGCCACGCTCTACCACGACGACGTGATGGACGAAGCGACCATCCGGCGCGGCGCGACCAGCGCCAACGCCCGCTGGGACAACTCGGTCGCGATCCTGACCGGCGACTTCCTGTTCGCCCGCGCGTCCCGGCTGATCGCCGACCTCGGCAGCGAAGCGGTCCGGCAGATGGCGGGCACCTTCGAGGCGCTGGTCACCGGCCAGATGCGGGAGACGGTCGGGGTCGGTCCGGACGAGGACGCCGTCGAGTACTACCTCACGGTGATCTACGAGAAGACCGGTTCGCTGATCGCCACCGCCGGGCGGTTCGGCGCCTGGTTCTCCGGTGTGGACGAGGCGACGATCGACTCGCTGGAGCGGGTCGGCCGGATCCTGGGCACTGGTTTCCAGATCTCCGACGACATCATCGACATCGCCTCGCCGGCCAACGAGTCCGGCAAGACGCCGGGTACCGACCTCCGCGAGGGGGTACGGACGCTGCCGATGCTGTACGCGCTGGCCGACGAGGACACCTCCCCGAGACTGCGCGAACTGCTCGCCGGGCCGCTGACCGTGGACGCCGAGGTCGACGAGGCACTGGAGCTGCTGCGCGCGTCCAACGGGCTCGCGCGGACCCGCGCCACCCTGGACGAATTCGCCGACGACGCCCGCAAGGAGCTCGCCTCGCTGCCGGACGTCCCGGCCCGCGAAGCGTTGTGGATGCTGGTCGATTACGTGGTGGCGCGAACTCGCTGAGGCGGACCCGCGGCGATCACGGGTTTCCGCCGGTACCACTGGCCGTCAGTCCTTTGGGCAGCTATCTATAGCAACCCAAAGATTCATAGTCGGCAGGAAAACCGATAGAGCCACAGCGTTCGCGTGCCCGGAAAGTTGTGCGGGGGCAACCCGAGCGTGTCACGAGCCGGTCAAGCTGGCCCTCGGCAGGGGTGTCCCGTGGTAGGTATCCCTCGGAGAACTGGCGACGCTGCTGGAGCCCTGAGGAGGGACATCGCTCGTGATCACCTGGCTGTTCACCCAGGTGTGGTTGTGGAGCCTCGCCGCGTTCGCGTTGGGGGCGCTGAGCACCTGGCTGCTCTTCGTCCGCCCGCTGCGACGCCGCCTGGCGGAATTCACCGCGCCCTACCCGGAGGACGAGTACGCGTACGACCAGGCGGGCGGCTATGAGGGCTACGAGGCGGACGAGCAGACCGCCGGTGACGCCCCGTTCGACCTGCTGCGCTCGACGCCACAACGCCGGGAACAGCCGGACGAGCCGGAGGTCGGCGACTGGAGGCGAGCCCCGCGGGCCTGGGTGACCCCGGAGCAGGCGAAGCCCGCACGCAACGACAGCGACAGCGAGTGGTTCCGCGAGTGGGACAAGCGTGTGAACGCAGTCGGAGCGAACCGCGACGCCGCCGCGGTGCAGCCGCGCGTCCCGTCGGCTGCGGAGGAGTCCGCGGGTAATGCGCAGCCGCCGGGAAAGCCCGCGGAATGGGTGACGCCTGGCGGGGCGGCGACGCCGCCCACGGCCGGGAAGCGCGCCGGGGCGAAGCCGCGGGGAGCCAGGGAGCCCGCCGGGACGGCGAAGCCTGAGTCGGCCGGTGGCGCGGCTACGCCGCAGGCTTCGGCGGAATCGGTTGGGACGGCACGGAAGCCTGCCAAGACCCCGCTATCGGCGGAGTCCGCTGCGGCCACCCGGAAACCCGCCTCGCCGCAGGCGTCGGCCGAGCCCGACACGGTTGTCGAACCGGTGGTGGAACCGCAGGTCGTCGGGGAGTCGGCCGAGACCGTGCGGACGCCCGCCGTGACGCCCGCCAAGGAGCAGCCTGCAGAACCCGCGACGGTGTGGCCGGACGCGGAACCCGAGACGACGGAGTCGTCGGCGAGGTCTCCAGCGGAAGTGGTCGCGGCGATCGCCGCGGAGGCCGCCGCCGGGACGCCTGCGAAGCAGGCGGAGTCTTCGGAGCCCGGGAACGCGGAGCGCGGAGCGGACGACGCGACGGAGTCGCGGTTGTCCGGGCAGCTGCGGTCGCTGTTCGAGCCGGTGGAGCCGCGAAGCGGCGGGGCGTCGGAGACGCCGTACGTGCCGCCGGTCGGAGCGGATGCGACGCAGGTGATCCCGAAGGTCGGGGGTGGTGGCGCGGCGGAGCCGCCGCCGCTGCCGCGGCGCACGCCCGGTGCCGGGCCGAGGCCCGGTCGGGCGGGCGGGTCGGGGCCGATGATCAAGGGGCACTCCGCTTCCAGGCAGTACCACAGCCCCGATTCGCCGGCTTACGGCAAGATCGTCGCCGACGTGTGGTTCCGCACTCCGGCCGACGCCGAGATCGCCGGCTTCGAACCCTGGAACGGCCACCGCGCCACCTGAGGCCCGCTAACCGAAACGAGGTCGGGTACGGGTTCGGGGGCTTCACTCCGGCTGGGGTTGGCGCTCCATGAGTCGGGAGAGGACCACTGTGGACACCGTCCGGCTCACGAACTCCACCGAGCGCAGGCGCTCCATCGCTTCTTCGAGGTGATGGATGTTCGCCGCCCGCAAGTGCACGATCGCGTCGGCCTGCCCGGACACCGTGTAGGCCGCGACCACCTCCGGCAGCGGTTCGAGCCCGACGCGGATCCGGTGCGCCGGGACGTTGCCATCGCAGTGCACCTCCACGAATGCCTCCGTTCCCCAGCCCAGCGCCTCCGGGTCGACGACCGCGGTGAACCCCTGCAGCACGCCCAGGTCCAGCAGCTTGTCCACCCGCCGCTTCACCGCGGGCGCGGACAGGCCCACCTTCGCGCCGATCTCCGCGTAGCTCGCCCGGGCATCGGCGACCAGTTGCGAAATGATTCGTTGGTCCAAGGCATCCATACGCAACATTCTGCCGCAAAAAACGAACGGAGCGTTGTTGATAGCTCGTCAGACCAACACTTAGATTTCGATTCATGACGGTCACTGTCACTCAGGCTGTAGAAATGCTCGCGCCGCTGCAGGCCACCACGCGGCACTACGTGATGTGCGCGCCCAAGTACTTCACCGTCGAGTATTCGATCAACCCGTGGATGGATCCCGGTACGCCGGTGGACGCCGACCTGGCGATGGCCCAGTGGGAGGAGCTGAAGCGCACGTACGAGCGGCTCGGGCACGTCGTCGAGGTGGTCGAACCGCAGCCCGGCCTGCCCGACATGGTGTTCGCCGCCAACTCGGCGATCGTGATCGACGACCGGGTGCTGGGCGCCCGGTTCCGGGCTCCGCAGCGGGCCGCCGAGGCCGAGCACTTCCGGCGCTGGTTCGTCACCCGCGGCTACCGGAATCTGGTGATGCCGTCCCGGATCAACGAGGCCGAGGGCGACTTCGCCTGGACCGGCCGGGTGCTGCTGGCCGGCAGCGGGTTCCGCACCGACCCCGAGGCGCACGCCGAGGCCCAGGAGGTGCTCGGGGTGCCCGTGGTGTCGCTGCGGCTGGTCGACCCACGCTACTACCACCTGGACACCGCGCTGTTCGTGCTGGAACGCGGCGAGCGGGCGCAGGTCGCATACCTCCCGGAGGCGTTCTCGGCCGGGTCGCGCCGCGTGCTGGAGCGGATGTTCCCGGACGCCGTGATCGCCGACGCGGCCGACGCCGCCTGCCTCGGCCTGAACGGGGTCTCCGACGGTCGCCACGTGGTGCTGCCGCTGGAGGCGACCGGGCTCGCCGCGCAGCTGGCCGGCCGCGGCTACGAGCCGATCCTGCTGGACGTCTCCGAGCTCCGGAAGTCCGGTGGCGGGCCGAAGTGCTGCACGATGGAACTGCACGCCTGAGGGGGCGCGAAGGGCGTCATCGACCTGCGGCGACGCCCTTCGGCCTGCCTGGGCTACTGCTCCAGGACCGCCAGCACCCCGAGCTCGATACTGATGGTGGGGCCGACCACGGCGATGCCCTTGGCCAGGGTGGCCTGCCAGTTGACCGAGTAGTCCTCGCGGCACAGCGTCGCGGTGGCGTGGCAGGCGACCCGCAGGTCGCCGTCGAATCCCGGCCCTTGCCACTTCCGCAGCCCGCTGTCGAGCGGTGTCGGGGGGAGAAAGGTGTCTGCTTGGTCGTTCCGCGCCGCAGCACCCTCGCCGGCCGAGCGACGTCGACGCAGCTTGGCGAAGATCATCAGATTCCCTTCGGCCGTCCGGCCCCGAGCCGGAGTAGGTTTCGGATTCAACTAACGATCGATTATGTCAAGGCGCGCCTCGAGGGCGACCGTCACGCCGGTCACCTCCTGAGACGTTGGCTTCAGCACATTCGCTCAGCGGAACTACGACCTGCGCCTGCTCGTTTTCTGGGTGACCTTCGGAATAGGTGGAAAGGTCTCACGAGAGGCAATCCGGCGATCCCACCGATGACCGGATGAGCCCTTGGGCGGAGGCAGGCACGGTGCACAGTCACGTCAACGGTTTGAAGACCGCGCTGCTGCTCGGCGGCATGAGCGCGCTGGTGCTGCTGGTCGGGTCGATCTTCGGCCGGACCGGCCTGGTCATCGCGTTCTTCGTGGCGCTGGGCATGAACGGCTACGCGTACTTCAACTCGGCCAACCTGGCCCTGCGCGCGATGCGCGCCCGGCCGGTGTCGGAGGCCGAACAGCCCGCCATGTACCGGATCGTGCGGGAGCTGGCGACCTCGGCGAGGCAGCCGATGCCCGCGCTCTACATCAGTCCGACGCGGGCGCCCAACGCCTTCGCCACCGGCCGGAACCCGCGCAACGCCGCGGTGTGCTGCACGGCCGGGATCCTCGAACTGCTCAACGAGCGCGAGCTGCGCGCCGTCCTCGGTCACGAGCTCTCGCACGTCTACAACCGCGACATCCTGATCTCCAGCGTCGCCGGGGCGCTGGCCAGCGTGGTCACGTTCTTGGCCAACTTCGGGATGTTCTTCGGCATGTTCGGCGGCCAGGACGAGGACCGGCCCAACTTGTTCGCGATGCTGCTGGTGGCGCTGCTGGGCCCGATCGCCGCGGCCGTGGTGCAGATGGCCGTCAGCCAGTCCCGCGAGTACCAGGCCGACGCGTCCGGGGCGCAGCTGACGGGGGATCCGCTCGCGCTGGCGTCCGCGCTGCGCAAGCTGGAGCGCGGAACCCAGCAGACGCCGCTGTCACCGGAGCCGCAGCTGGTGTCGCAGTCGCACCTGATGATCGCCAACCCGTTCCGCCCCGGCGAGCGGCTGGCCCGGCTGTTCTCCACGCACCCGCCGATGGCCGACCGCATTCGCCGCCTGGAGGGCATGGCCGGCCACCAACTCCCCCCGGCCTGGTGACGCCGCCCGGGATATCGGCGCACCGGACTACGACACGCCGACGGTCCGCGATTTCCATTGAAATCGGACCTTCGATTTCCATTGAAATCGCGGCAGACCTCGGTCAGCCCCGCGCGCCGGAGTTGCGGGCGACGTCCATGACGTACTCGCCGTAGCCCGACTTGGCCTGCTTCGCGCCCAGTGCGAAGCAGTCGTCGGCCGAGATGTAGCCCATGCGCAGGGCGATCTCCTCCAGGCAGGCGATCCGCACGCCCTGCCGGTGCTCCAGCACCTGCACGAACTGCGAGGCCTCCACTAGCGAGTCGTGGGTCCCGGTGTCCAGCCAGGCGAAACCGCGGCCCAACTTGGTCAGGTGCGCCCGGCCCTCCTGCAGGTAGGCCAGGTTGACGTCGGTGATCTCCAGCTCGCCGCGGGCCGACGGCGCGAGCCCCTTGGCGATGCGCACCACGTCGTTGTCGTAGAAATACAGGCCGGTGATGGCCATGTTGGACTTCGGCTGCTCCGGCTTCTCCGCGATGGACACCAGCCGACCGTCGTCGTCCACCTCGCCGACGCCGTAGCGCTGCGGGTCGCGGACCGGGTAGCCGAACAGCGTGCAGCCGTCGAGGTCCCGGACGCATTGCTGGAGGATCCCGGAGAAGCCCTGCCCGTAAAAGATGTTGTCGCCGAGCACCAGCGCCACCGAGTCGTCGCCGACGAAGTCGGCACCGATCACGAACGCCTCGGCGAGCCCGTTGGGCTGGGCCTGCTCGGCGTACTCGATCTGGATGCCGAATTGCGACCCGTCCCCGAGCAGCCGCTGGAACAACGGCATGTCGGCCGGGGTCGAGATCAGCAGCACGTCCCGGATGCCGGCCAGCATCAGCACCGACAGCGGGTAGTAGATCATCGGCTTGTCGTAGACCGGGAGCAGCTGCTTGGACACGGCCTGCGTCAGCGGATGCAGCCGAGTCCCGTTGCCACCCGCCAGCACGATCCCCTTCACCCGGATACCTCCAGTGGTGGATTACCGGAAATTCTCGAACTGGAGCGCGACGTCGAAGTCGCTCGACTTCAGCAGCTGGATCACGGCCTGCAGGTCGTCCTTCTTCTTGCCGGACACCCGCAGCTGCTCGCCCTGGATCTGGGCCTGCACGCCCTTCGGGCCCTCGTCGCGGATCTTCTTGGAGATCTTCTTCGCGACGTCCTGCGAGATGCCCTGCACGACCTTGCCGGTGGCCTTGTAGGTCTGGCCGGAGCTGGCGGGCTCGCCCATGTCCAGCGCCTTCAGCGAGATGCCTCGCTTGATCAGCTTCTCCTTGAAGACCTCGATGGCAGCCTTGCAGCGCTCCTCGGTCTCCGACTCCAGCACCACGGCTTCCTCGCCGGACCACTGGATCTTGGAGCTGGTGCCGCGGAAGTCGAACCGGTTGGCGAGCTCCTTGGCCGCCTGGTTCAGCGCGTTGTCCACCTCTTGGTGGTCCACCTTGCTCACCACGTCGAAGGACGGGTTTGCCACCTGTCTACCTCCCGTTGGGCCGCAGCAGCGGATCTGCGAATCATCTGCGGATACACGCTACCGGGCGGCGCTGTGGGCTTGGTCCCGGTCGCGATGCCCGGCGTGCCCGGTGCGCAAAAAAAACCAACCCCGCCACCAGGTCGTCTGGTCACGGGGTCGGTTTTGTGGGTGCCAGGTGGAGGATTCGAACCTCCGAAGGCAATGCCGGCTGATTTACAGTCAGCTCCCTTTGGCCGCTCGGGCAACCTGGCGTGCGCGCCAGCATTGCTGGCTTGCGAAGAAAAGAATACATACCACCTGCCACCGGTTTCGCAGGGGGTTCCCCGCTCAATCCTCCTCGGGACGGAAGACGAGCGCGTCAGCCTGCGTCAGGCCCACGTCGAGCGCCGTGCGGGCCACCTCAGGCAGTCCGTCGCGGAAACCCGGGCCGGCTGCCTTGACCAGTACCATCAGCCGCTTGGCGAGGCCGCGGGCCTGGGTGAGGCGGATCTCGTCGGCCGCCAGGACCTGGCGGGAGTCGGCGATCAGCTTGCGGTAGCGGTGGTTGAGCTCGGCGTGGCCGTCGACGACCTCCAGCGCGCTCGCCAGGTCCGCGAGTTCCGCCGTGCTGACCAGGACAAAGTACGGATCGGGCACGGAACCGCAGCCTAGTTGACCCACCTCCGGCGGTCGTCGGTCCGGCCGGGCGGGCGTTTGGCGCATTGTCGGCAGCGCCGTCAGCAGCGCAGATGCCCGACTAGCCTGGATGCATGGCCATTGACCGAGCAGGTCGCGCGAAGCGGCGGCGGGAGCGGCGCGCTGCTGAGCAGCCCCCCGGCGAGCGATCTGTGGAGCAGCGCCGGACGGCCTCCGCCGCGCTGGGCGTCGAGGGCCTGTTCAGCGCGGGGGCCAAGCACCAGCTCGAGCAGCTCGCCTGGGTGGAGGTCGTGAAGGAGGACGACCGCGAGGCCGGCGGCCCGCTCGACCTCGACTCGGATGTCGTCCACCTGGAGCGAAAGCACCGGTGAGCGCTCACCGCTCTGCGAAGGCCCAGCCGCTCCAGCACGTGACCCGGACCATGATCAGCGTGCCGGTCGGCGGGGTCTCCCGGTACTGCGGGTACTTCGCCACGAGCGCGGCGAGCAAGTCCGGGTGCGCGGCGCTTTCGGCCAACTCGGCCTCGCCGTCGGCGCGGACCCACCACAGGCGGGACCAGTCGTCCTCGTAGTGGTCCACGAGCAGAGCCACCCGCGGATTCGCCGCGATGTTGCGCAGCCGCTTGAGGTTCGCGGTCCGCTTCGGCTTCCGGTCCACTGCGGTGACGATCACATCCCCGCGCGTCACGAAGACGACCGGCACCAGGTGCGGTCGTCCCAGCTCATCGGCGCTGGCCAGGCGTGCCACCCGAGCCTGCGCGAACCAGTTGCGTGCCTGCTGTTGGCTGATGCGCATCGTCCGGTCCGGTCCGTATGTTCGAAGTGTGCCTTCGGCTCCATCCACCCCAGGGTCCGCCACCGTCGTCGGCCCCGGCTACCGCGATCAGCAGTACTGGCTCCGTTACCAGGACTTCTTCCCCGGTGCGCTCCGGATCACCGAGGAGAACGCGCCCGCCGAGCAGTGGTTGCCGTGGCGCGGCACCGTGGTGCACCTCGACCGCATCGCCCGCCCGCAAGCGCCGACCAAGCTGATCGCGCTGCACGGAGTTGGCACCTACGGCCGCATGCTCGCCCCGTACGGGCGGCTGCCGTCGCTGGTGGACCTCGAATTCATCGCCCCCGACCTGCCCGGCTTCGGCCTGACCTCCACGCCCCGGCGTGGCATCACCTACCAGGACTGGGTGTCCTGCGTGCTCGACCTGGTCGAGCACGAGCGGTCCCGCGACGAACGGCCGATCGTGCTGCTCGGCATCAGCACCGGCGGCCGGCTCGCCTACGACGTCGCCGCCAAGGCCGGCGGCACGGTGGCCGGGGTCATCGCCACCTGCCTGGCCGACCCGCAGCGCGACGAGGTCCGGCGGCGGCTCGCGGCCCGGCCGGAAATGGCCCAGTGGGCCGGGCTGCTGGCGCTGATCCCGAAGCCGTTCTCGACGGTGCGGGTCCCGGTGCACTGGCTGTCGAACATCGCCGCGGCGTCCAACCACGGCCAGTTCGCCAACCTGGTGTGGGCCGACACCATCGGCGGCGGGAGCTGGCTGACGCTCGGCTTCGCCCGCAGCTGCCTGGCCGCGCCGCCGGCCGTGGCGCCGGAGGACTCCGCGGGGCCGCCGCTGCTGCTGGCGCACCCCGACGAAGACCGGTGGACGCCGTCGCTGTTGTCCCGGCAGTTCTTCGACCGGATCGCCGCGCCCACCCGCTTCGCGTCGCTCAAGGGCGCCGGCCACCTCCCGGTGGAGGAATCGGGGCTGGCCGATCTGGACTGCGCGATCCGGGATTTCCTGGACGAGTTCGGGCTGCAGCAGTAACGGTCCGCTTCCGTCGATTGCGTACGGTGTTCGGACCGATCGGTTGCTGCGGGGATCATCACAAAGTGCTGCGCTCGCGCTTCGCGAAGCCCCACGGATCGTGGTGCTAGTTGAAAGCTGTCATATCTTTGCAGGTCAACTCGCGGCGCCGGGCGATCATGCCATCGCGGACCACGTGGATCAACGCCGGTGCGTGCGTCCGGCACATCCGACGGGAGCCATTGGCCCCTGGTGATCCGTGCTGTAGTGCGTCACGATCGGCGACGGCAATCGTGTGGGTGCGCCCGTGCCACCGGGTGGGAGGAGCGTGGATGATCGAGCGTCACCGCTCCCTCGCTCCGCAATCCAACCTAGAAGCTGCTCGCCCGCCGGTGCGCGCCGAGGTGGATCCGGTCCGGCGCCGGATGTTCACCGGCTTCTCCTTCGTGGTGCTCGTCGTCGGCGTGCTCGCCTCCGCGGCGACCTCGGCGTGGTTGCCCTTCCAATACCGCTCCGACCTGCTGTTCATCGGGCCGCTGCTGGCCATGGGCTTCCTGCTGGCCGAACAGCTGACCATCGACGTCGACGTGAAGCGGGTCGGCTGGACCATCTCGTTCACCGAGATTCCGCTGATCCTCGGGCTGCTGACGGTGCCGTTCGAGGTGGTGCTCGCGGCGAACCTGCTGGCCGGGCTCGGTGCGCAGGTCGGGCGTCGTGCGGCCACCCACGTGGTCTACAACGCGGGCGTGCTGTGCCTGGAGATCGCGGTGCCGTTCGCGGTGGCGAACGCGGTCAGCTTGGCGCTGACCGGGGTGGCCCCGGCCTGGTTCGGCCCGGTCATCGGAACCCTGACCTCGCCGCTGGTCAGCTGCGCTTTCGCGCTCGCCGCGCTGCACGTGCTGGGCGGCGCGATGCGGGTGTCCGCGGGGGTGCGGCTCGCGGTGAACACGCTGGCAGTGGGCCTGCTCAACACGTCGGTCGGCCTGGTCGGCTACGAGGTCTCGATCAGCACCCCGTGGGGTTGGCTGCTGGTGGCGCTGGTCGCGGTGGCCGTGATCGGCCTGTACCGCGCCTACTCCGGCCTGCTGCGCGAGCAGCGCGACCTGGAGGCGCTCAGCGACGTCAGCCTCAGTGTGGCCCGCTCCGGGCAGACCGCCCCGCACGGCCCGTCCGACTCCGTCGCCGGCGAGCCGGAGGTGTCGGTCAGCGAGTGGGAGCCAGTCGCGGAGCGGATCCGGGAGCAGCTCAACGCGACCCGGGTGGTGCTGCGGCTGCGGCTGAACCCCAGCGGGGAGGTCAGCATGCTGGTCGCGGGCGAACCGCTGCCCGAGCTGGCGGAACAGGCCGCGCCCTCGGCGCTGCGCGACGACCCGCTGCTCCAGCTGCCGGGCAGCCACGTGCGTTCCTTCCGGACGCTGGAGGCGCCCGAAGAGGTGCGGCGGGCGCTGCGCCAACGCGGCGCGTACGAGGCGCTGGTCGTGCCGCTGCGCGGCGCGAGCCAGCTGCTCGGTGCCGTCGAGGTGCACGACCGGGTCAGCCGGTGGCGCGGCTTCGGCCGGGCCGACGTGCGGCTGCTGCACACCCTGGCGAGCCATCTCGCGACCGCGATGGACAACCGGCGGCTGCTCGCGAGGCTGCGCCACGACGCCTACCACGATCCGCTGACCGGACTGCTCAACCGCACCGGATTCCGCGAGATGGCGGCCGCGGAACTGCACAACGGGCGTACCGCGGTCGTGCTGCGGGTGGACCTCGACGTGCTCACCACGGTCAGCGAGGCCCTCGGCTACACCTGGGGCGACCGGATGATCGTCGCCGCCGGGCGGCGGATGCAGGAGGCGCTGGGAGAGGCGCCGCTGGCCCGGCTCGAAGCGAACTCCTTCGCGGTGCTCCTGCTGGACCACAGCGAGGCCCAGGCGCACGGGTTCGCCCGGCATCTGCGGGAGGTGATCGCCGAGCCGTACCCGCTGGACCGCATCGTGGTGGAGGCCGCAGGCGTCGCCGGGTACGCCTCGTCCGCGCCTGCGGACGGCGAGTGCGAGACCGACATCGACACCCTCCTGCAGCGCTCCGATGTCGCGGTCCGGGCGGCCCGCAACGGCGAGGACGGCGTGCGCGGCTACGCCCCCGCGATGGGCCAGGTCTTCCTGCGCCGCTTCCAGCTGGTCACCCAGTTCCGGCAGGCGCTGGACTCCGGACAGGTCGAGGTGCACTACCAGCCGAAGGTCGCGCTGCCTGTCCGCCAGGTGGTGGGCGCCGAGGCGCTGGTGCGCTGGTCGCACCCGGAGTACGGGCGGCTGGACCCGGACGAGTTCGTGCCGCTGGTGGAGGCGACCGGCCTGGTCGACGCGCTCACCTTTTTCGTCATGGAGTGCTCGCTGGTCAAGATCCGGCAGTGGATGGACCGCGGGTTGCGGATGTCGGTGGCGGTGAACTTGTCGGTGCACAACCTCGCCGACGAGACCTTCCCGGACCGGGTCGGCGAGGCGCTGCTGCGCCACGACATCCCGCCGGAGCTGCTCACCTTCGAGCTGACCGAGTCCGGCGTGATGGCCGACCCGGAGCGCTCGCTGCCGTTGCTGCGCCGGTTGCACGCGATGGGCGTGGTGCTGGCGGTGGACGACTTCGGCACCGGGTACTCGTCGCTGGCCTACCTGCGGCAGCTGCCGGTGGACGAGGTGAAGATCGACAAGAGCTTCGTGCTCGGCATGGGTACCAACCTCGGCGACATGGCCGTGGTCCGCTCCATCGTCGAGCTCGGGCACTCGCTGGACCTGGCGGTGGTCGCCGAGGGCGTGGAGGACGACGCCGCGCGCGACCAGCTCGTGAAGATGGGCTGCGACGTCGCCCAGGGCTACTTGATCTCGCGGCCGCTGTCCGAGGAGCGGTTCGAGGCGTGGCTGCAGGCCCGCACCAAGCGCGACCGCGGTGCCCGATCCGAGACCGTCCTCACACTCCTGCACTGAGGCTGGCTTTCGGTGGTTGCTGCCGATCCTGGCCCGAAAACCGCGCCGTGACCAGTGTTTTCGCATGAACGGACCCCCTGTTTCGAGGGGGTGCGGGTGGTGTGTAAAGTTCTAGACGTTCCGCAAGGAAACGCCCCAATAGCTCAGTCGGCAGAGCGTCTCCATGGTAAGGAGAAGGTCTACGGTTCGATTCCGTATTGGGGCTCGAAAGGCAGCTGCGGTGCTCGGTAAACTGGGTGCTGTGGCTGTTTTGCGTGGGATATCCTGCGTCGGCTGAGACGCCAGGTGCGTGCACCTAGGTTTCCAGCATGGCGGTGTAGCTCAGTCGGTAGAGCAAGCGGCTCATAATCGCTGTGTCGCCGGTTCAAGTCCGGCCACCGCTACCAGTCACGGGTTCGCTCGGGTCTCCAGCGAACCGTTCCGGAGTACCACCGAGACAGAGAGGCACCCCCGTGGCCGCCACCGACGTTCGACCCAAGATCACGCTGGCGTGCGAGGAGTGCAAGCACCGCAACTACATCACCAACAAGAACCGGCGCAACGACCCGGACCGCTTGGAGATGAAGAAGTTCTGCCCGAACTGCGGTACGCACAAGCTGCACAAGGAAACCCGCTGACCGATCGGGTGGGCCCTGCTCGTGCTTCGCGCTTCGCCGGGGCTCGGTCAGGGTGTTATTGGGGGCCGAGCCCCCAAGCCCGCACGGTGCGGTGGTCGGCTCCTCGCGTGGGGTGCCGTCCCCCGGCCTGATCATCGACCAGCTCTTGGTCGAAGCTTCGAGCCCGTCCCCAACAGGGGGCGGGCTTCTTGCATTCCGGCACCAGGTGATCGTAGTGAGCGAAGGCGCCGCGTGGATCGCCGCCTGGATTGGGTTTGGTGAGGGGCGCCCGTGCTCCGGTTGCTTGGGCGCGGGTGTCCTTCACCTGGTCGGGTAGCCTGCGGGCGTGCCGCTTGACCAGTCATTCATCGGACGTGAGTACCCGCCCACCGCGCCCTACGAGGTGGGCCGGGAGAAGATCCGCGAGTTCGCCGCGGCGATCAAGGACGACTCCCCGCTGTACCGCGACGCCGACGCCGCCAAGGCCGCCGGATACCCGGACGTGATCGCGCCGCCGACCTTCGCGGTGATCCTCTCGATGGCCGCGCACGACGCGATCGTCGAGGACCCGCAGCTCGGCCTGGACTACAGCCGCGTGGTGCACGGCCAGCAGGACTTCACCCACCACCGGCCGATCCGGGCCGGTGACCGGCTCGTCACGGTGGTGCACGTGGACGGCATCAAGGCCCGCGCGGGCAACGACTTCCTGACGGTGCGGGCCGAGATCGGCACCGTCGACGGCGAGCCGGTGTGCACCGCGAAGTCGACGCTGGTAGCCCGCGGCACCACCGAAGAGGGGGAGGGCGCATGAGTAGCCCTGTGTCAACCCGAGTCCTCCTCAACCGCACCTCAGGGGAACGTGACGCAAACCAGCCACAAGAAACCGCGAAATGCGAGATTGAGCCGGACGTAACCACAACTGTGAAACGCGGAGAGGCGGAACTGGCATGAGCGCGCGGATGTCCGAGGTCGCCGTCGGCGACCAGCTCCCGGGGCTGAGCGTGCCGCTCACCCGCGCCGACCTGGTCCGCTACGCGGGTGCCTCCGGCGACTTCAACCCGATCCACTGGAACGAGCGGTTCGCCACCGAGGTCGGTCTGCCGGACGTGATCGCCCACGGCATGCTCACGATGGCCGTCGCCGGTCGCCTGGTCAGCGAGTGGACCGGCGATCCGGGCGCGATCGTGCACTACGGCGTGCGGTTCACCCGGCCCGTCGTGGTCCCCGACGACGGCGCCGGCGCGCTGGTCGAGGTGTCGGGCAAGATCGCGAAAAAGAACGAGGACGGCACGGTCAAGGTCAACATCACGGCCCGCAGCGCGGACCAAGGAGTCCTCGGCGGCGCCACGGCCACCGTCCGCCTCTCCGAGTGACCGAATAACCAGGGCGCGAGTGCCCCACTCGACCCACGAACGGGTCGCACGCGCCCTCGATCGCGTTAAAAGTGAAGGGCACCTCCGACCGGCGACGCCGGCTGGAGGTGCCCTTCACCCGTTGAACGACTACTTGGCTTCGCCGAGGAGTTCTGCCATCCGGGCCACACCGGTGACGAGGTCCTCGTCACCAAGGGCGTAGGAGAGGCGGAAGTAGCCCGGCGTGCCGAAGGCCTCGCCCGGCACCACCGCGACCTCGGCCTGCTCCAGGACCAGGCTCGCCAGCTCCACGCTCGTCTGCGGGCGGACGCCGCGGATCTCCCTGCCCAGCAGGCCCTTCACCGACGGGTACGCGTAGAACGCGCCCTGCGGCTCCGGGCAGCTGACGCCGGGGATCGCCGAGAGCAGCTCGACGATCTTGCGGCGGCGGCGGTCGAACGCCGAGCGCATCTCCAGCACCGCGTCCAGCGATCCGCTGACGGCCTCCAGCGCGGCCCGCTGCGAGACGTTGGCGACGTTCGATGACAGGTGCGACTGCAGGTTCGTGGCGGCCTTGATGACGTCCGGCGGGCCGATCATCCAGCCCACCCGCCAGCCGGTCATGGCATAGGTCTTGGCGACCCCGTTGAGCACCACGCAGGTGTCGGCGAGCTCCGGCACCACGGCGGGCATCGACACGTGCCGCGCGTCGCCGTAGACCAGGTGCTCGTAGATCTCGTCGGTGACCACCCAGATGCCGTGCTCGACGGCCCAGCGGCCGATCGCCTCGACCTGCTCCGGCGGGTAGATCGCGCCGGTCGGGTTGGACGGCGAGTTGAACAGCAGCACCTTGGTGCGCGGGGTCCGCGCGGCCTCCAGCTGCTCGACGGACACCAGGTAGCCGGTCGACTCGTCGGCGGGCACCACCACCGGAACACCACCCGGCAGGGTGATCGCCTCCGGGTAGGTGGTCCAGTACGGCGCCGGTAGCAGTACCTCGTCGCCTGGGTCGAGCAGCGTCTGGAACGCCTGGTAGACGGCCTGCTTGCCGCCGTTGGTCACCAACACCTGGCTGGCCTGCACGGTGTAGGCGGAGTCGCGCAGGGTCTTCGCGGCGATGGCCTCGCGCAGCTCCGGCAGGCCGGCTGCCGGGCTGTAGCGGTGGTTCTTCGGATCGGAGCAGGCGGCGATCGCGGCGTCGACGATCGGCTGCGGCGTCGGGAAGTCCGGCTCACCGGCGCCGAAGCCGATCACCGGCCGGCCGGCGGCCTTGAGCGCCTTCGCCTTGGCGTCCACGGCCAGCGTGGCGGACTCGCTGATCCCGCCGATCCGCGCGGACACCCGCGCCTTGGTCCCTTGGTCTGTCTGAGGTGCGGCCATGACAGCATCCTGACAGACCCGGCGTGTCGTCGGACACGCTCCCCACCAGCGGCGAAGTTATTCATGGACCCGTACCGGGGGGTGCCGTTGGAGCAAGGTCGTCGGCGTGCCGTACACTTTCGTACCTGGGATGCCTGAACACCGTGGAACCCCGGTTCCACGGCCGGTGGTGGGCGTCCCGAATGCGGTCGAGTTCTAGGGCCGCAAAGGGGTGTAGCTCAATTGGCAGAGCAGCGGTCTCCAAAACCGCAGGTTGCAGGTTCAAGTCCTGTCACCCCTGCGTCGATGCGACGGTGAGCGGAGGATGGGCGTGAGCGAGGACCGCGAGCAGGAGCAGGACGGAGCGCGCGAGAACGCCGCCCGTCCGTCCAGCGCCGCGGCGCGGCGCGAGCGCCGCGCTTCCGCCCGCCCGGCCGGCCGCAAGGGCCGGTCCGGCGAGTCGGGTTCGGCTGAAGCGAACTCGACCCGCACAACTGAGTCGAAGGGTCGGCCAACCCCGTCGCGGGATGGCCGACAGGGCCGGGTTTCGCTGTTCCGGAAGATCGGACGCTTCCTGCGTGAGGTCGTCGCCGAACTGCGCAAGGTCATCTGGCCGACGCGCAAGGCGCTGGCGACCTACACCCTCGTGGTGCTGGTCTTCGTCAGCATCATGGTGGCGTTCGTGGCCGGCGTGGACGTGCTCTTCGCCAAGGGTGTGGGCTGGCTGTTCGGCTCCGGCTGAACATCTCCGGCCCCGCGCTAGGTGGTGCCGGCGGCGGAACGACGACCCGGCACGCAACGCACGAGAGGAAGCGAGACCGACTGTGACCTCCCACGAGGGCCAGGAATCCACCGGCCTCACCGACGAGCAGGTGCAGCCCGAGGCCGAGCAGGCCGAGGCGACCGCGGACTCGGTCGACGCAGTCGATTCCGCCGACGGCGCCGACTCCGGCGAGGACACCGGTTCGGCCGACGAGACCGAGGCGCCAGCCGAGGCCGAGGAGGCCCCGGATGCTGACGAGACCGGCGAAGCCGGTGAGGAAGCGGCCGGGGAGCCCGACCCGGTCGAGGAGCTGCGCGCAGCGCTGCGACGCGCGCCCGGCGACTGGTACGTCGTGCATTCCTACGCGGGCTACGAGAACAAGGTCAAGACCAACCTCGAAACGCGGGCCCAGACGCTCGACGTCGAGGACTTCATCTTCCAGGTCGAGGTGCCGACCGAAGAGGTCACCGAGATCAAGAACGGCCAGCGCAAGCTGGTGCAGCGCAAGGTGCTGCCCGGCTACATCCTGGTTCGGATGGAGCTCAACGACGCGTCCTGGAGCGCGGTGCGCAACACGCCGGGTGTCACCGGCTTCGTTGGCGCCACCTCCAAGCCGTCGCCGCTGACCATCGACGAGGTGCTGAAGTTCCTCGCGCCGCAGGTCGAGAAGAAGGCCGAGCCGGGCAAGAAGGGCGGCGCGCAAGCCGCCGCCAAGCCCGCGGTCGAGGTCGACTTCGAGGTCGGCGAGTCGGTGACCGTCATGGACGGGCCGTTCGCGACGCTGCCCGCGACGATCAACGAGGTCAACCCGGACGCCCAGAAGCTCAAGGTGCTGGTGTCGATCTTCGGCCGCGAAACCCCGGTTGAGCTGTCGTTCAACCAGGTTTCCAAGATCTGACCGCCCTCCCGCGGTGCGGGAGCGCGGCGGCTGCGCGCGGATCTGGCAGGACCCGCGCGCAGAACCGGGCGAAGCCACCGTTTCGTGGTCTCGCCAGATTCGGCCCCGCCACTAGGTGGGGCCGGGCAACCGGATAGCGAAGACACAGGAAGCAAACATGCCGCCCAAGAAGAAGAAGCTCGCAGCGATCATCAAGCTGCAGATCCAGGCCGGCCAGGCCAACCCGGCCCCGCCCGTCGGCCCGGCGCTGGGTCAGCACGGCGTCAACATCATGGAGTTTTGCAAGGCCTACAACGCCGCTACGGAGAACCAGCGTGGCAACGTCGTGCCGGTCGAGATCTCCGTGTTCGAAGACCGCTCCTTCAGCTTCGCGCTGAAGACCCCGCCGGCGGCCAAGCTGCTGCTCAAGGCGGCGGGCGTGGCCAAGGGCAGCGGCGAGCCGCACAAGACCAAGGTCGGCAAGGTCTCCATGGACCAGGTCCGCGAGATCGCGCAGACCAAGATGTCGGACCTCAACGCCAACGACATCGATCAGGCCGCCAAGATCATCGCCGGCACCGCCCGGTCGATGGGCCTGACGGTCGAGGGCTGACCGAAGCCGGAAACGGCGTGTGGGAGGGCTCCAGCGCAGCCCGACCAACCACAACTGATCCACCTGGGATAGGGACAGAAATGGCAAAGCGCAGCAAGGCATACCAGCAGGCGGCCGAGCTGATCGATCGCGCGCGGCTGTACGCGCCGACGGAAGCGGCCGAGCTGGCGAAGAAGACCGCCAAGGTCAAGTACGACGCCACCGTCGAGGTGGCGCTGCGGCTGGGCGTCGACCCCCGCAAGGCAGACCAGATGGTCCGCGGCACCGTGAACCTGCCGCACGGCACTGGTAAGACTGCCCGCGTCATCGTGTTCGCCGTCGGGGACAAGGCCGCCGAGGCCGAGGCCGCCGGGGCGGACGCGGTTGGTTCCGAGGACCTGATCGAGCGCATTCAGGGCGGCTGGCTCGATTTCGACGCGGCGATCGCCACCCCGGACCAGATGGCCAAGGTCGGCAAGATCGCTCGGGTGCTCGGCCCGCGCGGCCTGATGCCGAACCCGAAGACCGGCACCGTCACCCCGAACGTTACCAAGGCGGTCGCGGACATCAAGGGCGGTAAGATCAACTTCCGCGTCGACAAGCAGGCGAACCTGCACTTCATCATCGGCAAGGTGTCCTTCGACACCGAAAAGCTGGTGGAGAACTACGCGGCGGCGCTGGACGAGATCCTGCGTGCCAAGCCGTCGGTGTCGAAGGGCCGGTACCTGAAGAAGGTCACCTTCAGCACCACGATGGGCCCGGGCGTCCCGGTCGACCCGAACGCGACTCGCGGCATCACGGCCTCGGCCTGATACCCGAAGTTCCGCCGAGAAGGGCGGGCCGCTCCCCGGAGCGGCCCGCCCTTCTCGCTGGCGGGGCCAATTTCGCGAGAAATTGACCTTCACCCGGGTGAAGGTCAATTTCTCGCGAAATTGCGCGATCCTCGTCGATCAGCCGCCGCAGCTGGAGGTTTGGAGGGTGTAGGCGCTGATCGCCCAGCCGCCGTCGGGCTGTTGGGTGAGCTTGAAACTGCCGAGCCGGGGCCCGCCGTTGACCTGCATCCGGCAGCCGAGGACCTGGGCCTCCGGGCCGACGATCGTCACCGCGTTGTGGTCGAACTTCGGGTTGGCGTAGGCGTTCGGGTCGCTGATCTGGCCGTGCACCTGGCGCGCCGCGGTGGCGCAGTCCGGGGCCTGGTGGGCGGCGGCGAAGCCGGACTTGCCCGTGGCGTCGAACAGGTCGCAGGTCCGCTCCGGGCTCGGCCCGCGCAGCCAGTTGTAGACGCCGCGCACCGCCTGCTGCGGGTTCTCCGACTTCACCGGCACCGAGTCGATCGGCACGCCGTTGCTGCCGGTGCCGGTGCTGTCGCCGCCGGAGCCGCCGAAGAAGGAAGTGGTCAGGCTGTTGTACAGGTAGTTGAGCAGCAGCAGGGCCAGCAGCAAGTAGATGAGGCGGCGGACCAGCTTGTAGCGCAGCAGTCCCAGCGCCCGCTTCCACCAGGGCTTCTTCGGCGTCGCCGCCGGGGGCGCGGCGGGAGGTGGGGGCGCGACGTCGCGGCCTTGCGACTGCTGCCATTCGCGGAACTTCTGGAATTCCCGGAACTGCTGGTACTGGCGGAATTCCGCGTCGTCGGCGGGTTGCTGCGGGCCGACGGGCGGGGCTGTGGGCGGATCGGCGGCCACGACGTCGCTTTCGGCGACCGAGCTCTCCACGACTTCGGCGTCGACAACCTCCGCCGAGTGCGGTTTCGCCGGCAGGTTGGCGCCGGGCTCCGGGCGGTGCGACTCGTTCTGATCAGCCACGCCCCACATGATGCCCGCCCGTGGCGCCGAGGTCACCACCGGTGATCCGGTATCTCGCGGGCGCGCGCCGCGAACTGCGAACTTCATCGGGAAGGTCTAGTACCCGCAGGAACCGGGGTGCCTGGCGGGCGTGGAATCGGGTCGCGTATTCTGGTCGAGGTTCCACCCAAGACCGCTGGTCTTCTCCGTGCTCCGCGAGGGGCGGGGAGAACTAAGGTCCCGTGAGATGCGGGCGGCCCGCGCAGGAGGGACGAGGCTATCGTTGCGTGCTCAGCGCGCCCATGATCTTGACGCCCCGTGCTTTCTGTGCCGGGGCGTTTTGTCGTCTCAGGACCGGCTGGATGCGGATCACAGTCGGAAATAGAGAGGAGGCGACATGGCGAAGCCCGACAAGGTTGATGCGGTCAGCGAGATCGCGGAGCGGTTCAACACCGCGACCGCTGCAGTCGTGACCGAGTACCGCGGGCTGTCCATGGCGCAGCTGTCTGAGCTGCGCCGTGCCCTCGGTGTGGGCGCGACGTACCGTGTCGCGAAGAACACGCTGGTCAAGCGTGCCGCCGAGCAGTCCGGCGTCGAGGGCCTCGACGACCTGTTCGTCGGCCCGACCGCGATCGCCTTCGTGGAGGGCGAGCCGGTCGACGCGGCCAAGGCTCTGCGTGAATTCGCCAAGGACAACAATGCCCTGGTGATCAAGGGCGGTTACATGGACGGCCGCGCGCTGTCCGTGAACGAGGTCGAGAGCATTGCCGAGCTCGACTCCCGCGAGGTCACCCTGTCCAAGTTGGCCGGTGCCATGAAGGCCAAGATGGGCCAGGCCGCCGCGCTGTTCGCCGCGCCGGCGACCCAGGTGGCTCGGTTGGCTGTCGCCCTGCAGGAGAAGAAGGGCGACGCCGACGCCTGAGTCCCCAGTGGACGTGGTTGTCGGTCGTAGAAGAACCCCACCCGGACACTGCCGGTGCCCGGGCATCAAACGGAAAGGAACGCCGCCGTGGCGAAGCTGAGCAACGAAGAGCTGTTGGACGTCTTCAAGGAGATGACCCTCCTGGAGCTGTCGGGGTTCGTGAAGCAGTTCGAGGAGACCTTCGACGTCACCGCCGCCGCCCCGGCCGCGGTCATGGCCGGCCCGGCCGCCGGCGCTGCCCCGGCCGCTGAGGAGCAGGACGAGTTCGACGTCGTCCTCGAGGGTGCCGGCGAAAAGAAGATCCAGGTCATCAAGGTCGTCCGCGAGATTGTCTCGGGCCTGGGCCTGAAGGAGGCCAAGGAGCTCGTCGAGGGCGCCCCGAAGCCGATCCTGGAGAAGGTCGACAAGGAGAAGGCCAACGAGGCCAAGGCCAAGCTGGAAGAGGCCGGCGCTTCGGTCTCCCTCAAGTGAGCATCTGACTCGCTGTAAGAAGGCGGGCACTCGCTGTTGCGGGTGCCCGCCTTCTTTTGTTTCGGGGAATTGCGGAATTGCGTCTACCGGACAAATCTTGCGTCCGTTCGAATCCAAGTGAACTCGCGAGTAACCCGTTCGCGTCGGGCTCGTTGCACAGGTGTGACGCCGACGGCCTTCGTTAAGCGCGTCACATGTGCCAGGCTGCCTTTCCGGGAACGAACGGTGGGGCGAAACCGAGGAACGCGGAGGTTCGGATGGGCGTCGAGGTGGTTGTCGACGGACTGTCGAAGTCCTTCGGCGCGCAGGCCATCTGGCGGGATGTCACGCTGACGCTTCCTCCCGGTGAGATAAGCGTCCTGCTGGGTCCTTCCGGAACCGGGAAGTCGGTTTTCCTGAAATCCCTGGTTGGACTGCTGAAGCCGGAGCACGGCAAGGTGGTCATCAACGGGGTGGACATCTGCATGTGTTCGGAACACGACCTGTACGAGATCCGGAAGCTTTTCGGCGTGCTGTTCCAGGACGGCGCGCTGTTCGGTTCGATGAACCTGTACGACAACATCGCTTTCCCGATTCGCGAGCACACCCGCAAGAGCGAATCCGAGATCCGCAGCGTGGTGCTCGAGAAGATGGAGATGGTCGGTCTCATCGGCGCCGAGGAGAAGCTGCCCGGCGAGATCTCCGGTGGTATGCGCAAGCGGGCCGGGCTGGCCCGGGCGCTGGTGCTGGACCCCGAGATCATCCTGGTCGACGAGCCCGACTCCGGTCTCGACCCGGTTCGCACCGTGCTGCTGAACCAGCTGATCGTCGACCTGAACGCGCAGATCGACGCCACGATCCTGATCGTCACCCACGACATCAACACCGCCCGGACGGTGCCGGACAACATCGGCATGCTCTACCGCCGAAACCTGGTGATGTTCGGCCCACGCGAGGTGCTGCTGACCTCGGCGGAGCCGGCGGTGGTGCAGTTCCTCAACGGTCGCCCGGACGGCCCGATCGGGATGAGCGAGGAGAAGGACGTCGGGGAGACCGACCTCGCGCGGCTGAGCGAGGTCAGCGTCCCGCCGATGATGCCGCAGCTGGACGTCTCGCCCGGCCTGCCGGAGCGGACCGCGGTGCGCCGCCGCAAGGACCGGGTGCTGCGCCAGTTGCGGATGCTGTCCCCGTCGGCGCAGCAGGAGATCCTGAAGACCCTCACCCCGGACGAGCTGGCGCTCTACGGCTTCTCGGCGCCCGCGACGGGATCGTGGCCGCAGCGCACCGAGCCGGTGCAGGCCCAGCCGGACCGGTTACTCCCGGCGCAGGTCGCCGACGTGCCGCCGCAGCCGCGCCCCACGCCGTACCCCCGGCAGCCGCAGCCCGAACCGGAACCGGAGTCGGAGGTGCCGCCGTGGGCCGCCGGGTCCCAGCCGGAGGAACTGGTCGAGACGCCGCGGCGCCGCTGGTTCGGCCGCAAGCGGGGTGCGCAGTGAGCACGCCGTCCCAGGTGCGGTTCCCGGGCGCGGGCGGACTGCGGGAGACCGGCCGGCTGTTCGCGCTCGCGCTGGACGTGGTCCGGGCGATGCCCCGCCGGCCGTTCCAGATCCGCGAGTTCATCCAGCAGTGCTGGTTCATCGCCAGCGTGACGATCCTGCCGACCGCGCTGGTGTCCATCCCGTTCGGTGCCGTGATCGCGCTCCAGCTCGGCTCGCTGACCAGGCAGATCGGCGCGCAGTCGTTCACCGGCGCGGCGAGCGTGCTGGCGATCATCCAGCAGGCCAGCCCGATCGTGACCGCGCTGCTGATCGCCGGGGCCGGTGGTTCGGCGATCTGCGCGGACCTGGGGTCCCGGAAGATCCGGGACGAGATCGACGCGATGGAGGTCCTCGGCATCTCGCCGGTCCAGCGGCTGGTGGTGCCGAGGGTGCTGGCCGCGATGCTGGTCGCGCTGCTGCTCAACGGCATGGTCAGCGTGGTCGGCGTGGTTGGCGGTTACACGTTCAACGTGATCATGCAGGGCGGCACGCCCGGCGCGTACATGGCGAGCTTCAACGCGCTGGCGCAGCTGCCGGACCTGTGGATCGGCGAGTTGAAGGCGGTGATCTTCGGATTCCTGGCGGGAGTCGTGGCGGCGTACCGCGGCCTGCACCCGCCGCCCGGCCCGAAGGGGGTCGGCGACGCGGTGAACCAGTCGGTGGTGATCACCTTCCTGCTGCTGTTCGCGGTCAACTTCGTCCTGACCACGCTCTACCTGCAACTCGTGCCGGCAAAGGGAATGTGACATGCGGACGAGCCTGATCCCCGAATGCCAGGCGGGCCTGACATGGTGACGGTTTCGCAGCGCGCGAAGCGCGCGGCCCGGCGGCCGCTGGAGATGCTGGACGACCTGGGCGACCAGATGTCGTTCTACCTGCGGTCGCTGGCGTGGATCCCGTGGGCGATCACCCGCTACACCAAGGAGACGCTGCGGCTGCTGGCCGAGGTGAGCTTCGGCAGCGGCGCGTTGGCGGTGATCGGCGGCACGGTCGGCGTGATGATCGGGCTGACGCTGTTCACCGGCACGGTGGTGGGCCTGCAGGGGTTCGCGGCGCTGGACCAGCTCGGCACCTCGGCGTTCGCCGGGTTCGTCTCCGCGTACTTCAACACCCGCGAGATCGCGCCGCTGGTGGCGGGGTTGGCGCTGTCGGCCACGGTCGGTTCCGGCTTCACCGCGCAGCTGGGCGCGATGCGGATCTCCGACGAGATCGACGCGCTGGAAGTCATGGGCGTGCCGAGCCTGCCGTACCTGGTGACCACGCGGGTGATGGCCGGGTTCATCGCGGTCGTCCCGCTGTACGTGCTGGGCCTGCTGACGTCCTACATCGCCGCCCGCGCCGTCACGATCTACGTCTACGGCCAGTCCGCGGGCACCTACGACCACTACTTCAACCTGTTCCTGCCGCCTGAGGACGTGCTGTGGTCCTTCGGGAAGGTGCTCGTCTTCAGCGTGGTGGTGATCATGACGCACTGTTACTACGGCTACCGCGCCAGCGGCGGCCCGGCCGGGGTCGGCGTCGCGGTGGGCCGCGCCGTGCGGACCGCGATCGTGACCACGGCACTGCTCGACTTCTTCCTCAGCCTCGCGATCTGGGGCACCACGACGACGGTTCGGATCACCGGATGAGTACCAGAAGTGCGTTGACCACAACGGAGGCGTCATGAGCGATAATCTTCGCCGCCCGCTCATGAAAGCCGACCGGGTGCGGGTGTCCCGCAAAACACTGCGGCGCCGCGCCCTGGGTCTCGCGCTGCTGCTGTGCATGGTGCTGTTCGTCAGCCTGACCGTGGCGATCTACCAGAAGGCCTTCGCGTCCAGTGTGGACATTGTGCTGAAGGCCTCGTCCACCGGGAACCAGCTGCTGCCCGATTCGGACGTGAAGGTGCGCGGCATGGTCGTCGGCCGGGTGGTGAGCGTGACGTCCACAGGGGACGGTGCCGAGCTGCGGCTGGCGCTGGACCCGGAGCGGGCGGAGCAGCTGCCGTCGAACGTGTCGGCGCGGCTGCTGCCGCGGACGCTGTTCGGCGAGCGGTACGTCGCGCTGGAGCTGCCGGAGCAGGCCTCGACCCGGCCGCTGGCCTCCGGTGACGTGATCGAGCCGGACCGCACCCGCGCGGGCATCAAGCTGGAGCAGGTGCTGGCCGACACGATGCCGGTGCTGCAGGCCATCCACCCGGACGACCTGGCCGTCACGCTGAACGCGCTGGACCAGGCGTTGTCCGGGCGCGGCAAGCCGCTGGGCGAGACGCTGTCGCAGCTGAACACCTACCTGGACGGGCTCAACCCGTCGGTCCCGGACCTGCGGGAGAACCTGAAGGAACTAGTCGGCGTCGCGCAGACCTACGAGCAGGCCGCGCCGGATGTGCTGGAGGCGCTGGACAACTTCAGCACCACCGCCCGAACCCTGGTGGCGCAGCGGGAGAACCTGACCGCGCTGACCGGGCAGCTGACCACCAGCTCCGGTGACCTGACCGGGTTCCTGCGGGATAACCGGGAGAACATCATCCGGCTCGGCGAGTCGCAGCGGCCGACGCTGGACGTGCTGGCCAAGTACGCGCCCGAGTACCCGTGCTTCCTGCAGGAGATGGCGGAGTTCGTGCCGCGGATACGGCAGGCGTTCGGCGAGGGCACCGCCGAACCGGGCCTGCACGTCACCATGGAGGTCGTCGCGACCCGCGGCAAGTACGTGCCGAACCAGGACGAGCCGGAGTTCGCCGACAAGCGGGGGCCGCGCTGCTACGACTTCATTCCGCCGCCCGAGTACCCGCCGGACGGGCCGTTCAAGGACGGCTCGGTGCCGCCGCCCGCGTCGCGGCCGGCCAACGGCGGCCTGAACCCGCCGTCGATGGGCCGGGGCTACCTGCCGGCGAGCACCTCGTCGCAGTCCACGGCCTGGGTGAACTCCCCGGCGGAGCGGGACATGGTGTCGGTGCTGCTGGCGCCCGCGCTGGGGCGCCCCGCGAGTGAGGTGCCGGACTGGGGCTCGCTGCTGGTCGGGCCCGTACTCCGCGGAGCGGAGGTGAGCTACCGGTGAATGGACGCAGCATCACCGCGCCGTTGGTGAAGTTCCTGATCTTCGTGCAGGTCACAGTGCTGGCCACCGGGTTGCTGGTGCTGACCATCGCCAACCGGGACCTGCGCGCGTCGGAGTCCTACACGGCGCGGTTCACCGACGTCACGAACCTCAACGAGGGCGACGAGGTGCGCATCTCCGGGGTGAAGGTCGGCCAGGTCGAGAGCATCGAGGTGGTCGACAAGCGGCTGGCCGAGGTGCGGTTCAACGTCGCCGACCGGCGGCTGCCGAGCTCGGTGACCGCCACCATCAAGTACCGGAACCTGGTGGGCCAGCGCTATATCGCGTTGGAGCAGGGCGCCGGCAACACCGGCGGTTTCCTGCCCGCGGGCGGCCAGATCCCCCTGGAGCGCACCAAGCCCGCGCTGGACCTGACCGTGCTGCTGGGCGGGTTCAAGCCGCTGTTCCAGGCGCTTTCGCCGGAGGACGTCAACAAGCTCTCCTACGAGATCATCCAGGTGCTGCAGGGCGAGGGCGGCACGGTGGAGAGCCTGCTGGCCCACACCGCCTCGCTGACGTCGACGATCGCCTCCCGGGACCAGGTGATCGGGCAGGTCATCGACAACCTCAACGGCGTGCTCGACACCGTCAACGCCCGCGACCAGGAGCTGTCGGAGCTGATCGGCCGGCTGCAGCAGGTGGTGTCCGGGCTGTCGGCGGACCGGGACTCGATCGGCGACGCGATCACCGCGATGGACGGGCTGACCAACAGCACCGCGGGCCTGCTGACCGAGGCGCGGCCGGGGTTGCAGCAGGACATCGCGGGGCTCGGTGACCTGTCGAAGAACCTCAACGACCACGAGGCGCTCACCGACCAGGTGCTGCGGAACATGCCGGGCAAGCTGGAGACGATCGGCCGCACCGCCAGCCACGGCTCCTGGTTCAACTTCTACATGTGCAAGGCGAGCGGCACGGTCGGCGTCGGCAAGCTGAGCCTGCCGCTGCCGCTGATGCCGGTGACCCAGCCGAGGTGCCAGCGATGACCGCATTCTCCCAGCGCGACCCGCTCAAGATCGGCATCGCCGGACTGTTGGTGCTGGTGCTGATGTTCCTGCTCGCGCTGAACTTCGAGCGCTTGCCGCTGGTCGGCGGCACCACCTACACCGCGCAGTTCACCGAGGCCGCCGGGCTGCGCCCGGACAACGAGGTGCGCATCGCCGGGGTGAAGGTCGGCACCGTCTCCGACGTGGAGATCGAGGACGACCACGTGCTGGTCAGCTTTTGGGTCGGCGACGCGTGGCTTGGCGACCACACCACCGCCGCGATCCGGATCAAGACGCTGCTCGGCCAGAAGTACCTGGCGCTGGATCCGCAGGGCGGCGAGGAGCTCTCGCCGTCCGACCCGATCCCGCTGCAGCGCACCATGTCGCCCTACGACGTCGTCGAGGCGTTCAGCGACCTCTCGTCCACAGTGGACAAAATTGACACCAGGCAGCTCGCGGAGAGCTTCCGCACGCTGTCCGGCACCTTCAAGGGCACGCCCGACGACGTCAGCGGCGCCCTCAACGGGCTGTCGCAGCTGTCGCAGACCATCTCCTCCCGCGACGAGCAGCTGGAGCACCTGCTCAACAACACCGCGCAGGTGTCCAAGACGATCGCCGACCGCAACGGCGACTTCGAGAAGCTGCTGGCCGACGGCAACCTGCTGCTGCAGGAGATCCGGGCCCGGCGGGACTCGATCGGCGGGCTGCTGGACGGCACCCGCAAGTTGTCCGCGCAGCTCAGCGGGCTGGTTGACGACAACGCCGCGCAGATCGGCCCGACCCTGCAGCAGCTGGACCGGGTCACCAAGATGCTGCAACGCAACCAGGACAACCTGAACCGGAGCCTCGAGCTGTTCGCCCCGTTCACCAGGTTGTTCTCCAACGTGCTGGGCAACGGCCGTTGGTTCGACACCTACGTCTGCGGCCTGCTGCCGCCGGCCGTCGGTCCGATCAACCAGAAGGGCTGCCAGCCATGACCAGCGCACGCCCGTCGCTGACCCGGGTTCTGTCGATCGCCGTGGTGGTCGTGCTCGCCGCGACCGTCGGGGTGTGGTGGCTGTTCTTCGGGGCCGCCGAGCGGAAGGTCACCGCGTACTTCAGCGCCGCCGTGGGCATCTACCCGGGCGGCGACGTGCGGATCCTCGGGGTGCCGGTGGGCATCGTCGACGAAGTGGTGCCGCAGGGCCGGCTGGTGCGCGTCGTGATGAGCGTGGACCGCGACGTGAAGGTGCCCGCCGATGCCGCCGCGGTGTCGGTCTCGCCGAGCGTGGTCAGCGACCGGTACGTGCAGCTCACCCCGGTCTACAAGGGCGGGCCGGAGATGGCCGACGGCGCGGTGATCCCGAAGGAGCGCACCGCGACGCCGGTGGAGCTGGACCAGATCTACCGCAGCCTCAACGACCTCACCACGGCCTTGGGGCCGAACGGCGCCAACGCCGACGGCGCGCTGACCGATCTGCTCAACACCGGCGCGGCAAACCTCGACGGCAACGGGAAGGCGCTGTCGGAGACCATCCGCAACCTCGGCGAGGCCGGGACGACGTTGTCCGGCAACAGCGACGAGCTGTTCACCACCGTCGACAACCTGCAGCGGTTCACCTCGATGCTGGCCGCGAACGACGACCAGGTGCGCCGGTTCAACACCCAGATGCAGCAGGTCAGCTCGCTGCTGGCCGACGAACGCCAGAACATGAGCGCGGCGATCGCTGAGCTGGCCGTGGCCCTGGGCAAGGTCGAGTCCTTCGTGCGGGACAACCGGGAACTGCTGAAGTCCAATGTGGACCAATTGAATGCGGTGGCGAACGTGCTGGTGGAGCAGAAGGCGGCGCTCAGCGAATCGCTGAACAACGCGCCGCTGGCGCTGAGCAACCTCAACAACGCCTACAACGGCGCGGCGGGCACGCTGGACTTCCGCGCGAACATCAACGAGCTCAACCAGCCGCCGCTGGTGGCGGTGTGCAAGCTGCTGCGGCAGCACAACCCGGGGGACGTGCCGAAGGACGTCAGCGACGCGTGCGCGTCGCTGCAGCCGGTCCTCGACGGCGTGGTGAAGCTGCCGACCCCGGCGGAAACCATCAACGCCCTGCAGAAGGGCAAGCTCCTGCCGCTGCCGCTTCCGCTGGCCGACGCGAGCGGCACCCAAACCGCGGGAGGTACCCGGTGAAGGGACTGTTTCTCGGTCTCCGACCGACGCAAGTTCCATTGAAATCGAACCTTCGATTTCAATGGAACTTGCGGATCCTCTTGGGGCGGATCCTCTTGGGGCGGATCCTCTTGGGGCGGATCCTCTTGGGGCGGATCCTCTTGGGGCGGATCCTCTTGGGGCGGATCCTCTTGGGGCGGATCCTCTTGGGGCGGATCCTCTTGGGGCGGATCCTCTTGGGGCGGATCCTCTTGGGGCGGGCACGGTCGTCGTTGCGACGTGGTTCGAAGGTCGGGGCCGCCGCGCTGACCCTGGTGGTGCTGGCCGGATGCAGCTCGCGCGGCGTCTACGACATGCCGCTGCCCGGCGGCGCCGACACCGGCAGCCACCCGTACGAGGTGAAGGTGCGGTTCACCGACGTGCTGGACCTGGTGCCCAACTCCGGCGTCCGGGTCAACGACGTGCCGGTAGGCCGGGTCTCGACCATCGACCTCGCCCCGGATTCCTGGCAGGCCGAGGTGACCGTACTGGTCAACGGCGACGTGAACCTCCCGGCCAACGCCACCGCCCGGCTGCGGCAGTCCAGCCTGCTCGGCGAGAAGTACGTCGAGCTCGCCAACCCGCCGCAGGGTACGCCCGCGGTCGGCCGGCTCGCCGACGGCGACCTGATCGGCGTCGAGCGCACCGGCCGCAACCCCGAGGTGGAAGAGGTGCTCGGGGCGCTGTCCATGCTGCTCAACGGCGGCGGCGTCGCGCAGCTGCAGAACATCACCAAGGAGCTCAACGCCGCGCTAGAGGGTCGAGAGTCCGACGTCCGCGGCCTGCTGTCCAATTTGGACGAGCTTGTCACCGGGCTGGACGCGCAGCGCGACGACATCACCCGCGCCCTGGACAGCATCAACCGGCTCAGCGCACGCCTCAACGACCAGCGCGGCAGCATCGACGTCGCGCTGCGCGACCTGGAGCCGGGACTGCGGGTGCTCAACGAGCAGCGCACGCAGCTGGTCACCATGCTGCAGTCGCTCGACCAGCTCTCCGGCGTCGCCACCGACGTGGTCAACCGCTCCCGCGACGACCTGGTGCACAACCTCAACCAGCTCGCCCCGGCCCTGAACCAGCTGGCCGCCGCCGGCGAGAGCCTGCCGAAGTCGCTGGAGGTGCTGGTCTCCTTCCCGTTCCCGGACAACGCGGTCGAGGGCATCGGCAACAGCGACTTCACGAACCTCTACATCAACGCGGACCTGGACCTCACCCACGTGCTGGAGAACCTGGGCCGCAGCCGGCAGCCGCTGATCCCGCTGCCGGACGCGCTGAAGTCCATCCCGCTGCCGCTGTCGCCGCAACCACCGCCGGAGCAGGCCCCGCCGCCACCGGCGGAACCGGAGCACAAGCCCGGCGGCCTGCTGGGTTCCTTGCTGGGAGGGGGTCGCTGATGCTCACCCGTCGAGTGCGTCTGCAGATCATCGCGTTCGTCGCGATCGCCCTGGTCTGCGTCAGCTATGCCGGAGCCCGCTACGCGGGGCTGGACCGGCTGTTCGGCCCGCGCGGCTACGTGGTCACCCTGCAACTCGCCGACACCGGCGGCGTCTTCGACAACGCCGAGGTCACCTACCGCGGGGTCCCGGTGGGCCGGGTCGGCGACCTGCGGCTGACCAGCACCGGGGTGGAGGTGCCGCTGGACATCGAATCCAGTGCGCCGCGGATCCCCACCGACGTGCAGGCGGTGGTGACCAACCGTTCCGCGGTCGGCGAGCAGTACGTCGACCTGCGCCCCAAGCGCGACGACGGGCCGTTCCTGCAGGACGGCTCGGTGATCTCGCAGCACTCCGCGACCACCCCGCTGCCGGTGGAACAGCTGATGACGAACCTGGACTCGTTCGCGAACTCGGTGCCGGAGGACTCGCTGCGCACCGTGGTCAGCGAACTGGGCACCGCGTTCCGCGACAACGGCGGCCACCTGCGGACCATCCTGGATACCAGCCGGGAGTTCACCAACGCCGCGCAAGAGCACCTGCCGCAGACCGTGCAGCTGCTGGCGGACGGCAAGACCGTGCTCGCCACGCAGAACGAGCAGGGCTCGGCGATCAAGTCGTTCGGCAAGGACCTGCGGCTGCTGTCGGAGTCGCTGAAGAATTCCGACGGCGACCTGCGGGCCGTGATCGAGCGCGCTCCGCCGGCCGCCCGCCAGGTCAGCGATTTCCTGCGCGAGAACCCGCAGCTCGGCCCGCTGCTGGCGAACCTCACCACGACCTCGCAGGTGATGGCGACCCGCGTCGACGGCATCGAGCAGATCATGACGCTCTACCCGGCCATCGTCACCTCCAGCAACACCGTGGTGCCCGGCGACGGCACGGCACACTTCGGCTTGGCGCTCAACATGTTCGACCCGCTGCCGTGCACCAAGGGCTACGAGCAGACCGAGCGGCGCAACGGGACGGACTTCCGCCCGATGCCGCTGAACACCAACGCGCGATGCTTGGAGCCACCGGGCAGTGAGACGTCGGTGCGCGGCGCACAGAATGCACCGGGACAGTAGGAAGTAGGCGGACATGCCCACTGAAGCAACGGGGCGGGGGCGCCTGGTCGTGGCCCTGGTGGCGCTCGCGATCAGCCTGGTGGCCTGCGTGGGCCTGGGCCTCACCTGGGCGATGGCCGCCAACAACTCCTCGGTGTCCCGCGCCGAGGTGCGCGACGCGGCGCTGCGTGACGGGCAGAGCGCGATCATCAACTTCAACACCCTGGACTACCGGGACGTGGATCGCGGCCTGCAGCGCTGGGAGGACAACTCGACCGGCCCGCTGCGCGACGAGGTCCGGCAGGGGCGGCAGAACTACGCGTCCCAGATCGGGCAGGCCAAGAGCAGCACGACGGCCAGGATCCTCGACGCGGGGATCGTCGAGCTCGACGAGCGCGCCGGCAAGGCCCGGATGATCGCCGTCGTGCAGGTGACCGTCACCATCGACGGCCAGCAGCCGGCCAACAAGCAGGACCGTTACCAGGCCGAGCTCGCGCGCGAAGGCGAGATGTGGAAGCTCAGCGGGCTCGGCACCGTGCCGGTCGGCTGATCGGCGAGACTCGCAAGCAATTCGAGGAGTGCAGTCAGTGCCAAGCAACCGCCGCAACGACCGCCAGCCGCCAACCCGCCGCCCGAAGGTGGCGGGCCTGCGCAACCGCGCAACCCTCCACGACGAGACCCTCCAGGAAGAGGCGCGGGAAGCGCGGCGAACCGAACGCGAGCAGCGGAGCTCCGGTGAAGCCGGGCGGGGCTCCGTCGCGGAGCGCGGAAAAGCGGACGCGGAGCGGAGTTCTGCGGCGGAGCCGGGCGGAGCGGATGTGGCGGAGCCCGATTCCGCGGGGAAAGCCGTTGCGGAGCGCGGCGAAACGTCCGGAGCGGAGACTGATCCGGCGGCGCGCCCCAGCGGCGAGGCCGTGCTTTCGGCTCGGGCCGAACCGGAGCAGGATGCGGCCAAGATGGCGGAGCCCGCCGAGTCCGTTCGGCTCGCCGCCGCTGCGGATGCCCAGGCCGTGTACGGGAGCATTGCCGCGGGGGGACCGGGCACCGGGGGCGCGAAGCGCGGCGGGACGGTGGCGTGGGTGCTGTTCGGCGTCGCGGCCGTGTTCATCGGGTTGGCCGTGTGGTTCGGCGTCGAGGCGTACTCCGCGCGGTTCTCCGGGGCCGCGGCCAACGAGGCGTTGGTTTCGGCCGGGGCGACCAGCGAGGTCAACGGGCAGATCAGCGATGCCGTGGAGAAGGTGTTCTCCTACGACTTCAACGACACGGCCAAGACCGAGGCAGTCGCGCGGGACGTGCTCGTCGGGTCGGCCGTGCAGCGGTACGACGACCTGTTCAAGGTGGTCCGGGAGCAGGCCCCGCAGCAGCAGCTGATCGTCACCACGACGGTGAAGAGCAGCGCGGTGACGCGGCTGCAGGGCGACCACGCCGAGCTCCTGCTGTTCGTCGACCAGCACGCGATGCGCGCCAACACCGGCGAGAGCAACGTCGGCCCGGCCCAGATCTCGGTGAGCGCCCAGAAGCAGGGCGACCGGTGGAAGATCACCCAGATCACTCTCCGCTAGTGTCACGCGCCGGAAATCCGTGAGATATATCGTGCGAGGGAGTCAAGGATCTCCTCCGCGGTCTTCTTCCAGACGAACGGCTTCGGATCCTCGTTCCAGCCCTTGATCCACTCCCGGACGTCTTTCTCCAGCGCCGCAACGCTTTTGTGGACGCCGCGACGAAGGAGTTGATCGGTGAGGAAGCCAAACCAGCGCTCGACCTGGTTAATCCAGGACGAACCGGTGGGAGTGAAATGCATATGGAAACGCGGATGCCTGGCCAGCCACGCGTTGATGGCGGGCGTCTTGTGAGTGGACAGGTTGTCGCACACCAGATATACGTCCAACTCAGCGGGAACGGTCTTGTCGATGGTGACCAGGAACTTCTTGAACTCCACCGCCCGACGCCGCCGGTGGATCTCGGAGATCACCGTGCCATCGGCGATGTCGAACGCCGCGAACAGACTGGTCACACCGTGGCGGACGTAGTCATGGCTGCGACGTTCCGGCATCCCGGGCATCGCCGGCAGCACCGGCTGGGACCGATCCAGCGCCTGCATGCCCGACTTCTCATCCACGCACAACACCACCGCCTTCTCCGGCGGATTGTGGTACAGGCCAACAACATCGACGACCTTCTCCACGAACAACGGATCGCTCGACAGCTTGAACCTGTCGACCAGATGCGGTTTGAGCTCGAACTTCTGCCAGATTCGTCCGATCGTGGATTTGGACAACCCCGACTTCTCCGCCATCGACTTACGCGTCCAGTGCGTCGCGTTCTTCGGCTTCTCTTCCAGCGTCGCGGTGATCACCTCCTCGACCTTGTCCAACAGGATCGAGGGCGGCCGACCCGGCCGAGGCTCGTCGACCAAGCCCTCCAACCGCTTGTCCACGAACCGTCGCCGCCACTTGTTCACAGTGTTCGCCGATATCCGCAGATCAGCGGCGACCTGCTTGTTGGTCATCCCCGGCTCCGCACACGCCAGCACGATCCGCGACCGCAACGCCAGGGCCTGCGACGACTTCGCCCGCCGCGACCACCGGATCAACTGCCCACGCTCGGCATCGGTCAACACCAACTCCGCTTTCGGACGCCCAGTTCGAGACACAGCAACCATCGTAACGACTTAGCGCGCCAATTTTCGGCGCGACACACTAGTAGGAGGGATTCCGGCTGTTCCCAATGACGTTCAGCCCCGCAGCGGCTCAGGAACCTCGGCCACCGCAACCCCCTGGCCGACGCGAAGCAGAGTGGGCTGAGCGCTGCCCCAATCGGTGACCCGGTGTCGTGCGTGCGTAAGCGGGTTGGAGCCGGTTTTCGCACTCACGACCACCTGGCGACTCAGCGCTTGTCCGTCGACCAACATGCGCAATGAACCGGAGCGCCGCTACGGCTTCACCCAGCAGTAACGCCCGGGCGTCGGCCCGGAACTCGTGCTCGCTGCACTCGGTCCGGCCGAGATCGGCGCCGCCCTGGACAACCGGATCGTCGAAGTCCGCGCCGCCGGCTGAAGCAGCAGCACGCCGTCATGGTCCGATGTGGACGTGGGCTGACCAGAGGCAGTGCTCTTCCGGGTAACGGGCGCGGAGGTTCCGGGCCGCGTTGTGCAGGGCGTAGGCCGAGCTGTCCGTGTCGTACTCCTCGCCGCCGAACACCGCCGCGTAGACGTCCGCGTGCACCTGCACCGCGCTGCCCTCGTCGATCTCCCACAGGGTGCCGATGACGTGCGTGAAGCCCGCGAAGCCCAGTGCTCCCGGCAGCGACACCGCCGCCCCGCACGGCGGATCCGCCGCCGTCGCGCACTGGCCGAGGTAGCCGAACTCCGCCTCGTCGAGCGCCACCTGGCCCAGCTCGACCAGGCCCAGCGGCCGCTGCGGGGACTCGCGGTCCAGCAGCAGGCCCGCCGCCGGCTGCGCCGGGAACTGGGAGCTCGGCTCGCACACGTGCAGCCACGGGTGCTGCGGCAGCACCTGCAGCATCTCCGCCGCGCTGGTGCTCTCCACCGAGAGGATCTCCGCCGACGGCCAGTGCTGCGCCAGAACCTGGTTCTGCGGCGGCAGTTCCCGCCCGACCTGCAGCGCCGACCCGGCCGCGACCAGGGCGGTGCCGCCCGTCGGCACCGGCCGCTTGCCCGCCCGGAGCAGGCAGCCCAACGTCGGGGTGTACGACGACACAACCCGGTCCAAAGTGGACTCTCCGGTTCGCGCGGTCGCCGCGTGCACCGGCAGGAACGCCATCGCGCCGAGGGCGCTCCACCACACCCTGGGCCACCGGGCGCCGAGCTCCGGCTCGCGCAGATAGCCCATCCGATCCAGGACCGGCCGCGCGATGCGGTCCCAGGTCCAGTCGAGGGCGTCGGACAGCGTCCCGTGGTCGTCCTCCTGCGCGGCGGCCAGCAGGTCGGCGGCGCGCTCGGCCGCGGTTTCCGGATTGGCGTTCGGCAGCGGCACGGTCAGCACCCGCCCCGCGATGATCACCAGCGCGTCCGACCGGTAGCGGCTGAGGTTGACCAGCACCGCGGAACCGTCCTGCGCCGCGGTGGCCAGCTCCGCGAACGGCGTGCGCAGCAAGTGCCTCGGCTGCACGGCGCGGATCTCCGCGACCAGCTCGTCCCACGTGCGCGCCAGCCGCATCCGGTCGCCGGACCCGGTGAGCACCGGTTCGTCCGCCGGGCGGTCCAGCAGCCTCCGCAACCGGACCACCTCGTCCGCGAGGTCCGGGTGGGAGCGGTGCAGCGCGCCTAGTTCCCCGCCGGTCGGCAGGAAGTCCGCCAGGATCGCCGTCTGCCCGTGCTCCAGCAGTTCCACGGCCCGCTCGGGCTCGCCGTTCTCCAACGCGCACGCCGCGGCGTCCGCCGCGATCGACGCCCACCGCTGCTGCGCGGTCGGCGACGCGACGACCCGCTTGCCGCGCGTGACCAGCGGCAGCAGATCGACCGCGAGCTCGAACGACTCCAGCGCCTCCGGCCACCGGTGCGCCTGCGCGCAGATCCGGCCCGCCAGTCCCGCCGCCCGAAGCCGCTGGTCGGCAGGGGCGTTGGGCTGCTCGGCCGCCTCCATCAGCACCTTGCGTGCCCACCGGTAGTGCCGGCGGCGGGAGCTGCGCTGGTAGAGCGTCTGCAGCGCGCGACCGAGGTGGATCGCCACTCCCGCGCGGGAGTGCGCGTTCTGCGGTATCGCGATGAGCGCCTGGTCGAACAGCTCGATCGCGGCCTCGATGTCCCGCGTCTTGGCGCTCGTCCGGAACCGGTGCGCCGACACGATGCCGAGCTGCGTCCAGGCCGCGGGCTGCGCGGCCACGTCGCCCTTCAAGGCCTCGCGCGCTAGTTGGGCGGCCCGGTCCAGGTCGGCGCTGTCGCCGAGGTGCTCGAAGCGGCTGATCAGCGTGCTGATCAGCGAGTTCAACACCGCGTCGCGTTGCTCGCCGGCCGCCGCCTCCACCGCCGCCTCCCCTGCGGTGACCGCGGTGTCCAGCACCTTGGCCTCCGCGCCGTGCAGGAAGTGCCTGCGCAGCAGGGTCGCGTAACCGGTGAGGGCGACCGCGCGGCTCGGGTCGTCGGGCGACATCGCGCGCACCGCCGGGGCGATCGGCCGCAGCACGCGGCGCAGCTGGCTGGCCTCGCCGGTGGCGTCCACGTGCTCGACGGTGGCCGCGGCGAGATGCCACACCGCCGTGCCGAGCAGCGGATTCCCGCCGTCGAGCACCCCGAGCACGCCGATCAGCTCGCTGATCGCCGAGTTGAGGTCGGTCAGGTCCCCGTTCTGCTGGAACCGCAGCCGCAGCGCGTTCGCCAGGTGGCAAAGGGCGGCGCGCCGGGGTTCGCCGTCGGCGAGAGCTCCCGCGCCGGACCCGAGGTGCTTGATGCCCTCGTCCAGGTCTTCGGACGAGCCGCCCCGCTCGAACCGGCGCAGCAGCGCCGCCCCGAGGTTGATCAGCAGCTCGGAGGTCGTTGGGTCGTTTGCCGGGGAGATCCGGACGGCCTCCCGGAACACGTCGATCGACTCGTCGTCAGACTCCGGCGCGTCGGCCAGCAGGGCGTGCAGCTTTAACGCGTTGGCGAGCCGGACCAGTGCCATCGCCCGCCGCTGGTCGCGGCGCGGAGTCTGCTCGACGGTCTCCCGCGCGACCTGCGCGCTCTCCGCGGCGGCGGTGGCGCTGCCGGTCTTGCCCGCCAGGTCGGTGAGCGCCAGCGCGAGGTTGCACTGATAGAGCATCCGGTCGTTGTCGCTGCTGTGCGCCGCAGCCGTCGCCGACCGGTAGTGGGAGATCGCTTCTTCGAGGTCGGCCAGCTCGCCGCTGCGCAGGTGCGTCAGCTGTGCCGCGCTGCCCAGGTTGTTGAGCACGCCCGCGCGCGCCGGGTCGGTTTCGTGCAGCACGCCGGCGGTGGCGCGGAGCACCTCGGTGACCCAGGGCAGCTGGTCGAAGTCCAGGGTGGTGACGATCTTGTTCATCGCCGCGACGGCGTCGGCGTAGCGCTGCTCGGCGCTGCGCGGGGGTTCCGGTGCCGCCGCTTCCGGGGTTTGCGGGGGTTGCCGGGGTTGGTGCGCGACGGCGTCCTGCTCGCCGGAGAACCAGCTGGAGCTGGAGCCGCTGCGTTCCGGCCCCCCTGTCCAACGCTGCAGCCCGCTGAACCGCTCGTTCGCGCGGTCGTCTGTCATCGGTTCGTTCTCCTGTGGCCTGCCCACCCGGGGTATGCGTCGGGGCGCGGTGGGGCGTATCACGCTACCGGCGGACGCGGTCGTCGAGTAGCCCACGTGCGTCACCCGAGATCGTGCCGATGGGCAGTTGTGCCCACCGGCACCATCCGCCGCATCGTCGCGACGAGAGAAAGTGCTCGACCCGGGAGGAGCAGTGGTTGTTCCTGCAACCATTAATACTCACGACTGCCACAAAGTGGCAACGACGGCCTCGAGGTCGGTCGGCTGCGGTGCGAGTCGGCTGACGCCGTAGTCCCCGCCGCGGACGTCGTCGTGGTCGCCGTTCCCGTTGGTCGGGTGTGCCCCGCTGTGCGGGCCCCTGTGCGGTCCGTGCTCGTCCCGCGGGTGTCCATATAGGACCCCGGGTGCCAGGTGCGACGACGCCCACCGGCGCGTCGAGCCGCGTCGGCCCGGCGTCGCCCCGGGGTCGCGGCCGCAGGTGCAACCGCGGACGCCTGGGGCGGGATTCGCGCCGATCGCTCAGGCGGGGGCGAAAACGGCCACCGCGGCGAAAGTGGTGGAATTGGCCGGCAACCCGGGTGGTAATCGGTGTCGGTCGCGGCGAGTGCCGTTCTCGGCACGCCGGGTGGCCGAGCGCAAATCGGCCTCTCGGTCGAGATCGGGAATTCGGAGATCGAATTCCGCGATCTCGATGACCGCCGGTGTCGATGTGAGCACAAGGCGTTAATGATCGAGAGTGGCTTCGCGGGAATGACCCCGTTCGGCTTCGGTCGTCCCGGGAATAGAGACGCCGACCCCGCGTGTTGAGGTGCTCGTCACCCCCGGGCCGATGCCCGGGAGGCCTGCAAGGGCCGTTCGCGGGGGTGTCGCGAGTGTCGCTCCGGAGTGCCGGAAGTTACTTAGAGGTACCCCTGCTGACCAGGCAAAAGCATGTCATCGGCGATCACGGCCGGTGATCGTGTTTTGCGCCACGAGGGTGATCGAAGCGTGATCTCTTGACTGGCGGCGCGCGCGGGTTCACTCTGGTCCTCGACGCGGGGCTGGGCCGCCATCGGTGTGCCCCCTCGACAGCTGGCGTGATTCCGGCTAGACTGCTACTTTGCGCTGCCTTCTTTCCGTCTGTCCTGCACCGGACCGTAGGATCGTAGGCGCCATTGCACCCTTGACAGCTGTGCTAGCGGAGTGTGACAGCGGATACGGACCCCGTCGGTCGCATTCGCCGGGCACCTTTCGCTGACGCGGCTGTAGCCAGTTCAGAGTCCCGGAAGGACGCATCTTGGCAGTCTCCCGCGCGACCAAGGTCTCTGCAGCTTCCAACTACACGTCGGGGATCCCTGGGGCACCCAAGCGGGTCTCGTTCGCGAACATTCGCGAGCCGTTGAACGTGCCGAACCTGCTAGACCTTCAGATCCAGTCCTTCGAATGGCTTGTCGGTAACGAGGCCTGGTTCCAGCGCCGGGTCGACGCCGGCGAGGAGAATCCGGTTGGCGGTCTTGAGGAGGTCCTGAACGAGATCTCCCCGATCGAGGACTTCTCCGGATCGATGTCGCTGTCTTTCTCCGACCCACGCTTCGACGAGGTCAAGGCCTCCGTCGAGGAGTGCAAGGACAAGGACGTGACGTATGCGGCCCCGCTGTTCGTCACCGCGGAGTTCACCAACCACACCACCGGCGAGATCAAGAGCCAGACGGTGTTCATGGGTGACTTCCCGATGATGAGCAACAAGGGGACCTACATCATCAACGGCACCGAGCGGGTCGTGGTCTCCCAGCTCGTCCGTTCCCCCGGTGTCTACTTCGACCAGTCGGTGGACAAGACCACGGACAAGGACGTTTTCAGCGTCAAGATCATCCCCAGCCGCGGTGCGTGGCTGGAGTTCGACGTCGACAAGCGCGACACCGTCGGCGTCCGCATCGACCGCAAGCGCCGCCAGCCGGTCACCGTGCTGCTGAAGGCGCTGGGCTGGTCGGCCGAGGCGATCCGCGAGCGGTTCGGCTTCTCCGAGACCCTGATGGCGACCCTGGAGAAGGACCACACCGCCGGCACGGACGAAGCGCTGCTGGACATCTACCGCAAGCTGCGCCCGGGCGAACCGCCGACGAAGGAGAGCGCGCAGACGCTCCTGGAGAACCTGTTCTTCAAGGAGAAGCGCTACGACCTCGCCCGCGTCGGCCGCTACAAGGTCAACAAGAAGCTCGGCATGGGCGAGCCGTACGAAGTCGGCGTGCTCACCGAGGAAGACATCGTCACCACGATCGAGTACCTGGTCCGGCTGCACGGCGCCGAGACCGAGATGCCCGCGCGCGGTCAGGGTGAAGGCGCGACCGTGCCGGTCGAGGTCGACGACATCGACCACTTCGGCAACCGGCGCATCCGCACCGTGGGCGAGCTGATCCAGAACCAGGTCCGGGTCGGCCTGTCCCGCATGGAGAGGGTCGTCCGGGAGCGGATGACCACCCAGGACGTCGAGGCGATCACCCCGCAGACCCTGATCAACATCCGCCCGATCACGGCGGCGATCCGGGAGTTCTTCGGCACCTCGCAGCTCTCGCAGTTCATGGACCAGACCAACCCGATCGCGGGCCTGACGCACAAGCGGCGGCTGAACGCGCTCGGCCCGGGCGGTCTGTCCCGCGAGCGCGCGGGCATGGAAGTCCGCGACGTGCACCCGTCGCACTACGGCCGGATGTGCCCGATCGAGACGCCGGAAGGCCCGAACATCGGTCTGATCGGCTCGCTGGCCACCTTCGCGCGGATCAACCCGTTCGGCTTCATCGAGACGCCGTACCGCAAGGTCGTCGACGGCCGGGTCACCGACCAGATCGACTACCTGACCGCCGACGAAGAGGACCGCTACGTCAAGGCGCAGGCCAACGCGCCGATCGACGAGGACGGCAACTTCATCGACGAGCGCGTGCTGGGTCGACGCAAGGGCGGCGAGGTCGAGCTGCTCGCACCGACCGAGATCGACTACATGGACGTCTCGCCGCGGCAGATGGTCTCCGCCGCGACCGCGATGATCCCGTTCCTCGAGCACGACGACGCCAACCGCGCCCTGATGGGTGCGAACATGCAGCGCCAGGCGGTGCCGCTGCTGCGCAGCGAGTCGCCGCTGGTGGGCACCGGCATGGAGCTGCGCGCCGCGGTCGACGCCGGTGACGTGATCACCGCCGAGAAGGCCGGTGTGGTCGAGGAGCTGTGCGCCGACTACATCACGGTGATGGCCGATGACGGCACTCGCCGGTCGTACCGGATGCAGAAGTTCTCCCGGTCCAACCACGGCACCTGCATCAACCAGAAGCCGATCGTCAACGAGGGCGACCGGGTCGAGGTCGGGCAGGTCATCGCGGACGGGCCGTGCACCGAAGACGGCGAGATGGCGCTGGGCAAGAACCTGCTCGTCGCGATCATGCCGTGGGAGGGGCACAACTACGAGGACGCGATCATCCTGTCCCAGCGCCTGGTGCAGGACGACGTGCTCACCTCGATCCACATCGAGGAGCACGAGGTCGACGCGCGCGACACCAAGCTCGGTGCCGAGGAGATCACCCGGGACATCCCGAACGTCTCCGACGACGTGCTGGCCGACCTCGACGAGCGCGGCATCATCCGCATCGGTGCCGAGGTGCAGGGCGGTGACATCCTGGTCGGCAAGGTCACCCCGAAGGGCGAGACCGAGCTGACCCCGGAGGAGCGGCTGCTGCGGGCGATCTTCGGCGAGAAGGCCCGTGAGGTCCGCGACACCTCGCTGAAGGTGCCGCACGGCGAGACCGGCAAGGTCATCGGCGTCCGCGTGTTCAACCGCGAGGACGACGACGAGCTGCCCCCGGGCGTCAACCAGCTGGTGCGGGTCTACGTCGCGCAGAAGCGCAAGATCCAGGACGGCGACAAGCTCGCCGGCCGCCACGGCAACAAGGGCGTCATCGGCAAGATCCTGCCCGCCGAGGACATGCCGTTCCTGTCGGACGGCACCCCGGTCGACATCATCCTGAACACCCACGGTGTGCCGCGACGGATGAACATCGGTCAGGTGCTGGAGACGCACCTCGGCTGGATCGCCTCGCAGGGCTGGTCCATCGACGGGGAGGCCGAGTGGGCCAAGCGCCTGCCCGACGACCTCTACGAGGTGGAACCGGGCACCAACACCGCCAGCCCCGTCTTCGACGGTGCGCGGGAGGAGGAGATCACCGGTCTGCTCGCCTCCACCAGGCCGAACCGCGACGGTGAGCGCATGGTGGGCGCCGACGGCAAGGCGCAACTGTTCGACGGCCGCAGCGGGGAGCCGTACCCGTACCCGATCGCCGTCGGGTACATGTACATCCTCAAGCTGTCGCACCTGGTGGACGACAAGATCCACGCCCGGTCGACCGGCCCGTACTCGATGATCACCCAGCAGCCGCTGGGCGGTAAGGCGCAGTTCGGTGGCCAGCGCTTCGGTGAGATGGAGTGCTGGGCCATGCAGGCCTACGGCGCCGCCTACACGCTGCAGGAGCTGTTGACCATCAAGTCCGACGACGTGGTCGGCCGCGTCAAGGTCTACGAGGCGATCGTCAAGGGCGAGAACATCCCCGAGCCGGGCATCCCGGAGTCCTTCAAGGTGTTGCTGAAGGAGCTCCAGTCGCTGTGCCTGAACGTCGAGGTGCTCTCCAGCGACGGTGCGGCCATCGAGATGCGCGATAGCGAGGACGAGGACCTGGAGCGTGCCGCGGCCAACCTCGGCATCAACCTGTCCCGCAACGAGTCGGCCTCGGTCGACGACCTCGCGCACTGAACCTCGCCGCCGGTCCGCGGGAGGAGATCTCGCGGACCGGCGTCCGACCCAAACCTGGCACCGCTGCCGACACCCGGCAGAACCTTTCGATCAAGGGAGAAGACCCGACGTGCTTGACGTCAACTTCTTCGATGAACTCCGCATCGGCCTCGCTACCGCCGACGACATTCGCCAGTGGTCGTACGGCGAGGTAAAGAAGCCCGAGACCATCAACTACCGCACCCTGAAGCCGGAGAAGGACGGGCTCTTCTGCGAGAAGATCTTCGGTCCGACCCGGGACTGGGAGTGCTACTGCGGCAAGTACAAGCGGGTCCGCTTCAAGGGCATCATCTGCGAGCGCTGCGGCGTCGAGGTCACCCGCGCCAAGGTGCGTCGTGAGCGGATGGGCCACATCGAGCTCGCCGCCGCCGTGACCCACATCTGGTACTTCAAGGGCGTCCCGTCCCGGCTGGGCTACCTGCTCGACCTGGCCCCCAAGGACCTCGAGAAGATCATCTACTTCGCCGCCTACGTGATCACCTCGGTGAACACCGAGATGCGGCACAACGACCTGTCGACGCTGGAGAGCGAGATCAGCGTCGAGCGCAAGCGCGTCGCCGACCAGCGCGACGCCGACCTGGAGGCCCGGGCCCAGAAGCTCGAGGCCGACCTGGCCGCGCTCGAAGCCGAAGGCGCCAAGAGCGACCAGCGACGCAAGGTCAAGGAAGGCGCCGAGCGCGAGATGAAGCAGCTGCGCGACCGCGCGCAGCGCGAGCTCGACAAGCTCGACGAGATCTGGGAGACCTTCACCAAGCTGGAGCCCCGCCAGCTCATCCCCGACGAGATGCTGTACCGCGAGCTCTACGACCGGTACGGCGAGTACTTCACCGGCGGCATGGGTGCCGAGGCCATCCAGTTGCTGCTGTCGACCTTCGACATCGGCGCCGAGGCCGTGCTGCTGCGCGAGACCATCCGCAGCGGCAAGGGCCAGAAGAAGCTGCGCGCCCTCAAGCGGCTCAAGGTCGTGGCGGCCTTCCAGGCCACCGGCAACGACCCGGGCGGCATGGTGCTCAACTGCGTGCCGGTCATCCCGCCGGACCTGCGTCCGATGGTGCAGCTGGACGGTGGCCGCTTCGCCACCTCCGACCTCAACGACCTGTACCGCCGGGTGATCAACCGCAACAACCGCCTCAAGCGACTGATCGACCTCGGGGCTCCCGAGATCATCGTCAACAACGAGAAGCGGATGCTGCAGGAGTCCGTGGACGCGCTGTTCGACAACGGCCGTCGCGGGCGTCCGGTCACCGGCCCGGGCAACCGGCCGCTGAAGTCGCTGTCCGACCTGCTCAAGGGTAAGCAGGGCCGGTTCCGCCAGAACCTGCTCGGCAAGCGCGTCGACTACTCCGGCCGTTCGGTCATCGTGGTCGGCCCGCAGCTGAAGCTGCACCAGTGCGGTCTGCCGAAGGAAATGGCGGTCGAGCTGTTCAAGCCGTTCGTCATGAAGCGGCTGGTCGACCTCAACCACGCGCAGAACATCAAGTCCGCGAAGCGGATGGTGGAGCGCCAGCGCCCGCAGGTGTGGGACGTGCTGGAAGAGGTCATCGCCGAGCACCCGGTGCTGCTCAACCGTGCTCCCACGCTGCACCGCCTCGGCATCCAGGCCTTCGAGCCGCAGCTGGTGGAAGGCAAGGCCATCCAGCTGCACCCGCTGGTCTGCGAGGCGTTCAACGCGGACTTCGACGGTGACCAGATGGCGGTGCACCTGCCGCTGTCGGCCGAGGCCCAGGCCGAGGCCCGGATCCTGATGCTGTCCAGCAACAACATCCTGTCGCCGGCCTCCGGTCGGCCGCTGGCTATGCCGCGTCTGGACATGGTCACCGGCCTCTACCACCTGACCCGTCAGGTGGACGGTGCCAAGGGCGAGGGCCTGGCGTTCTCCTCGGTCGGCGAGGCCATCATGGCCTTCGACCGCGGGGTGCTGGACCTGCAGGCCACGATCAAGATCCGGCTGCGCGACGTGGTGCCGAACAAGGCCCAGCTGCCGGAGGGCTGGGAGCCCGGTCAGCCGTGGCTGGCCGAGACCACCCTCGGCCGGGTCTGGTTCAACGAGCTGCTGCCCGAGGACTACCCGTTCGTCGACGACCTGCTGCCGAAGAAGAGGCAGGCCGCGATCGTCAACGACCTGGCCGAGCGGTACCCGATGGTCACCGTGGCGCAGACCCTGGACAAGCTCAAGGACGCCGGTTTCCACTGGGCGACCCGTTCCGGGGTGACCGTGTCGATCACCGACGTGGTGGTGCCACCGGCCAAGACCGAGATCCTGGACAACTACGAGGCCAAGGCGGACCAGGTCGAGAAGCGGTACCGCCGCGGTGCGCTGTCCTACCAGGAGCGCAACGCGGAGCTGGTCAAGGTCTGGACGGCCGCCAAGGACGAGGTCGCCGAGGCCATGGAGGCGAACTTCCCGGAGGACAACTCGATCAGCATGATCGTGAAGTCCGGGGCCGCCGGTAACATGACCCAGGTCGTCCAGCTGGCCGGTATGCGTGGTCTGGTGTCGAACCCGAAGGGTGAGTACATCCCGCGTCCGATCAAGGCGAACTTCCGTGAGGGCCTCTCCGTGCTGGAGTACTTCATCTCCAACCACGGTGCCCGCAAGGGTCTCGCCGACACCGCGCTGCGGACCGCCGACTCGGGTTACCTGACCCGTCGTCTGGTGGACGTCTCGCAGGACGTCATCGTCCGCGAGACCGACTGCGGCACCGAGCGCGGCATCCGGATGCCGATCGCGGAGCTGCTGGACGATGGCAAGCTCCTGCGCGACGCGCACGTGGAGACCAGCGTCTACGCCCGCACCACGGCCGACGACGTCACCGACTCCGACGGCAACATCGTGCTCGCTCGCGGTTCGGACCTGGGTGACCCGGCGATCGAGAAGCTGCTCGCCGCCAACGTCACCAAGGTCAAGGTCCGCAGCGTCCTGACCTGTGAGTCCGGCGTCGGCGTCTGCGCGGTCTGCTACGGCCGTTCGATGGCCACCGGCAAGCTGGTGGACGTCGGCGAGGCGGTCGGCATCGTCGCGGCCCAGTCGATCGGTGAGCCCGGTACGCAGCTGACGATGCGTACGTTCCACCAGGGCGGTGTAGCCGGTGACGACATCACCACCGGTCTGCCGCGTGTCCAGGAGCTGTTCGAGGCCCGGGTCCCGAAGGGCAAGGCGCCGATCGCCGACACCTCGGGCCGGATCCGGCTGGAGGACAACGACCGCTACTGGAAGATCACGATCATTCCGGACGACGGCGGCGAGGAGATCGTCTACGACAAGCTGTCCAAGCGGCAGCGGCTCGCGGCGATCTCGGTCGACGGCACCGAGCGGCAGGTCGCCGACGGCGACCACATCGAGGTCGGCCAGCAGCTGCTGGAAGGTGCGGTCGACCCGCACGAGGTGCTGCGCGTGATGGGCCCGCGCGAGGCCCAGCTGCACCTGGTTCGCGAGGTGCAGGAGGTGTACCGCTCGCAGGGTGTGGGCATCCACGACAAGCACGTCGAGGTCATCGTCCGCCAGATGCTGCGCCGGGTCATCATCATCGACTCGGGTGCCACCGAGTTCCTGCCCGGTTCGCCGGTCGAGCGCTCGCAGTTCGAGGCCGAGAACCGCCGCGTCGTCGCCGAGGGCAGCGACCCGGCTTCCGGCCGCCCGGTCCTGATGGGCATCACCAAGGCGTCGCTGGCCACCGATTCGTGGCTGTCGGCGGCCTCCTTCCAGGAGACGACCCGCATCCTCACGAACGCCGCGATCGAGGGCGCGAGTGACAAGCTGGTCGGCCTGAAGGAGAACGTGATCATCGGTAAGTTGATCCCGGCTGGTACGGGCATCAACCGGTACCGCAACATCCAGGTGCAGCCGACGGAGGAGGCGCGGGCCGCGGCGTACGCGATCCCGTCCTACGACGACAGCTACTACACCCCGGATGTGTTCGGCACCGGCACCGGTGCGGCGGTTCCGCTGGACGACTACGACTTCGGCCGCGACTACCGCTGAAGTTAGCTGGTTGACCAAAGGGCCCCTGTCCGACTCCTCCGGACAGGGGCCCTTCTCCGTGCCGCGACGACAGCGCCCTGTCCCGAAGCTGTGCCGGGACGGGGCGCCGTTCGTCCGGTGTCAGAGGTCGAGCTGGCCTGACTTGACGGTGGTCAGGAACGTCTGGAGCTGGGCCTTGGTGAAAACCAGAGCGCCCTGCTCGGGGGCCTTCGAGTCACGAACAGCAGAAACGCCGGGTAGGTTCTGAGCCAACTCGACGCACTGGCCTGTGTCGCCACTCCGACTGCTCTTGCGCCAGGCGGCGCCAGAAAAGTCGATCATCTAATATTTCTCCCTAGCCTGGTTCCTCACAGGTGCTTAACCAGGCTATCCATGAGCTCAACGGTTTCCTCAGCCGACAGAGCCTGCTCGCTTGCTCTCTTGAAGACGCCGCTGTAGTGGTCCACGTCGTTGGGTCGTTCCTGCCACACCGCTCCACGCCGGTTTTCGAGGTACACCGAGTTCATGTCCTCGAATCCTGCGGGGAACCGAAGGACGGAGAAGGCGCCCTTCATGCCCGCGTGTGCGCCAGCAGAGAACGGGATCACTTGGATCGTGATGTTCGGCTTTGCCGCCGACTCGACCAACGACTCAAGTTGTCCTCGCATGGTGTTGGGGCCACCGACGACCCTGCGGACGACCGATTCGTCGAACACGACGTGAAGCTGCTTCGTCGAACCTTGCTGATGGAGTCTTTCCTGCCGTGCCTGCCGGAGTTCCACCGACCGATGAAGCTCGGCCTTGGTCACTTCGGGCCAACCACCCTGCATGACCGCCAGGGCGTAGTCCGGCGTCTGCAGCAGGCCATCGACGAGCGTCGGGCTGTATGTGAGTAGCTCGCGCACATCGCTTTCCAAGTCAACGTAGGTCTCGAACCAGTCCTCCAGGGTGTCTGAGAACGCTGTCCACCAACCGCGATCGTTCGAATCCTCAGCCTGACGTACGAGAGTGTCCACGGTCGGTGCGCCGACGTCGTAGAACTGGCACAAGAGCCGGACATTGCCCGGCCTGATGGCGTGGCGGCCGTTTTCGATGCGACTTACCGTCGCGTCACGCAAGCCGGCGTACTTGGCGGCCTCAGCCACCTTGCGTCCGGCTTGTTCGCGGTAGTTGCGCAGCTTTCGGCCGAGCTGCCGCCTGCGCAGAGTCGGTCCGAACTCAAGACCGTCATCGGCTTGGAAACCGGGATCCTCGTGCGAATTCTCGGCCATGCGTACCTCCGTCGGTGGTCGGTTGCCAACATCCTGCCTCATCGTTCGTCAGCTCAGTACGTAGATCCACACTATCGAAGTATCGATCTCACGTAATTACGTGGACTACGATTTCAATCGTCGGGTAGACGCGTGGCGCTAGTCACGGAGTCCGGCAGCCCGTCCCGCCGGGTTTCTCACAGGTCAACGGCGGGGCGGGCGTTCAAACCGGGCCGGTGTGGTGACTTTCCCCGACCTCCACCACACCGGCCCACCCCTGGTGGCCGGGCGCGTGAACGCCCCCTCCCCGTGCGCCCGGCCACCGGCCACAAACAGAACTGCTCTTTTCGGCAATGGAGGTTGTTCATGTCCGACTACCTGACTTACGTCTGGCGCCCGGTCACGGGAGGCCGTCACGCTTTCCCCATCGCGGCAACGAAAGTCCCGGCAGGGGACCGGGTGATGGCGTTCTGCGGTGCGGAATCGAATGCGGCGGAGCTGCATGATCGGTCCGAAGTGGACCGGATCCGCGAGGACACCTGCATGGACTGCTGGCACGCGCTCACGATCCCCCCTGTCCTTGACGCACTGTCCCGCAATTTCCATTGAACCCGCCCCTTCGATTTCAATGGAAATCGGGGACGAGACGGAGCGAGGGCTCGCCCATCCGAAGGAGTGTCACCGTGTTCTGGATCCAGTTCTGTACGTTCGTCCTGTTCAGCCTGCTGATCTTCGCCATCCTCGCCCAGCATCTACCGGAATGGCGCATCGGGTTCGCGGCGGGTCAGCATGCCGGAAGCGGCGAAGGTGACTACACCGTCTGGAATCTCATCGCCGACATCGAAGCCGAAAACGCCGAACCCCGCGACGCCGGACAGCGCCGCGTCGGCCACGAATTTCCCGAAATACCGCCGAGGTTCCCGGAATCCGACCCCGACGAATCAGCCTGTGCGGACGACCAGCCCGCCGGGCGACACCATCTCCGCGAGGAGCCTCCAGGCGATCCCGTCCGCAGAATCTCGTAGCGCGGCATCAATGCCCACCAGTTCGGCGCATGTGGGAGTAGGCCCAGTTCCCTTTGGCATCCCCGCGGCTTTTCGAGGTGAGGGGCACCCTTGAGCGGACTCTAGTCGGCCGGTCGATTGGGCGCGGGTGCCCCTCACTCATCACCTGATCAGGCGTTGTTGGTTGGTGGGCGCTTGGCGGCTACGGTGTGCGACGGTGATGGGAGGCGAGGATGAACCAGCCGGGACAGCAGCCGTGGCAGCAACCGATGCCGGGACAGCAGCCGTGGCAGCAACCGATGCCGGGGCAGCCGATGCAGCCTCCGATGGCGGGTGATCCGTTCCAGCAGTGGGTGGCGCAGCGCGGTTGGCGGATCGCGCGGGACGTGCCGGAGAGCTTTCTCAACCAGTTGTCCGGGCCGCCGTTCCACGACTACCAGCAGAGGGCGATTCCGTTGTTGCTCGCGGGTCTCCACGAAGGCATGCCTGCGCTGGTGGTGCAGATCGCGAACTCGTATAAGTACACGGCGACGACCGGTTCGTACTATTCGACCACTACCGACCGTCAGGTCACCACGTCGAAGTCCGGCACTGCGACTTCGATGACCAGTGTTGCGGTGCTGGAGCTGCCGTCGCCGGTCCCGGAGCTCCTGGTCCACCAGCGGCGCGAAAAGCAGGGAGGGCTGCTTGGGCTGCTCGGCTTCGGCCGTTCCAAGGGGAACTCCCAGGGGGAGCCGATCGCGACCGTACAGATCGGCGACTCGAGCCGATCGACGGATGCGTTCACGTACAGCATTTCCGGCGCCAGCCCGGAATACGTGCGAGCCGTGGTAACCCCGGAACGCCTGCACTGGCTTTACCAGTCGTTCGCGACTTATGCGGGCAAAGATGTTCAGCCCAGACCGTACTTCCGGTTCTCAGGGCGCAAGGTGATGTGCTGGGTCGGCGAATGGCTGTTCAACCCGAGAGCGATCGATGATCTGCTCGGCTGGGCGAACTTCCTGACCGGTTGGATTCCGCCCGCCGCCTTCCAAGATCCCGCAGGCGCAGAGGCCGACCGCCAGCACATCCCCTTGCAGCAGCTTCAGCTCCCGTTCGGCTGATCGTGAAGGGCACCTTTGGCCAGCTATGCCAGCCATGCCAGGCAAAGGTGCCCTTCACAATCACTTGCTCAGGCGTGGTTGGATCGCGGGCGCTCGGCGGCTACGGTGTGCGACGGCGATGGGAGGCGGGGATGGGAGGCGGGGATGAACCAACCGGGACGACCGGGAGTGCCGGTCGTGGATTGGGCACAACGGCTCGGCTGGCGGGTTGCCTGGAACGTGCCGGACAACGTGTTGAACCAGTTGCCCGGCCCGCCGTTTCACAAGTACCGGCGCAAGTCCGTGCCGCTGCTGATGGCCGGGCTGTACCAGGGGATGCCCGCGTTGGCGGTGCACATCGACTACACCCGGAAGAATTCCAGTCCCGGCGATTCCTACTATTCGCCGGGCGTGGGCATGCATCTGAGCACGGCGTCGAAGACGACCAAGCGGGGTATTGACCTGCGGTGCGGTGGTCCTGGAACTGCCGTCACCGGTTCCGGAGCTGGTGCTGGACGAGAAGCGGGACAAGCTCTCCGACGTCGCCGACCTGTTCAGCTTCAACCGCTCCAAGAACGTCATTCAGGGCGACGGTGTCGACATCGGGCCGGCTGCGTTGAACATCTACCACGCCTCCGGGGCCCCGCCGGAGTACGTGCGCTCAGTGGTGACGATGGATCGCACGCGTTGGCTGTACAACGAGGGGCGCGGTCCGGGGACGAACACGGCGCTGGGCAAGGTGCACTTCCGGCTGTCCGGCCGCAAGCTCATCGTTTGGTGCGGCCGCAACTTCAAGGACGCTGCTGTGCTCGACGACCTCTTCGGAATCGCCCAGGAGATCCGGCGCTGGATTCCGCCCGCCGCGTTCCAGGACCCCGCTGGCGCAGAGGCCGACCGCCAGCACGTCCCCTTGCCGCAGCTGCAACTTCCGTTCAGCTGATCTTTTCCGAGTGAAGGGCACCTTTGACCGGCATAGTCGTGTGTCCAGTTTCGGGCAAGGGTGCCCTTCACTCGTCACTGGATCAGCTGGTTCACCAGTTGAGGTCGCCGCTGATCGTTTCGTCCGGCGGGACGTCGGTGAAACCGCCTCCCTGGGCCTGCTTCTCCAGGGCATCAGCGGCGGAGCCGAGGCCACCGGCCACCTGGTTGAAGCCGGACTTGGCGAAGTCCTTGCCGCCGTAGGACGGATCCTCTCGTTGATAGGTGACTGGGTTGCCGTCGGCGTCGGGAACGACTCTTCCAGCCTCGTTCCGCTCGGTGATGTTGCCGTCGTTGTCGATTTCCGTGACGTGCCCGGACTTGTCGTCGACGGTGTAGCCGCGGTCCTCGGCTTCGGATTGGAATCCCTTGCCGAGCTGGTCCACGACTTTGCGCTCGTCGGCGGTCTCCTTCGACACGCCGCCGAGGATCTGGCTGCCGATGTCGGCCGGGCTCTTGCCGCCGTCTCCGCCCGGCTTCCCGTCGGTGATCTGCTTGACGCTCTCGTAGATGCGGATCGCGTTGAGGATCGCCTTGATCGCCGTGATCACATCCATGATGTGGCCGATGATCTTGGTGATCTTCTGAATCTGCTGGGCGGCTCGGGCGCAGGTGATGCCCGCTTCGGCCGTGGTGACCGCGGTGGCCGCGGCGATGGAGCCGCCGAAGGTCGGGCCCGCCGAGGCCGTTGCCGTGATCCAGGTGGTGATCGCCCAGGTCAGGAAGTCGGCGAGGATGCCCTTGATGACGCCCTCGGCGGCTTCCATCATCGTGCCGCTCATCTGGAGCAGCTGCGAGAGGTTGTTGGCCTGGCCGCCGGTGGCCTTCACGCCGTCGATGAACTTGGCCATCTTCTTGCGCAGGGCGTCGGCGGCTTCGCCGTCCCAGCCGGTGAGCTCGCCGTCCAGCTGGTTCGTCAGGTTCTCGGCGAGCTTGTCTATTTCGCCCTGCACGCCGGCGAATGCTTCCGCGCCCTTGGCCAGGGCTTCGCTGTCGCCGGTGACCAGCTGGATCGCGTCCCGCACCGGGGCCACGAAGTTGATCACGAACTCGACGCCGGTGCCGATGAGGAAGCCCATCGGGTCCAGCGCGAAGCTGGTCGCGCTGGACAGGTAGCTCTCGATGTCGCCCTTGAGCGCCTCGACGTCGCCCTTGCCGGCGTCGTCATTGGCCTTGATGATGTCCTTGACGAACGGCAGCTTCCCGAACGCCGAGGCGTCGACCGGCGAGGCAGTCCGGTTGAGCGCGCTGTTCTCGCTGATCGCTTCCGCGTTGCTGGTCACCAGGAACCACCTCCGCCACCGCCGCCAGCGGTCTTTCCGATGTCACCGATGATCTTGCCGAGCATCTCCGCCATCGACTCGTCGGTGGCCTGGTAGTCCTTGCCGCACTCGGTCAGGTCCTCGCCGGCCTTGGTCAGCCCTTCGGCCATCTCGTCGAGGTGCTGCTTGAACTTGTCCAGCAGCTCGCGGTAGGAGCTGTAGGTGGTGGCGAGGCCGAGCAGGCCCCAGGAGACCTCCGGGACTTCCGCCCCGGCGGCCTTGTCCTTGATGGACTTTGCGTCGGCGTTCATCCCGCCGACATTGCCGCCGCAGCGCATGATCGCTTCGGCGGGAGCGTTGTACCCGGGCATGGTCACCGCCCGCCGTCGAGGAAGGAGTCCGGCGCCTCGTCGTCGTCCACCGGCGCCTGCTGCGGCTGCTCGGCGTGGCTGCCGAACAGCTCGTCCTGGGTGCGCCTCACGCGTTCGAGCACGTCGCTGTCCGGCACGTACTCCTGCACGACCTCGGCCTGCTTGCGGGCGGCTTCGGCGATCGCGAGCTGCAGGGTGCTCATGACGGTGCTGGACAGCTGCGCGGGGGACAGGTGCAGGGCGTCCTGGGTGAACTGGATGTCGGTGACGCCGCCGGGGCTGGCGGTGACGGTGACCGACCGGTCCGCGGACGTGGCAGCAGCCTGGAGCTGGCTGATCTGCTCGCGCATCCGGCTGAAGTCGCCCATCTGCTCTTCGGCTCGGCGTCCAGCTTCCTTCAGCGCGTCAAGCTTGCGTTGCAGATCGTCCAGATCCGCCGCCATGATTCGCCTCCTCGGCCCAGTGCTGATTGGTTCTGATCGGCTATCTTCGTCGATCAGTGGGCTAGGCGGGGCGAGTATTCGAAAAACTCCGGAGTTCGCGCAGCCTTTCCGATCCAGGCGTATCGGCTGGTCATTGAGGCTGAAGATCGGTGCCTGATATGTGAAAGCTATTCACTGGCGTCGCGGCCGCCGTTTTCCTGACTGCTGCGCACAGTTCTCGGCCAACGGCACCGCATTTCGGTGCAACGGCCCGCGGGCGGGCGTTCGTGCCCCGGGAGGCACCGGTCGTGCGGCGTAGCATTTGGGCCTGATCGACCGGTCAGAACCGGAGTTGCGGCGCTTCTGCCGCGTCTGCGAGTCACCACCGCGCGGGTTACCCCGCGGTAGTTCGGTCGGCGACGGAGCCGACGAGGTCAGGGCTGCAGCGAGGCATGCCGTGTCGTCGAGGGGCCGGCACGGCATGCCCTGCTTCTCGCAGCTGTCAGGATTCGAGCTCGGCGAGGGCCTTGCGGACCCGCTCGACCTCGGCCTCGAGCTCGGCGAGCTTCGCCTCGTGCTGCTGGCGCGCCTCGTTCATCACGCTCTCGATCGTGTCGGAGATGTCCTGGTGCAGCTCGGCGGCCGCCTTGGACACCGCGGCCGCCGCGACCGGCAGGCCCTGCACGATGCGCTTGCCCGCGTGCATCAGGTCGGCCTGCCACTCGCCATCGGCCGTGCCGGTGACCGTCAGCGTGAGCTCGACCGTGCGGGTCTTCTTGACGGCGCTCTGCTTGCGGGCGCGCGGCTTCTTCGCCGCCTCAGCGGGCGCGGCCTCGGGCTGCGCCGACTCGGGCTGCGACTGGGTGTCGGGCTGGGCCGACTCGGGCTGCGTCGACTCGGGCTGCGTCGACTCGGCCTGCTCGGGCTGGATCGGCGCGGTCTGCTCGGTGCTGGTCTGCTCTTCGGTCAACTCTGTCTCCTGTGTGTCGCGGCGGGGAAACCAGAATAGAACAGGTGTTCCCCTTCCGGTGTGCGGACATGTGGGCGACGCGGCGGTGGCGCCCGATCGGGTCACCGCTGCAGAACGGTGACCAATGCTTGCAGCGCGGGGCGGAAGGCGTGCTCCGCGGGGGCGGCGTAGCCGATGACCACACCCGGCGGATGCTCGCCGGGCGCGACCCAGTGCGGCCCGAGCACTTCGAGGTCCACCGAATGCTTCCGCGCCCGAGTCAGGACTTCTCGCTCAGTCGGTCCCTCCGGATCAAGCTGCAAGGTGATGTGCAGTCCGGCCGAGATCCCGGCCGGGTAAGGCCGGTGGTTCGCGCGCATACCGCTCAGCGCATCGAGGAGCTGCTCGCGTCGCCTCCGGTACACGGCGCGCGATCGGCGGACATGCTGATCGTAGGCTCCCGACCGGATCAGTTCCGCCATGGCCAGCTGTTCGAACAGCGGGGCGTGCAGCCCGCTGTGCTCTTTGAGCGTGCGCACCGGCGTCACCAGCTGCGGCGGCAGCGCCAGCCACGCGAGCCGTAGGGCGGGGGCGAGGGTCTTGCTGGCCGTGCCCGCGTAGGCGACGTGGTTGGGTGCCATGCCCTGCAGCGATCCGATCGGCTGGCGGTCGAAGCGGAACTCGCCGTCGTAGTCGTCCTCGATGATCAGCCGGTCATCAGCCTTGGCGAGTTGCACGAGCTCCGTCCGCCGGGCCGAGCTCATGGTGGTGCCGAGCGGGAACTGGTGCGCCGGGGTGACCACGACGGCCCGGCTGAGCTGCTGCGCGACGTCGATGCCGTCGCTGTCGACCGGCACGCCGCGCACCGCCATGCCGAGGCCGGCCGGGATCGCGCGCAGCTGGGGCAGGGACGGGTCCTCGAAGTCGATCGAGTCCAGCCCTTGGTCGTAGAGGGCCTTGCTGAGCAGCGACAACGCCTGGGAGTAGCCGTTGCAGATGATGATCCGGTCCGGCGTGGTGGCCACCGCGCGGACCCGGGCGAGGTAGTCGGTGAGGGCGTCGCGCAGCGCCGGATGGCCCTGCGGGTCGCCGTAGTCGAGGTCGCCGGCGGGGGTCGTCTGCAGGGCGCGGCGGCTGGCGGCCAGCCAGTCCCGGCGCGGGAAGGAGCTGAGGTTCGGCCGGCCGGGGCGGAAGTCCCAGTGCGGCGCGGGGGTTTCCGGGCCGGGCGGGGCGGCGACTGGGTCCGGGCTCGCCAGCCGTTCGGCGACGGTGGTGGGCGCGCCCTGGCGGGACAGCAGGAAGCCCTCGGTGACCAGCTGGTCGTAGGCGCGGGTGACGGTGCCGCGGGCGACGCCGAGATCGGTGGCCAGGGCGCGGGTGGAGGGGACGCGGCTGCCGGCCGGGAGGCGGCCGTCGCGGATCGCGGTGCGCAGAGCCTCGGCCAGTTTGCGGCTGTCGGGGCGGCCCACCCGATCCAGGTGCAGATCCAGCGACGTGGACCATCCGGCTGTCACAGCACCCGACCCTACCGAAGCGCGCCATTCGGACGTGGACCTTCGGGTGATCAGGCCGTTTCCGCAGGCCAGTGCCCGTGAGTGGTTTTGGGTGCTATAGCGCTGAAAAGCGCTCACGGGCACTGACCAGCAGTGCTTTCCGGACATACGGGCCGTGCTTCCCCGTCGTGATCGTTGTGACACGGGAATTCGGTAGATCCGGCGCGACCTCGTGCTTCCGGTTGATACGGTTCCCGCCGCAGGACGAGATCGAGAAGGAAAGCTGTGCCAGAGCTTGGGGATCGCGCGCAGTCGCCGGATGGTGTCGCAGCGTTCCCGCCGGTGCGCGGCGGAGCGAGTCGGGGGACGGGTTGCCTGAGGACTTCGGACGCGACATCGGCGCGGCTGAGCGGATGGTTCGCGAGTGGCAGGAGCGGGCCACCGAGAAGGCCGAGAAGTTCGGCCGGATGCAGCAGGAGATCGAGCAGATCTCGGTCACGGAGACTTCCCGGGACGGCGCGATCGAGGTGACGATCAACTCCGCCGGCATCCTGCAGAACCTCCAGCTCTCCGAGAGCGCCAGCAACCGTCCGATGGCGAAGCTGGCCACCGAGATCATGCGCGCCGTGCAGACCGCGCAGGCGAAGGTTCCCGAGCTGATGCAGCAGGCGGTCGCCGGCACCGTCGGCCTCGAAGATTCCGCCGCGCAGCACGTGCTGGGGCAGGCCCGGAAGTACTTCCCGGAGCCGCCGGAGGACGACGACGAGCCGCAGCAGGGCGGGTCCGGCCTGAAAGAGATGCGGTACAAGGTCGAGAACGACTACGAGGAACCGCAGCAGCGGCGCCAGCCCCCGACGCCCCCGCAGCCCCCGACGCCCCCGCAGCCCCCGACGCTGCCGCAGCGGCCGCCGTCGCGGCGCGGCCCGGACGACTTCGACGAAGACTTCGGCAGCGGTTCCTTCCTGCGCTGACCGTGCCGTGCCTGACCTGAGGGGCCCTTTGAGATGCCGGACGAGATGAACGTCGTCATTGAGAACCTGCGCACCCATGCGTCCAAAGTGGACGGTGTGGTGGACCAGTTGCACGTCGCGGTGGACGCGTCGCAGCAGGTCTCGCTGGACAACGACGCGTACGGCATCCTGTGCCGCCCCTTCGCCTGGATGCTCGACCCGGTGGAGCAGCACGGCGTCGAGACCCTGCAGAAGGCCGTCGCGGCCATGCGGGAGGTCGCCGAGAACGTGCGCGGTGCCGCCGAGGACTACCAGGCGGCCGACGACTCGGGCAGCGACGTGATCGGCGGAATCGAGGTATGAGCAACCCGCTCGTCGCGCAGCAGAAGGAGAACCCGGACGGGCCCGGTCCGCTGACCGCGGGTACCGGCGACGCCGGGTGGGGCACCGGTATCGGCATCGCCGAGTCCATCAACGACGTCGCGTCGCTGAACGACGGTTCGAGCTGGGTCGAGTCCGGCCTGGCCTACGGCGGCCTGGTGATGGAAGCGGTCAGCATCGCCACCGACCCCATCGGCACCCTGCTGTCCTACGGCCTGTCGTGGCTGATCGAGCACGTCGAGCCGCTGAAGGAGGCGCTGGACTGGTTCGCCGGCGACCCGGATGGTGTCAAGGCATATGGGGAGACCTGGGCGAACGTCTCCAAGGCGGTGGGCGAGGCCGCCACCCAGTACAACGACGCGGTCAAGGCGGACACGGACCAGTGGACCGGCGCGGCAGGCGACGCCTACCGGCAGCACGCCGTGGAGAAGGGCGAAGCCCTCGCCGGCGCATCGGAGCTCGCCAACACCATCAGCACCGTGGTGACCGTGATGGGCGAGGTCGTCTCGTTCGTCCGGGAATTCGTCCGCGACCTCGTCGCCGACTGCATCTCGCGGCTGATCACCTACGCCCTGGAAGCGCTGGCCCCGCCAGGAGTCTCGCTGGCCTGGGTGGTGCCGCAGGCGGTGTCCTTCATCGCCAGGACGGTCTCCAAGATCACCAAGATCGTCACCAAGCTAATCAAGACGATCAGCAACGTGGCGCCGAAGCTGGCCAAACTGGTCGAGGTCTTCGGCGACATCATGAAGGCCCTCGGCAAGATGGGGAAGCGAGCTGCCGAAGGCGTCGGCAAGGTCGCGGACAAGCTGGACGTCGCAGGCAAACTGGGCGACAAGCTGGCGGAGAAGACCTGGAAGAAGGTCGACGACGTCTTCGGCACCGACGTGGTCGGCAAGCACAATGCCAAGTTCGGCGGCCCGGACCCCGGCGGCGGTTCGGACAGCGACAGCGGCTCGGACGGCGACGGCGGCTCGGGGAGCGGGACAGGTCGTGGTTCTGGCTCTTCCGGCAATGGGTCGGGGACTGGTTCTTCCGGGACCGGCTCGGGTACGTCCGGCGACGGTGCGGGATCGGGGTCCGGCACGTCGGGTGACGGTGCGGGCTCGTCGGGCAGCGGCTCGACTTCAGGTTCTGCGGGCAGCGGTTCGACCGGCTCGGGTTCCACGTCGACCAGCGGCAGCGGCACCAGCGGCTCTGGTTCTGGAGATTCCGGCCCCGGGGGTTTGGGTTCGCACAGCGACGCTGGTTCCGGTGATTCTGGTTCGCAAAGTGGCTCGGGCTCGCACGGTGGCTCTGACGCTGGCAGATCCGTGCACGGTGACTCCGGTTCCGGCGGTTCGGGTTCTGCCGGTTCGCCGGATGGCGCGGGCCCGCACGGTGGCTCGGGTTCGTCGCCGAACGGTTCGGGTTCGCACGGCGGCTCCGGATCCGGCGATGGTTCTGGTTCGCCGAGCAGCTCCGATTCCCCGCGGGCTAGTGCCGAATCCAGTTCGCACGCCCCGGAATCGTCCTCCGCTTCCGACACGCGCTCGGCGGATACGGCGCGTGGCTCGTCCTCAATGGACAGTGGTTCGGGTGGTGGGCCGCAGCACGGCGGGCCGAGCGGCTCCCACGGCCCCGCTGTTCCGGAGGGCGGCCCGCGCGTCGCCTCGGCTCCGGACAGCGCTCCGGCGGGTGGTTCGCATGCGGGAGGCGGACCGGCCTCGACCGGGAGTGGCTCTGCCGCGAACTTCGGTTCCGGCGGCGGATCGCCTCACGGTGGAGGCGGCTTCGGTTCGGGCAGTGGGCCGGCTCCCGGCGGTGGTGGTTTCGGCCTGGGTGGCGGACCGGCGCCTACCAGCGGCGGTTTCGGTGCTTCGGGTTCGCACGGCCCGGATGTTGCGAACCGTCCGCCGAGCACCCCGGCGAACACGTCGACGGCCAGCGTCGACGCGCCGGCCCGACCGCCGGAAGCGGGCTTCGTCGCACCGCCCCCCAACGCCCCCTCGGCGCGGCCCGATCAGCCCGCGTCCGGCGGCGGAGCCGTCGGGGGCGCGGGCGCGCCAGGCGGAACCGGCGGGGCGTCCGCACCGGGAAGCGGCCGCCCGGGATCGGGTGGCGGCTGGACGGGAACCCCCGGCAGCCCCGGCGCAGCCGGGCGAAGCACGCCCAGCGGGCGCAGCCCCGAGGCGCCGCGGCCACGCGGCCCGGAGGGCACCCCGGCGAGCCGCGGACCGGCGAAGCCGGACGCGCCGAGCCACCCAGGCGGAGCACGGCCCGGAGGGCAGGGGAGGGTCGACGGCCCGGCAGGGCCGGCCCGTCCGGGCGGACCGGTAGGGACGCACGGGCCAGGGCATCCCGACGCCCCGGCGGGCCCGAACGGTCTCGCACGTGCCGACGCCCCGATGCGGCCGAACGGTCCCAGCGGTTCGGCACACCCGGACGCTCCGTCCCGCCCGAACGGCCCGGTGAAGCCGGATGCCCCGAACGCCTCGGCGCGCCCGGATGCCCCGGCCCGGCCGAATGGTCCGGCTGGCCCCCACGGTTATGCGCGCCCCGACGCGCCTGGCTCGATGCGCCCGGATGGCCCAAGCCGCCCCAACGGGTCGACTCGTCCTGACAGCGTGAATGGCTCGGTCCGTCCGGATAGTCCGAACGGCCCGGCTCGTCCGGGCGCGCCGAACGGGTCGGCTCGTCCCGACGGGCCGGTGCGGCCGGACGTGCCAGCCCGGCCCAGCAACCCCGTCCGTCCGGATGGCCTAGGACAGCCAGGCGAACCGCGGCCGAACGGTCCCGACCGTTCGGCACACCCGGAGGCGCCGTCCCGTCCCAGCGGCCCCGCACGTCCGGACGGTCCCGACGGTTCGGCACGTCCTGATGCCCCGTCCCGTGCGAACGGACCGGCTCACCCCGACGGTCCTGTCCGAAATGGACGGTTCAACGGGTCGGAGATGCCGCGCCAACGGCAGCCGGAAGCCCCGTCCCGCGTCAACGACCCGGCCAATCCGCGCCAGCACACGCCTCAAGGCGCGCACCCCGACGTTTCGCACGCGCCCCGCTTCGCCGCTCCGCCCCGCCTGGATGCGCCGCACGTGGATGCGCCGCGGGTGAACCACCCGCAAGCAGCGGTCCGGCACCCGGACACCGACCGCTACAAGTGGGCCGACGTCAAGCACGAGGACTTCGCGCACGTCAAGGGCGAGGGCTTCCGCCACTGGGGTCCGGGCTGGCAGCAGCGGGTGGCCGAGGACGCCCGGATCCGCGCGGAATCGCTCGGCTACCACCAGCCGGACCGACCGCAGGCCCCGGAACCGGCCCCGGAAGCCCCGCCGCGCTCCACATCGGAGTCCATGGCAGCCGAAAGGCCGCCGGAGAACCCGTTCGAGCACCGCTGGAACAACGGCATCCTCGAGCACAAGGGGGTGGACGTCTCCCCCGAGTTGCGGGAGAAACTCGGCGGGAAGTACACCGGGATCCGCAACACGGATTCCGGCCTCTCGATGATCCGGCACTCCCGCCAGGGCTACTACGGCAGCGCGGACTTCGCCCAGCGCATGCCGCGGCCGTCGGTGGACCCGAAGCGGTTCACCGTCGAGGTGCACGGCAGCCCGAACGGCGTGTCGTTCAACGGCAAGGAACTCTCGGCCAAGGAACTCGCCGAGATCATCAAGGGTGCGCCGGGCTACAAGGAAGGCGCACCGGTGCGCCTGCTGTCCTGCCAAACAGGCGCCGACCTGCCGGACGGCTCCCCGAACTTCGCCCAGCAGCTGTCGAAGGAACTGGGCGTAGAGGTCCTCGCGCCCAACAAGGACGCCTGGGTCGACAACTTCGGCAACATGTACGCGAGCGGCAGCCGAGCAGAGTTCCACCCGGATGCCTCCGGCACGCCCCAACCGCGCTTCGACGAGCCGGGCGAGTGGGTCAGCTTCAGCCCGGACGGCACGAAGGCGGTCCACGAAAGCCCGTTCCCCCCGGGCCACGAACCGGAATGGGCCCGCTTCGGCCACCAAGCCGACGCAGCCCACCAACGCGGCTCTTCGCCACCTGCCAAGGAATTCCACCATCCCGGCGGCCCGGGCTGGGGCGGATTCCACTCCCGGCTCGACGACTACGGCACGACGGTTCAGGGCCACGTGCTGCCGAACGGCGAGTTCGTGCCGCACGGCGAGTACGACACGTTCAACAGGTGGATCCCGCACGGGCAGGTCGACAACCTCGGACGCTGGGTGCCGGGACACCCCGACGCCAACGGCAACCTGGTGCCCAACGGGCACTACGAGCCCAACGGCGAGTGGATCGCGCATGGCCGAACGGACGAGCTCGGACGCTGGGTCCCGGTCCACCGAGACGCAAACGGCTACCACGACCTCGGGCAGTACCACCCGCAAACCCACCAATGGGAACCGAAGGGCTACGGCGACCGGAACACCGGCCAGTTCGTCCCCAACCAGGCCCCGCCACCGGCGGCACCCCATCAAGCCCCGCAAGCCGGACAAACGCCGCATGCGAGCCCGGCCAACCCGCCTTCACACACAGGTCAGTCGCCGCAACCGCAGGCGCCCCGGCCAACGGCCGCGCAGTCCGGAAACGCACCACACCAGCAACTCGGACAGCACCCGGCGGTTCAGCAACGGCCGAACCAACAGCCGATGCACCAGCAGCCTGCCGCGCAGGCCCCGCAACACCCAAACAATCAGCAACCGGCTGCCCCGCACCCTGGACGGCCTGCTCCTGGTCCGCACGGCCTCCCGCATGCGGGGCAGCATCCACAGCAACCTGTAGCGCCGCACGCCGGACAGCAGCCGCAAGGCACGCATCAGCGACCGCCCCGACAGCCGATGCAGCAACCGCCCGTGGCGAACGCCCCGCACGGGCGCCAGCAGCCGCTTGCTGGGCCGCCGCACGCTCCGCGGCAAGGCCCGCCACCGGGAACTCCGCGTCCGGACGGTCGTCCGCAAGGACCGGCGCACCATCCGCGACCCGACTACAACGCTCCGCCGCCGCATGCCCCACGCCCCGGCGAGGGTTACGGTCCGATGGGGCCCGGGGGACGTGCCGATGGTGGCTTCGGCCCGATGGGTTCCGGTGGTCGTACTGAGGGCGGCTTCGGCCCGATGGGCTCCGGTGGACGTCCAGACGGTGGCTACGGTCCGATGGGGACCCGTCAGGATGGCGGCTACGGTCCGACGGGCTCTGGTGGACGTGCGGATGGTGGCTCCGCTCCGACGGGCTCCGGGGGGAGTGTCAAGAGTGACTTCGATCCGACGGGCGTCGGCGATGGACGGGCCAAAGGCGGCTACGTTCCGGCGGACCCAAAGGGAACATCCGAAGCACGCCAGCATCTTAGAGAGCAGTACTACCGCCGGCTGGGCGACGACGACCCAGAGATGCTGGATTGGATTGAAGGTGAAATTGACAAGGAGCTAGGGCCGCAGAAGCCCCGGCCCGGCCAACAGGTCTTTGAAGTTGACACATCTGTTCAGCCGGTCGCCGCGCCGAACAGCAAGGACCCGTTCAGCAGCATGGCTGACAGCGGCGGGATGGACCAACAAGCTGTCGAGCGCGACCTTTTGGGCGAGGGGCATCGGACCAAGGATCTGCGTTGGCGCACCGACACTGATGGGCTATATCGCAGTGACCTTCGTCATCCCAACGAGATCTGGGGCAAGCAGGTCGGTTTCCAGGCGAAAAGCAATGAGCTCAGTCTCGACAAGCACTTTGACGGGAACCAAGGCCAAGGCGGCGGTCTGGTTTCCACCACCCGCAGCGAGGAGTACGCGCGCGACCGAGCCATTAATATGGCAAGGGGAGCAGGAAACAAATTCGCGTTCGTGTACCAGATCGACGCGGCGGGCGGTATCGATTTCAATTCGTCGTCGAGTAGCTTGGGTCATGACACGGGCGAACTCGAAGTGGGCTTCGTCGGCGGAATTGACTACCGGTACATACCGTCATGCGACGTCTACGACGTTGAAACTGGGGAGCTGCTCGGAACCTACTACAACCCCTACTACTACAAGAACCTTCAGGGCTGATGAGTATGTCGAAGAATGAGCAGGCAGGCGACGCGCCGCCGATCACGCCGGGGATGCGGGAATCGGCTAGGCAGCAGCGTGGGGGCTATTTGTATGTGATTGACAGCATGTACGATCCGAATGGCGATGTGCCGGCGCATGCGATCAAGGGTGCGTTCGCGGTTGACGACAACGGTGAGATTGGCGAATACCAGGCCAATCCCGACTACCGGCCTTCGCCGGTCGAGCGCGCGGGGCCGCCGGCGAATTGGATCGACCGAGGGATGCGCTGGGCGATGTCCGGTCGAATCGGCCAGAACAATTTCCTCCAGTTGATCGCCAAGGCGGTGTTGCCCGTCCTGGTAACGCCGGAGGGGCACCTGATGCTGCTCAAAGCCCCGGATGGTCCTCGTCTGGTGGCTTACACCGCTTCCGGTCTGGTGCCCGAGGACGTGTACGCGAAGCCGATGTACCTGCCCAGGCTGTTGAAGGCGCTCCCGGCGGATGCAATCCTAGCGGTCAACGGGAGTGCTGAGTTGCAGGCGCAGTTCCCGGTTGCGGACTTGGTGGCTGCGTTGCGAAACAACGGCCTAATCGTGGACAACTCCACGGGCGGGCTCGATGTCGGCCCAGCGTTTTGGGTACAGGAGAGTGCGCGGCTTGCCGAGTTGGTCGACGAGCCGACGTTCACGGCGATCGAGCAGGTGGTGGCCCAATGGGGAAAGCTCAGCGAGATCACACCCCAACGCGGCCGTGCCATTGAGCTTGGGATCACCGCCGTCGAAGTGCTGGTCAAGGGTGGGGTCACCGATCCGGACGTGCTCGCGGCGGCGGCGGTTTTCAACGCCGCCGACCCCCTGTACAACGGCAGTGATCGCATCAGCGTGATCATCGCGGCGGAGGAGGAAGGGACGCGGGTGCTGGCGCTCCTGCGGTCGGCGCTGAGCCCGCAGGTTCCGTCCGATGTGGACCTGGACCGTGCAGAGCTCGTGGATGGGCTCGTGTACCATCTCTATGTGGAGCACCTGCGCGCGATGCCCTTGCAGACGCGTGCGATCGTGCTCGCCAACCGGATTGCCGAAGCCATCACGCCGTGGGTGATGGCCGACCTCCGCGAGCACCGGCGGTACGACCTCCGTAGACCGCTGAGGTCGTGCGCGAGGGACTTTCCGGATGCTCTGCGAGCGCAGGTCGCCGAGCAGATCGGTATCGATCCGCGCAAGCCGCCGCCGTGGAAGCTGGATCCGGAGCCGCTGGCTTCCATCACTTCCCCTGCTCAGGCCATCGATCGCGCCCGTACCGACATCGGCGTACTGGCCGATCCGGTTCACGCGGAGGACATCGGGCTGGCGTACCGCGTGCGCTCCGAGAGCGACCCCGAGCACGTCCACTTCGTGCACAAGGTGTGGGAAACCGTCACCAGCGAGGTGGACAGCGAGTTCGCCATCGACGAATATCGCGCCAAATACGACGTGTTCCCGGTTGGGCCGGAGCGGGAACACGTCGGGCAAGTGCCCCAGTCGCAGCAAGCGCAGTCCACGCCTGGTCATCCTGCTCCGAAGCCAATCGACCCCCCCGAGCGGTTCATCGGGTCGATGCTTGCCGGCGCCATGGGGGATGCGCTTGGGTACGCCATCGAGTTCCATGACATCGGGATGATTCGGCGGAACCACGGGGATTCCGGGCTCACGGCTCCGGTGCTTCGGGACGGTGTTGCGCAGATCTCCGATGACACGCAGATGATGCTCTTCACCCTCGAAGGGCTCATCCGGGCTCACGTCGCTCGGCGGATCAATCCGACCGACAACGATCCCGTTCCCGAAGTGCAGCACGCCTACCAGCGGTGGTTCCACACGCAGAACCAGCCGTGGGCGCAGGCAGGTGGCCCCTATGCGCGCCATCTGCAGCGGCCCGACGGGTGGTTGATCACGCACCCCGAGCTGTTCAGCCCGCGGGCTCCGGGTAGCACCTGCATGTCCGCCCTCGCGAAGTTCGCGCAGACGCATCAGCACGCCAACCCGCAGTTCAAGATCAACGACTCCAAGGGCTGCGGCGGTGTCATGCGCGCCGCCCCGGTCGCGGTGTGGTCCAACGATCCTGCCGAGGTCTTCTACGCCGCGGTCGGCACCGCTGCACTGACGCACAGCCACCCCAGCGGCTACCTCTCCGCCGGAGTGCTCGCGGTGATCGTTCACCAGCTCATCCGCGACGTGCCGTTGCCGGAAAGCGTTCGGATGGCGCGGGATCTGCTGCTCCGGTGGCGGGGGCACGAGGAGCAGTTGCAGTTCCTCGACGCCGCCGTCGAGCTCGCCAAGAAGGGCGCCGTCACTCCCGAGGAGATCAAGGACACACTCGGTCAGGGCTGGGTCGGTGAAGAAGCACTCGCGATCGGGCTCTACGCCGTGCTGGCCACGGATAACCTTCGGGACGCCTTGTTGCTGTCCGTGAACCACTCGGGGGACTCCGATTCCACGGGGATCGTGTGCGGCAACATTGCTGGGGCGCTTCACGGGGCACGGGCCGTTCCGCAGGAGTGGCTCGCGTCCCTGGAGCTGCGCGAGCTCGTCGAGACGCTGGCCAAGGATGCGCTGGTCGAGTTCAGCCCCGGGCCGCCGACCGATCCGGGGTGGACCCGGCGGTACCCCGCCTGGTGACCACGAGGGAGACATCGCGATGACCGACGCCCAACCTCCGCAGCTGTCGTGGGCGCAGCGTTTCCGCGGCGCCATGCTCGGCGGGGCCGTCGGCGACGCGCTCGGGGCTGGCGTGCGGGGCACGAGCACCGCCGAGATCCAGCAGTGGTTCGGGCCGCAGGGCGTCGTCGACTACCTGCCCGTGTACGGGCGGCGCGGCGCGGTCACCGATCTGACCCAGCTCACCGTGTTCACCCTGGAAGCCCTGCTGCGCGCGAAGGCCGCCAACCCGGGCGGCAACGGGTGGTTGCCCACGGAGTTCGTCTTGACCAACTACCTGCGCTGGCTGCATACCCAGGGCGTTCCGTGGGACTACGCGATGTCGGCGTACCTGTCGGCGGAACCCGCGCCCACCAGCTGGTTGCTCGAACGGCCGGAGCTGTACTCGACCCGCAACCCGGACGGCGCGGCGATCGCCCTGCTCGGGCGGATGGCCCGGCGGTCCCCGCTGGGCGCCGACGGCCTGCTCCGGCCCCCGACCGGTGCGGACGGTTTGGCGGACTGCGTTGCCTGGGCGGCGCCGGCCATGGTGTGGTCGAACGTGCCGGAGGCCGTGTATTCGACCGGCGCTTCGACCGCGAACCTGTTCACCTCCGCGCCGAACACGATCAGCGCGGCCGGCATGCACGGTGACGTGCTGGCGCAGCTGATCCGCGGGGTGCCGTTGTGGGACGCCGTGACCGCATCCGACCGCAACCGGCTCGGCAGCGCCTACCAGGTCCGCGAGGTTCCCGCCGACGTCCGGCGGACCGTGCACGCGGCGATGTTCGTCGGGCAGCGGGGCATTCGTCCCTCCCCATCGGACATCGACATCGAATTCGACACCGAGGACAAGCCCGGCGAACTCGGCATCGCGCTGGCCGCGGTGGGCAGCACCCGGAACTTCGCCGACGCGGTGCGGGTCGCCGTGAACCAGTCCAGCGACAGCGCCGTCACCGGTGCGCTGGCCGGGCAGCTCGCCGGAGCGATCTACGGGCCGAGCGGGATTCCCGCGCAGTGGGTGGGCGAACTCGAACTGCGCGAGGTCATCGAGATCCTCTGCGCGGACGCCACCGAAGCCTTCGCGCCGCCACCGCCGCCGCAGTGGGCGCAGCGGTACTCGCCGAACCCGCGGCGGCTCGCTGGTCCCCGGGAACTCGCCGGCGGCTCGCCGAACACCGTCGAAGGCTCCGCCGAGCAGACCATGATCATGCCGGCGATCACGGCGTCGTCGGATGCCGCCGACACGCCCCCGCAGGGCATCCCACCGCAGAGCACGCGCGCGGCGAACATCGGGGCGCCGACTTTCCCGGCGGCCCGGGCCGAAACCCCGGCGGAGCCGGTGGAATTCGCGGCGACCGACCCGTCGAGCACCGGGCCCATCCCGGTGCCGCACCTGCTGTCGGCCAAAGCACCGGTCGAAACCACCCCGGTATTCCCGACGATCGACGCTCCCGCGGAGGCGGTCGCCCCGGAGCAGTTCGAACGGGAGCCGCAGATCGGGGCGTTCCCGCCGCTTGCCACCTCCAGCGCGGCGGCCGAGGTCGCGGCTCGGGCCGAGGGATTCACGACGCCGGTCAAGCCCCGGGACGAGGCCCGCTCGGCATCGGTCGAAGAGCGGGAGCAGCCGGTTTCCGAGGAGCGTCCGCAGGCCGTTTCCGCAGCGGCTGAGCCGGATTTCACGCCGATCGTCGTGCCTGGGGCCGACGACATCGCCGCCGCTACGGCGTTCGCGTCGCGACCTGCCGACGACGAAGCCGAAGCAGCGCCCAGGGCGCCCGAGGTCGCAGCCGCCGAACCGGGGTCCGCGGAGCGCGCTGCCGCCGAACCAGGAATCGCCGCGTCCGAGGAGTTCGCGGAGTTCGCTGGCAGCGCGGTCGAAGAGGCGGTCGCCGAGCCGGAGATGTCCGCGCCGCTGGGACTCGTTGCGGAGGACGTCGTCCCGGCTTCCTCCGCCGGAGATCCACTCGAAGCCGAGCCGCCCGCCGTTTCGCAGCCGGCGCCGGAGCGAGAGCCGGTCGACATGGAGCCGCCCGCGCGCGAACCGATCGACCTCGGACCAACCGAGTTCGAGACGGCCCCCAACGAGCTCGAAGCCGGGGCGGACCAGGTCGAATCCGACGCACCGGCAGGCATCACCGCCGAGGAGTACCGGCCGGAAGCTGCCGGATCGGTCCTGCCGGAAGCAGACGTGCTCGCCGCCTTGCCGAAGGTGAACGGAGCGGTCCTGCCGGTCGCGGAGACCGCGCCGGAGGACATCGGCGCGGCGGTCGAGCTCGCGGATGCCGCCGGGACCGAACCGGTGGCGGCGGTCGAGCGACCGAGTGCTGATGAGCCCGTGCCGGATGCGGACGCAGAGTCCGGGCTGTCGGATGTCGATGACGACGTCGTCGCGGGCCGCGTCTCGCGGGGGAGTGCTGACGTCGATTCGCCAGAGTCGGCCACCGCTGAAGCCGAGCCGGGGCAGGCAACCCGGAGTACAGAGCCGTCGAACGTCGATCACATCGCTCGCCGCGTCGACCCGCTAGCGGCAGTCGCGGAAGACGTCGAGCCGGTGGAGGCAACCGGGGCCGGCGAGTCCGGACCCACGGGCGCTGCTGACGTCGGGGACCACATCCCAGCTAGGGCCATTGCCTGGTCAAAGGCAGCCGAGCCGACTGGAACCGGAGAGGTCGAGCCGGCCGAGGTCGCCGGATCCGTGCAGCCGGACGCCGGGCTCCAGCAGCAGGAAGAATCCGCCGACGCAGAGCCGAAGTTTCCGGAAGCGGTGCCGGCGGTGCCGGCGGTGCCGCCGATCGTTCGCGGCGAGCACGCCAAGGCCGACCGCCCCGCCGACAGCGCTCCGTCCCTCACCGAGCGGGTGCTGGGCTGCTTCCTCGGCGGGGCGCTCGGCGACGCCCTCGGCTCCGACCTGGAGTTCATCAGCGCCGAGGAGATCTCCAAGCGCATCGGCCCCGACGGCCCGAGCGGCCTGCGCGAGGCGTACGGGGTGCACGGCGCGATCACCGACGACACCCAGATGACGCTGTTCACCGCCGAAGGCCTGATCCGCGGCAGCGTCGCCGACCGGATGCTCGGCTCCGAGGACCCGCTGCCCGAGGTGCAGCTCGCCTACCAGCGCTGGCTGCACACGCAGGGCATCGACTGGGATGCCGCCGCCGGGCGGTTCCTCGGCGACTATCCGGCGCCGGACGGCTGGCTGATCGAGGTGCCCGGCCTGTTCCAGACCCGCGCCCCCGGCAAGACCGTGTGGCGTGCGCTGGCCCGGTTCGGCGACGGCCACCCGGCCGGCTCGTTCACCGAGAAGATCAACGATTCCAAGGGCTGCGGCGGCGTGATGCGCGCCGCCCCGGTCGCGCTGTGCTCCACCGATCCCGCCGAGGTGTTCCGGCTGGCGGCCCGCACCGCCGCGCTGACCCACAGCCACCCCGCCGGCTACCAGTCCGCCGGTGCGCTCGCGGTGATCGTCCAGCAGGCGCTGCTCGGCCGCGGCCTCGACGACGGGGTGTGGCTGGCCCTGCAGGTCCTGGAGATCTGGGAGGACCACGAAGAGACCAGCGCGATGCTGAAGGCAGCCGTGGGCCTGGCCGAGGCGGGCGTGCCGACGCCGCAGCAGGTCGCCGAAACCCTCGGCGGCGGCTGGGTCGGCGAGGAGGCGCTGGCCATCGCCGTGTGCGCGGCGCTGGCCGGCGGCGAGGACGTCGAGCTCGCGCTGCGGATCGCCGTGCACCACGACGGAGACAGCGACTCCACCGGCGCGATCTGCGGGAACATCGTCGGCGCGCTGCTCGGCGTCAGTGCGCTCCCGATCGACTGGCTGGCCGAGCTGGAACTGCGCGATGTCGTCGAGCAGATGGCGCTGGACTGCGTCGCCGAGTTCGGCCAGGGCGCGTTCCAGCCGGGCCCGGCCGCCATCGAGCCGCCGTCCGACGAGGACTGGAACGAGCGCTACCCGGTCCGTCCGCAGTGGTCGGCCATGCCGGAAACCGCGCTGCCTGTCGCCGAGTTCCCGGCGCCCAAGCCCGCGCCCCGGCGAATCAGCGGTCGCGTCCACGCTGAAACGTTCGAGGGGGAGGACAAGTGATTCTCGGGACGCACATCTGGGGCACGCACTGCGCGGTCGGTAGCGAGCTGCGGTTGATGACCGAGTTGCTGGACGGCGCGGTGCGGGTCGACGGCAGCCCGGACCCGATCCCGGTCGAGCAGGTGACCGCGGTGTTCTTCGACCAGGAGGACGACGCCCACCCGGTGCGCCCGCAGTTCCCGGCGCCCGCCGCCTTCGGCCAGGTGCCGGACCGGTCCGCGCTGCAGCGGGACCTGGTCGGTGCGCTGCAGGACGTGGTCGCCGCCGCGCTGCCGGAAGGCTGGCGAGAGGCCCAGGTGAACTGCACGGCCCTGGGCACCAGGATCGAGATCACCGCGACGGTGACCACCGACGAACAGCACCAGTGGATCCCCGCGCAGGAGGTCGTCGACGCGCTGCGCCGGCTGCGCAACGTCGAGTACCGCCCGGAGACCGGCGCGTGGACCTCCGCGCGCCTCGCCATCAGCGGCGACGGCGCCGACTACCGGACCGGGCACGACGCACCACAGTGGACTCGCGCGGGCGAGGACCTCCGCGGGTCCTACGACGAGCTGCGCTTCTTCCCTTGCACGACCGCGGCGGACTGGCTGCTCGAAGCCGCGTGGCGGCACCACGCGAACAACCGCGGCAACTCAGATCAGCCCGGCCCGGTGCGGATGGTCCAGGTTTTCGACGGCCGCGACGCCGACGACCGCCCGGTGGCGCACCGGCCCGCGCTGCCGTGGGCGGAGAAGCAGATGGTCCTCGACTACCTCTTCGGCGGCGAGATCCTCCTGTCGGCCCCCGGCACCTCGCCGGATGAGGTGGACCCGCAGCGCCCGCCGGAGGTGCCGAAGCAGTTCCACACCGACGGCGCCTGGGTGTGGCCGCTGGCGATGGCCTACTACCTGGAGGCGCACGACATCGCGCCGCCGCGCGACTTCCTCGAACACATCCGGCGCAACGGCCACCGGCCGCCGGAAGCCGTGGCCGAGCGCGCCGCGGCGGAGGCGAAAGCGCTGGTGCTGGGCGCCGACGCCGACACCCTGGAGAACGTCCCGCCGGCCGAGGCGATCGAGCTGGCCGGGGCGATCATCGGCGCGATGGGCATGAGCCGCCGGTTCTACAGCTTCGAGCAGCCCGTCGAGGGCGGCTGGGCCATGCTCCGCGAGCTCGACGGCTGGTGGTCGGTGTTCTGCGTCGACAACGGCGAGGTCAAGAACAAGTCCCGGTTCCCGGAGCCGTTCGGGGCCGCCGCGCACCTGGTCGGCGCGATGGCGCTGACCCGCGACCTGTTCCTGCGCGCGCCCGACGAGCCGCTGGCCGACTTCGAGTGCCCGATCCGGCCGCTGCCCGGCGAGCCGCCGCTGGACGCCTACGACGACAAGTTCCTCGTCGACCTGCGCGCGGGCGACGAGGTCGACAGGTTCGGCGACCCGGCGGGCAACACGGTCTTCGTAGCGGGCACGACGCTGCCGCAGCGGTCCGCCCCGCCGCAGCAACCGGCCGGGGAGTACCGCCGGTACCGGGTGGTCACCGCGCTCCGGGTGGTCTCCGGGGTGGCCAAGCCGGACTTCGGGCAGGTCGGCGGCGGCACCGCCTTCGTCCTCCCGGCCGACGTCCAGTCGCTGGTCGCGGAGGGCGTGCTCGCCGAGGTCTGAGAGCCTGTCGGCGAATGCCGTCCGCGCCTTTGGAAGCGGCGTAGCCGCTTGCATTCACCTTGCCAAGACGACCATCGGCGGGTTCTGAGAGGTTTTCTGGCGAGGACGGCCCCTCCGCCGCGTATTGGACATACATCAGGAGGGGCACCCGCAGTCCAGGGAACCTCTCAGGTTCCGCTAAGCGACCACCCGCCCAGACCATTCACCAACAGGGCTCTAAGCCGGCCGGCTCGCGTTGTCCGGAGACGCGGGTCACACGGCGGCGCGGAACCGGTTCGCTCCGGCGTCGGTCTACTGCGGCGATCCGCGGCCGGTCCGGACCTCGTGGGAGGACGCCCGCGGAGGCGCTGGCGGTGGCCAACGCCGCAGGGGTGGAAGTCGTCGTCGACGGCCCGGACGGTGATCCGCGACCGCTGCGCCAGGACCACGGCCGCATCCGGTGGCAGCAACCGGCGCCCGGCCGGCCGATCGGCCACGCCCCGTGCGTCGTGGTGCGGCCCACCTGAGGCCACCCGATGTGATCCATCTCGCCGGGCGGGAAGGTCTTGTCGCCGTGGGTAGAGTGTCGGGACGAGGAAGACGTGAGCTCGCACCCACGATGGGCGCCACCGCAGCGCCGGGTGATCGAGCAGGTCAAGGGGGACCCCGTTTTGACCCTCTGAGAACGGGGCAGGTATCTTTGTTTATCGGACCCGACACCCATCGGGTCGATCCGCATGCCCGTGCATGACGTGGTCGCCAGCCGCTGGTTGAGACCGCGCCAGCGCCGAGGATGTGTGGGACTTCTCTCGACAACCCTTTGGGGTCGTTCCCATTGGGGCGCATCGGCGCCGAAAGGCCGAGGAGTGGGCGACACGCCCGACCTCGTGGTGCGGGAGGAGTCCGGAAACACAGTGCCTGACAGGTGCTCGACGCCAGGGCACGCCGAAGCTCGAACGAGCGGCCGCTTGGTCGAGTACCAGAAGACGCGAACGCTGACAGAAAGCCGGTCCATGCCCACCATCCAGCAGCTGGTCCGTAAGGGCCGCCAGGACAAGGTCGCGAAGACCAAGACCGCGGCGCTCAAGGGGAGCCCGCAGCGGCGTGGCGTGTGCACCCGCGTGTACACGACCACCCCGAAGAAGCCCAACTCGGCACTGCGCAAGGTCGCTCGTGTCAAGCTGACCAGTGGCATCGAGGTCACGGCCTACATTCCGGGCGAGGGCCACAACCTGCAGGAGCACTCGATCGTGCTCGTTCGTGGCGGCCGTGTGAAGGACCTCCCCGGCGTGCGCTACAAGATCATCCGCGGTTCCGCTGACACCCAGGGTGTGAAGAACCGCAAGCAGGCTCGCAGCCGGTACGGCGCGAAGAAGGAGAAGAGCTGATGCCCCGCAAGGGTCCGGCCCCGAAGCGGCCGCTGCACGCCGATCCCGTGTACGGCGCGCCGCTGGTCACGCAGCTGGTGAACAAGGTCCTCGTGGACGGCAAGCGCTCGCTGGCCGAGCGGATCGTTTACGCGGCGCTGGAAGGCTGCCGGGAGAAGACCGGCACCGACCCGGTCGTCACGCTCAAGCGTGCCCTCGACAACGTGAAGCCGACCCTGGAGGTCCGCAGCCGCCGCGTTGGTGGCGCGACCTACCAGGTGCCGATCGAGGTGCGCGCCGGTCGTTCCACGACCCTCGCGCTGCGCTGGCTCGTCGGTTACTCCCGGCAGCGCCGCGAGAAGACCATGGTCGACCGCCTGATGAACGAGCTGCTGGACGCGAGCAACGGTCTCGGCGCGAGCGTCAAGAAGCGTGAAGACACGCACAAGATGGCGGAGTCCAACAAGGCCTTCGCGCACTACCGCTGGTGATGTCGGGTCGGCTCTTGCCCGCCTCGGCGCACCGATTCGACAGCTTGCACCTGCTGTAGGGAACGGGGAAGAAACTCGTGGCACGCGACGTGCTGACAGACCTGACCAAGGTCCGCAACATCGGCATCATGGCCCACATCGATGCGGGCAAGACCACCACGACCGAGCGGATCCTCTACTACACGGGGATCACGTACAAGATCGGCGAGGTGCACGACGGCGCCGCGACGATGGACTGGATGGAAGAGGAGCAGAAGCGGGGTATCACCATTACCGCAGCTGCTACCACGACCTTCTGGGGCGACACCCAGATCAACATCATCGACACCCCGGGCCACGTCGACTTCACGGTCGAGGTGGAGCGGTCGCTGCGCGTCCTGGACGGCGCGGTCGCGGTGTTCGACGGTAAGGAAGGTGTCGAACCGCAGTCCGAGCAGGTCTGGCGTCAGGCGGACAAGTACGACGTCCCGCGTATCTGCTTCGTCAACAAGATGGACAAGCTGGGCGCGGACTTCTACTTCACGGTTCGGACGATCGAGGAACGCCTCCACGCCCGGCCGCTGGTGCTTCAGCTGCCGATCGGCGCCGAGTCCGACTTCCAGGGCGTCATCGACCTGGTCCGGATGAAGGCCCTGACCTGGCGCGGCGAGGTCCAGAAGGGTGAGGACTACGAGGTCGAGGACATCCCGGCCAACCTCGCCGAGCAGGCCGCGGAATACCGCGAGAAGCTGATCGAGGCCGTCGCGGAGTCCGACGACGCTCTGATGGAGGCCTACTTCGGTGGCGAGAAGCTGACCGAGGAGCAGATCAAGAGCGGCATCCGCAAGCTGACCAACAGCCGCGAGGCGTTCCCGGTGCTCTGCGGTACCGCGTTCAAGAACAAGGGTGTCCAGCCGATGCTGGACGCGGTGGTGGACTACCTGCCCTCGCCGCTGGACGTCCCGCCGGTGCAGGGCCTGCTGCCCGACGGTGTGACCCCGGCCGAGCGCAAGCCCAGCATCGACGAGCCGTTCGCCGCGCTGGTGTCCAAGATCGCCGTGCACCCGTTCTTCGGCAAGCTCACCTACGTCCGGGTCTACTCGGGCAAGGTCTCCGCGGGCACCCAGGTCATCAACTCGACCAAGGAGCGCAAGGAGCGCATCGGGAAGATGTTCCAGATGCACTCCAACAAGGAGAACCCGGTCGACGAGATCCAGGCGGGTCACATCTACGCGGTGATCGGCCTGAAGGACACCACCACCGGTGACACCCTCTGCGACCCGGCGAACCCGATCGTGCTGGAGTCGATGACCTTCCCGGCACCGGTCATCGAGGTGGCCATCGAGCCCAAGACGAAGGCCGACCAGGAGAAGCTGTCCACGGCGATCCAGAAGCTCGCCGAGGAAGACCCCACGTTCCAGGTCAAGCTGGACGAGGAAACCGGTCAGACCATCATCAAGGGCATGGGCGAGCTGCACCTCGAGGTGCTCGTCAACCGGATGAAGACCGACTTCAAGGTCGAGGCCAACATCGGCAAGCCGCAGGTGGCCTACCGCGAGACGATTCGCAAGTCGATCGACAAGTACGAGTACACGCACAAGAAGCAGACCGGTGGTTCCGGTCAGTTCGCGCGCGTGATCATCGGCCTGTCGCCGATCGAGCAGACGTCCGAGAGCGCGACCTACGAGTTCGCGAACAAGGTCACCGGTGGGCGCATCCCGCGGGAGTACATCCCGTCGGTGGACCAGGGCGCGCAGGACGCGATGCAGTACGGCGTGCTGGCCGGCTACCCGCTGGTCGGCGTGAAGGTGACCTTGCTCGACGGCCAGTACCACGAGGTCGACTCGTCGGAAATGGCGTTCAAGGTCGCGGGTTCGATGGCGCTGAAGGAAGCCGCTGCGAAGGCCTCCCCGGCGCTGCTCGAACCGATGATGGCGGTCGAGGTGACCACGCCCGAGGACTACATGGGCGATGTCATCGGCGACCTGAACTCCCGCCGTGGCCAGATCCAGGCCATGGAGGAGCGCAGCGGTACCCGCGTCGTCAAGGCTCTCGTGCCGCTGTCGGAGATGTTCGGGTATGTCGGCGACCTGCGGTCCAAGACCCAGGGTCGTGCCAACTACTCGATGGTGTTCGACTCCTACGCCGAGGTTCCGGCGAACGTGGCTAAGGAGATCATCGCCAAGGCAACGGGCGAGTGACCCGCTGCTCGGTCGCGGCCAGCCGGGACCGAGCGGGAGGCAACGCCTCGCGAAGGCGACCGGGGAGCAATCCCCTCCAGTTCGGCGGCGGACGGGCCGCCATCCCGTAAGGACAGTGTTCTTCCGGGATCGGGGGCCCGCTCGTCACCTACCCGACAGGACTCCGCCTGGCACAACAAGTCGTACGGCGGAAAGTTAACAAGTCCAGGAGGACAATCCAGTGGCTAAGGCGAAGTTCGAGAGGGACAAGCCGCACGTCAACATCGGGACCATCGGTCACGTTGACCACGGCAAGACCACGCTCACCGCGGCCATCACCAAGGTTCTGCACGACAAGTACCCGTCGCTGAACCCCTTCACGCCGTTCGACGAGATCGACAAGGCGCCGGAGGAGCGTGAGCGCGGCATCACGATCCAGATCGCGCACGTCGAGTACCAGACCGAGAAGCGCCACTACGCCCACGTGGACGCCCCCGGTCACGCCGACTACGTGAAGAACATGATCACCGGTGCCGCGCAGATGGACGGCGCGATCCTGGTGGTCGCGGCGACCGACGGCCCGATGCCGCAGACCCGCGAGCACGTGCTGCTGGCCCGCCAGGTCGGCGTGCCCTACATCCTGGTCGCGCTGAACAAGGCCGACATGGTCGACGACGAGGAAATCCTCGAGCTCGTCGAGATGGAGGTCCGCGAGCTGCTGTCGGCCCAGGAGTTCCCGGGCGACGACGTGCCGGTGGTCCGCGTTTCCGCGCTGAAGGCGCTGGAGGGCGACGCCGAGTGGGGCGCCAAGATCGTCGAGCTGATGGACGCGGTGGACGAGAACGTCCCGGAGCCGGTCCGCGAGATCGAGAAGCCGTTCCTGATGCCGATCGAGGACGTCTTCTCCATCACCGGCCGCGGCACCGTGGTCACCGGCCGCATCGAGCGCGGTGTCGTCAAGGTGAACGAGGAGGTGGAGATGGTCGGCATCAAGGAGAAGCCGATCAAGACCACCGTCACCGGTGTCGAGATGTTCCGCAAGCTGCTCGACGAGGGCCAGGCGGGTGACAACGTCGGTCTGCTGATTCGCGGTATCAAGCGCGAAGAGGTCGAGCGCGGCATGGTCGTCGTGAAGCCCGGCACCACCACCCCGCACACCGACTTCGAGGCTCAGGTGTACATCCTGTCCAAGGACGAGGGTGGCCGGCACACGCCGTTCTTCAACAACTACCGGCCGCAGTTCTACTTCCGCACCACCGACGTGACCGGTGTGGTGACCCTCCCCGAGGGCACCGAGATGGTCATGCCGGGCGACAACACCGAGATGACGGTCGCCCTGATCCAGCCGATCGCGATGGACGAAGGTCTGCGCTTCGCGATCCGCGAGGGTGGCCGCACCGTCGGCGCCGGTCGCGTCACCAAGATCATCAAGTGACGTGACGAGGGCCCGCCCCCGAACCTTCGGGGGCGGGCCCTCTTGCTTTTCGATGACAACCTGCCGAGGGTTTCGTCCAGCCGGTGTCCCGCCTCGGCGAGTGAGCCCGGCGACAGTTCTCCCCGTAACCCCACCCCCGGTTTGGGCTGGATAAACGGGTATGGCATCCTGTATAGGTTGCTCGTTCAGGGCGGCCGGGTTTTGAACCGACCGAATTCGAGAAGGTTCGAAAGTTCCGGCCGCCTTGCTGCGAGGGCCTCGCGCCCTTGTTCCGGTTCAGGACCGTTCTCAGACGGTGCTGATGCCGCCGGATTCCCGGTGGCGGGCCGAACAGGGCACAAAAAGGTGTACGGGCCGCAAGGCTCACCCCGTCGGCGACGTTCGCGGGGACCGGTATGCGGTAGCTGGGCGACACGCCCGACCGCGGGTACCGGGCACCAGATACCTGAACAGGGGCGGACTGAGAGCTGTGGCGCCTCCCGGCATCGGGACGACACAAGGCTGAGGCCGCGTGGGGCACCACCGCCCGCGAGGGTGCGGTGCACCCGCACCCAAGACGAAACCGCGGCACGAGACTAGAGGAACGGCAAGCCACTATGGCGGGACAGAAGATCCGCATCCGGCTCAAGGCCTACGACCACGAGGCGATCGACGCGTCCGCACGCAAGATCGTCGAGACCGTGACGCGCACCGGCGCTCGGGTCGTCGGGCCAGTGCCGCTGCCCACGGAGAAGAACGTCTACTGCGTCATCCGCTCCCCGCACAAGTACAAGGACTCGCGGGAGCACTTCGAGATGCGGACGCACAAGCGGCTCATCGACATCCTCGAACCGACGCCGAAGACGGTTGACGCGCTGATGCGCATCGACCTGCCGGCCAGCGTCGACGTGAACATCCAGTAAGCGCGGCGACGAGGTAGCTGGAGAGAACGAGACCTATGTCTGACAGGCAGATCAAGGGGATTCTGGGCACCAAGCTCGGCATGACCCAGGTCTTCGACGACCAGAACCGGATTGTCCCGGTGACGGTCGTGCAGGCCGGGCCGAACGTGGTAACCCAGATTCGGACCCCCGAGAAAGACGGCTACTCGGCCGTGCAGCTGGCGTTCGGCGCCATCGACCCGCGCAAGGTGAACAAGCCGCGGGGCGGCCACTTCACCAAGGCCGGCGTCACCCCGCGCCGCCACGTCGTGGAGCTGCGCACCGCGGACGCCGGTGAGTACGAGCTGGGCCAGGAGATCGGCGCGGACGTCTTCGAGGCGGGCGCGGTGGTCGACGTGGTCGGCACCAGCAAGGGCAAGGGCTTCGCGGGCACCATCAAGCGGCACGGTTTCCGTAGCCAGGGTGCCAGCCACGGTACCCAGGCGGTGCACCGCAAGCCGGGCTCCATCGGTGGCTGCGCCACCCCGGGCCGCGTGTTCAAGGGCATGCGGATGGCCGGGCGGATGGGCTCGGACCGCGTCACCACCCAGAACCTGAAGGTTCACAAGGTGGAGTCGGAGACCGGCCTGCTGCTGATCAAGGGCGCCGTCCCCGGTCCCAAGGGCGGCCTGGTCCTGGTTAAGAGTCCTGCGAAGGGTGGTGCGTGATGAGCCTGACGCTCGACGTCCGTACCCCGGACGGTAAGACCGACGGCACCGTCGAATTGCCCGCCGAGATCTTCGACGTGCAGGCGAACGTGCCCCTGATGCACCAGGTCGTGGTGGCCCAGCTGGCCGCTGCGCGCCAGGGCACCCACTCCACCAAGACGCGCGGCATGGTGTCTGGCGGCGGCAGGAAGCCGTACCGCCAGAAGGGCACCGGCAACGCCCGGCAGGGCTCCATCCGGGCCCCGCAGTTCACCGGCGGTGGCGTCGTCCACGGGCCGCAGCCGCGGGACTACTCCCAGCGGACCCCGAAGAAGATGAAGGTCGCCGCCCTGCGCGGTGCCCTCTCCGACCGGGTTCGCGCCGGCCAGCTGCACGTGGTCACCGGCGTGGTCGGCGGCGAGACGCCGTCCACCAAGTCGGCGAAGACCGCGCTGCGCAACTGGACCGAGGCCAAGAAGGTTCTGGTCGTGCTCAACCGCCACGAGGAGGAGAACTCGTGGCTGAGCCTGCGGAACCTGCAGAACGTGCACCTGATCGACCCGGGCCAGCTGAACACCTACGACGTCCTCAACAGCGATGACGTGGTGTTCACCAAGTCCGCGTTCGAGCGTTTCGTCGCGGGCCCCGTCAAGGGCCGGTCGGTCAAGGCCGCCGCGTCTTCCGCAGAGGAGGCACAGCAGTGAGCGCCGACCCGCGAGACATCATCCTTGCGCCGGTGATCTCCGAGAAGAGCTACGGGCTGCTCGAACAGGGGCAGTACACCTTCCTGGTGGACCCGCGCTCGAACAAGACCGAGATCAAGATCGCGGTCGAGAAGATCTTCGACGTCAAGGTGACCAGCGTCAACACGATCAACCGCAACGGCAAGCGCAAGCGTTCCCGGTCCGGGTTCGGCAAGCGCAAAGACACCAAGCGGGCGATCGTCACCCTGTCGCCGGAGAGCAAGCCGATCGAGATCTTCGGCGGACCGGCCGCCTGACCGGTGCTGATTAGGACGAGGTTGCGTTAACAATGGGCATTCGCAAGTACAAGCCGACGACGCCGGGCCGTCGTGGCGCGAGCGTGTCCGACTTCGCCGAGATCACCCGGTCGGAGCCGGAGAAGTCGTTGGTGCGTCCGCTGAACAAGAAGGCGGGCCGCAACGCTCAGGGCAAGATCACCACGCGGCATAAGGGTGGCGGTCACAAGCGGGCTTACCGCGTGATCGACTTCCGCCGCAACGACAAGGACGGTGTGCCGGCCAAGGTCGCGCACATCGAGTACGACCCGAACCGCAGCGCTCGGATCGCGCTCCTGCACTACGCCGATGGCGAGAAGCGCTACATCATTGCGCCGAACAACATCAAGCAGGGCGACGCCATCGAGAGCGGTGCGCGTGCGGACATCAAGCCGGGTAACAACCTGCCGCTGCGCAACATCCCGACCGGCACCGTGATCCACGCGATCGAGCTCCGCCCCGGTGGCGGCGCCAAGATCGCGCGGTCGGCCGGCGCCCGGGTGCAGCTGGTGGCCAAGGACGGCCCGTACGCCCAGCTGCGGATGCCCTCGGGCGAAATCCGCAACGTGGACGCGCGGTGCCGGGCCACCGTCGGCGAGGTCGGCAACTCCGAGCACGCCAACATCAACTGGGGCAAGGCCGGCCGCATGCGGTGGAAGGGCAAGCGCCCGACCGTCCGCGGTGTCGTGATGAACCCGGTGGACCACCCGCACGGTGGTGGTGAGGGCAAGACCTCCGGTGGTCGTCACCCGGTCAACCCGAAGGGCAAGCCGGAGGGTCGCACCCGCCGCCGCAAGCCCAGTGACAAGCTCATCGTCCGCCGTCGCCGTACTGGCAAGAAGCGCTGAGCAGGGAGGTAAGCAAACATGCCACGCAGCCTGAAGAAGGGCCCGTTCGTGGACGACCACCTGCTCAAGAAGGTGGACGTGCTTAACGAGTCGGGCAAGAAGACCGTGATCAAGACCTGGTCCCGCCGGTCGACGATCATCCCGGACATGCTGGGCCACACCTTCGCGGTGCACGACGGTCGCAAGCACATCCCGGTGTTCGTCACCGAGTCGATGGTCGGGCACAAGCTGGGCGAATTCGCCCCGACCCGCACCTTCAAGGGCCACGTCAAGGATGACCGGAAGTCGCGCCGCCGCTGAGCGGGTCTGTGACACGAACGAGTAAGAGCAAGGGGTAGCAGGATGACAGCCCGTTCCGACGACACTGCCGCGGAGGAGACCCCGCGCGCAGTGGCGCGGGCCCGGTTCGTCCGCGTGTCGCCGATGAAGGCGCGGCGCGTGGTCGAGCTCATCAAGGGCCGGAGCGCCAGCGATGCCCTGGCCGTGCTTCAGTTCGCGCCGCAGACCGCCAGCGGTCCGGTGTCGAAGGTGCTCGCCAGTGCGATCGCCAACGCGGAGAACAATCTTTCCCTCGACCCCGAGACGCTGTGGGTGCACCACGCGTACGTGGACGAGGGGCCGACGTTGAAGCGGTTCCGGCCGCGCGCGCAGGGCCGTGCGTACCGGATCCGGAAGCGGACAAGCCACATCACGGTCGAGATCGAGTCTCGGCCGCGTGCGGCGACCAAGTCCCGAAAGAGCCAGAAGGGGAGTGCCCGGTAGTGGGTCAGAAGATCAACCCGCACGGCTTCCGACTCGGCATCACCACGGACTGGAAGTCTCGCTGGTACGCCGACAAGCAGTACTCGGAGTACGTCGCGGAGGACGTCAAGATCCGCCGGCAGCTGTCTCGCGGCATGGAGCGCGCTGGGATCTCGAAGGTTGAGATCGAGCGCACCCGCGAGCGGGTCCGCGTGGACATTCATACCGCCCGGCCGGGCATCGTCATCGGCCGCCGCGGTGCCGAGGCGGACCGCATCCGCGGTTCGCTGGAGAAGCTGACCGGTAAGCAGGTTCAGCTCAACATCCTCGAGGTCAAGAACCCCGAGGCGGACGCCCAGCTGGTCGCGCAGGGCGTGGCCGAGCAGCTGTCCAACCGCGTGTCCTTCCGGCGCGCGATGCGCAAGGCCATCCAGTCGGCCATGCGCTCGTCGCAGGTCAAGGGCATCCGGGTGCAGTGCTCGGGTCGCTTGGGCGGCGCGGAGATGTCCCGCTCGGAGTTCTACCGCGAGGGTCGGGTTCCGCTGCACACGCTGCGCGCGGACATCGACTACGGCTTCTTCGAGGCCCGCACCACCTTCGGCCGTATCGGCGTCAAGGTGTGGATCTACAAGGGCGAGCTGGTCGGTGGCCTGAAGCAGAAGCAAGAGCAGTCCGAGGTCCGTCCGCCGCGCGGTGGTGGCGACCGCGGCGACCGCGGCGACCGCGGCGAGCGCGGCGAGCGCGGTGGCCGTTCCGACCGTGGTGGTCGTCGCCGGGGTGCCGGTGGCGCGGACCGCGCTGCAGCTGACAAGTCCGCCAAGGCCGAGAAGGCCGCGGAGGGCGAGCAGCCGCAGGCTGCTGCGGCTGAAGAGAAGACGGAGGGCTGAGACGTGCTCGTCCCACGCAGGGTGAAGTGGCGTAAGAGCCACGCGCCGAAGCGTACGGGCTTCGCCAAGGGTGGCACCCGGATCAACTTCGGCGAGTACGGCATTCAGGCGATCGAGCACGGCTACGTGACCAACCGGCAGATCGAGTCGGCCCGTATCGCGATCACCCGGCACGTCAAGCGTGGCGGCAAGGTGTGGATCAACATCTTCCCGGACCGCCCGCTGACCAAGAAGCCGGCCGAAACCCGTCAGGGTTCCGGTAAGGGTTCGCCGGAGTCCTGGGTCGCCAACGTCAAGCCCGGACGCATCATGTTCGAGCTGACCTTCCCGAACGAGAAGACGGCGATCGAGGCGCTGACCCGTGCGGCGCACAAGCTCCCGATGAAGTGCAAGATCGTGTCCCGTGAGGGTGGTGACTTCTGATGGCAGCGGGTGTCACCGCATCCGAGCTCCGCGAACTCAACGAGGAGGAGCTCGCCCAGCGGCTGAAGGAGGCAAAGGAGGAGCTGTTCAACCTCCGCTTCCAGATGGCCACGGGTCAGCTGCAGAACAACCGGCGGCTGCGCGTCGTCCGCCAGGACATCGCCCGGATCTACACCATCATGCGCGAGCGCGAATTGGGCCTGACGGTTTCCCCCGAAGGCGCTGAGGAGGGAGCGGCATGAGTGAGAAAGGACAGGGCGTGGAGCGCAACCGTCGCAAGGTGCGCGAGGGCTACGTCGTCTCGGACAAGATGGACAAGACGATCGTGGTCGCCCTCGAAGACCGCAAGAAGCACGCCCTCTACGGCAAGGTCATGCGGCAGACCAGCAAGGTCAAGGTGCACGACGAGGCCAACACGGCCGGTGTCGGCGACCGCGTGCTGCTGATGGAGACCCGACCGCTGTCGGCCACCAAGCGCTGGCGGCTCGTCGAGGTCGTCGAGAAGGCCAAGTAAAACTGAACGGTTGCGGCTGGCTGACCGCTGCGGGACACCCATGCCCGGGCAATGCCGGGAATTCTCCCAGCGGTCGGCCGGTTCGCGTTCCGGAAGTTGACCGCGCGCGTCAGGTCGGAAATTTGGCGCGCCAGAGTGTGCTCGGGCCAGGTCCGAGTACTTAGGGTCAGGAGTCAGACGTGATCCAGCAGGAGTCGCGACTGCGTGTCGCCGACAACACCGGGGCCAAGGAGATCCTCACGATCCGTGTCCTCGGTGGGTCGGGTCGGCGGTACGCGGGCCTCGGGGACATCATCGTGGCGACCGTCAAGGAAGCCATCCCCGGTGCCGGAGTCAAGAAGGGCGATGTGGTCAAGGCCGTCATCGTCCGCCAGAAGAAGGAAAAGCGTCGGGCGGATGGTTCCTACATCCGGTTCGACGAGAACGCTGCGGTGCTGGTCAAGCCCGGTGGCGAACCGCGGGGCACCCGTATCTTCGGGCCCGTCGCCCGCGAGCTGCGCGACAAGAAGTTCATGAAGATCATCTCGCTCGCGCCGGAGGTTTTGTGATGAAAATCAAGAAAGGCGACACGGTCGTCGTCATCTCCGGCAAGGACAAGGGCGCCAAGGGCAAGGTCATCAAGGCCATGCCGCAGGAGCAGCGCGTGCTGGTCGAGGGTGTCAACCGGATCAAGAAGCACACCAAGGTCTCCCGGACCGAGCGTGGCGCGCAGTCCGGCGGCATCGTCACCCAGGAAGCGTCGATCCACGTGAGCAACGTGATGGTCGTGGACTCCGACGGCAAGCCCACCCGGGTCGGCTACCGCATCGGTGAGGACGGCAAGAAGGTTCGCATTTCTCGTCGTAACGGTAAGGACATCTGATCATGACTACCTTGGAAAAAGGCGCTGAGAAGATTGTCCCGCGGCTGAAGACCCGTTACCGCGAGGAGATCCGCCTGGCGCTCAACGAGGAGTTCAACTACTCCAACGTGATGCAGACGCCCGGCGTGGTCAAGGTCGTGGTCAACATGGGTGTTGGCGACGCCGCTCGGGACAGCAAGCTGATCGAGGGCGCGGTCCGCGACCTGTCGATCATCACCGGTCAGAAGCCGGAGATCCGCAAGGCCCGCAAGTCCATCGCGCAGTTCAAGCTCCGCGAGGGCATGCCGATCGGTGCGCGGGTCACCCTGCGCGGCGACCGGATGTGGGAGTTCCTGGACCGCCTGGTCACCATCGCGCTGCCGCGAATCCGCGACTTCCGCGGGTTGTCGCCGAAGCAGTTCGACGGCAAGGGCAACTACACGTTCGGCCTCAACGAGCAGTCGATGTTCCACGAGATCAACCCGGACAACATCGACCGCCCACGTGGCATGGACATCACTGTCGTTACCACGGCCACCAACAATGAGGAGGGCCGGGCGCTGCTGAAGCACCTGGGCTTCCCGTTCAAGGAGAACTGAGCGATGGCCAAGAAGGCGCTGGTTATCAAGGCGGCGCGCAAGCCGAAGTTCAACGTCCGCGGCTACACCCGCTGCCAGCGCTGCGGCCGGCCGCGTGCGGTGTTCCGCAAGTTCGGGCTGTGCCGGGTGTGCTTCCGCGAGATGGCGCACGCGGGCGAACTGCCCGGCGTGAGCAAGTCTTCCTGGTGACTGCCCGCCTGCTGCGGGGATGCCGGCTCCCGGTACCCTCAGCGGGCCTACCAGGGCTGATGCCCACGCTCCGCGGCGAACGCCGTGCTTGCACGTGAAATGACAAGGGATCCGGCTGCTCGGCCGGGAAACCCCGAACTTCGTCCAGGCCAGGGCCCAGACGGCCACCCGGATCCCGGGTGGTGCGCGGTCGGGGCCCATCGGAACCAGACGAGAAAGGTTGAGCAGGTCATGACGATGACCGATCCGATCGCAGACATGCTGACGCGTCTGCGCAACGGAAACTCGGCATACCACGACGAGGTCGTGATGCCGCACTCCAAGCTGAAGGCGAACATCGCCGAGATCCTCAAGCGGGAGGGCTACGTGTCCGGCTCCCGCGTCGAAGAGGGCGAGAACTGCAAGCAGCTCGTCGTCGAGCTCAAGTACGGCCCGAACCGCGAGCGGAGCATCGCGGGCCTGCGCCGGGTCTCGAAGCCCGGCCTGCGGGTCTACGCCAAGTCCACCAACCTTCCCAAGGTGCTGGGTGGCCTGGGCGTCGCGATCATCTCGACCTCCGGCGGTCTGCTGACCGACCGGCAGGCCATGAAGAAGGGCGTGGGCGGGGAAGTCCTCGCCTACGTCTGGTAAGGGAGGAGGAGCGGCAATGTCGCGCATTGGAAAGCTGCCGATCACCGTCCCCTCCGGCGTCGAGGTGACCATCGACGGCCCGGCGGTGAACGTGAAGGGCCCCAAGGGCAGCCTGCAGCACCAGGTCGCCGAGCCGATCGTCGTCGAGCGGGACGAGGACGGTTCGATCCTGGTGAAGCGCCCCAACGACGAGCGGGAAAGCCGTTCGCTGCACGGGCTCACCCGGACGCTGGTCAACAACATGGTGATCGGTGTCAGCCAGGGTTACCAGAAGAACCTGGAGATCCACGGCGTCGGTTACCGCGTGCTGCAGAAGGGGTCGAACCTGGAGTTCTCCCTCGGCTACAGCCACCCCATCGTGATCGAACCGCCGGAAGGCATCCAGTTCGCCGTAGATGGTCCGACCAAGCTGTCGGTCAAGGGCATCGACAAGCAGTTGGTCGGCGAGATCGCGGCCAGGATTCGCAAGCTGCGCAAGCCCGACCCGTACAAGGGCAAGGGTGTCCGCTACGCAGGTGAGATCATCCGCCGCAAGGTCGGGAAGACGGGTAAGTGACCATGAGCGAGACGACAGCTACCAAGCGTAAGCCGGTGGGCAAGGACCTCTCGACCAAGCGTCGGCTTGCCCGTGCCAAGCGGCACACGCGCATCCGCAAGAAGATCGTTGGCACCGCCGAGCGTCCGCGTCTGGTCGTGACCCGGTCGCTGCGCAACATCGTCGCGCAGGTCATCGACGACACCAAGGGCCACACCCTGGTCTCGGCTTCCAGCCTGGAAACCGATGTCCGGGCCGTCGAGGGCGACAAGAAGGCCAAGGCCACCAAGGTCGGCGAGCTCGTTGCGGCCCGTGCCAAGGACGCCGGCATCGACAAGGTCGTGTTCGACCGCGGCGGTAACGCCTACCACGGTCGGGTGGCCGCGCTGGCCGACGCCGCCCGTGACGGCGGACTGGAGTTCTGACAAGTGGGTAAGAACGAGAACGGAAGGGACGCCTGATGCCTGGACGCACTCGGCGTGAGGGCGGGGACTCCGGCGGCAAGGACCGCCGGGATCGCCGCGACGGCGGCCGTGGCGGGGCGGCCCAAGAGAAGACCCCGCAGTTCGAACGCGTCGTGACCATCAACCGCGTCGCGAAGGTCGTCAAGGGTGGCCGGCGGTTCAGCTTCACCGCGCTGGTCGTCGTCGGCGACGGGGACGGCATGGTCGGTGTCGGTTACGGCAAGGCCAAGGAAGTTCCGGCGGCGATCGCCAAGGGCGTCGAGGAGGCGAAGAAGAACTTCTTCCGCGTCCCGCGCCTGGGCGGCACCATCACCCACCCGGTGCAGGGCGAGGACGCCGCGGGCGTCGTGCTGCTGCGTCCGGCCAGCGCCGGTACCGGTGTCATCGCCGGTGGCCCGGTTCGCGCGGTGCTGGAGTGCGCCGGTGTCCACGACGTGCTGAGCAAGTCTCTGGGCAGCGACAACCCGATCAACATCGTGCACGCCACGGTCGCCGCGCTGAAGCTGCTGCAGCGTCCGGAGGAGGTCGCGGCTCGTCGCGGCCTGCCCCTGGAGGACGTCGCCCCGGCGTTCATCCTGCGTGCCCGTGCGGCGCAGCAGGGGGCCTGATCGACATGGCACAGCTGAAGATCACCCAGGTGCGCGGGCTGGTCGGCACCAAGCAGAACCAGCGCGACAGTATGCGCTCCCTCGGGCTGCGCAAGATCCGTCAGTCCGTGGTGCGTCCGGATGACTCCAACGTGCGCGGCATGATCAACGCCGTCCGTCACCTGGTGACGGTCGAGGAGGTCGACTGACATGGTCATCAAACTGCACGACTTGCGTCCGGCCCCCGGTGCGAAGCGCGACAAGGTCCGCGTCGGCCGTGGTGAGGGCTCCAAGGGCAAGACCGCCGGTCGCGGTACCAAGGGCACCAAGGCCCGCAAGAACGTCTCCCCCCGCTTCGAGGGCGGGCAGATGCCGATCCACATGCGGCTCCCGAAGCTGAAGGGCTTCAAGAACCGCTTCCGCACCGAGTACCAGGGTGTGAACATCGGTCGGCTTGCCCAGGCGTTCCCGGAGGGCGGCACCGTCGGCATCGACGAGCTGGTCGCCAAGGGCCTGGTCAAGAAGAACGAGCTGGCCAAGATCCTCGGCGACGGGGATCTGGAGGGCATCAAGCTGGAGGTGACCGCGCACGCGTTCACCGGCAGCGCCCAGGAGAAGATCACCGCTGCGGGTGGTTCGGTCACCAAACTGGACCGCTGACAACGGTTTTCCAACCGAGGGCCGGGCGACGGGAAGTCGCCCGGCCCTCGGTCTTTTCCCGATCAGGTGAAGACTGGAGGGCGCTTTCGACCGGTGCAGTCGGTCGAAGGCGCCCTCCACCCGCAACCCGATCGTTTCGGTGTACCCGGGAATTGGTGGTTCCCGGTCGGCCGCGTGATCGAATTGCCTTGGGGGACAATCTGTTTCGTCTTGTCCTGGGGGCAGAGTATTTGGGTGTTCACGTTTTTCGGGGGACCTGTGAAAAATCTGGTTCGCCGATGGCGGACGCTGTGATCAGCTGTGCGGCTTCGGTCGCCGTCCGTGGCTTCGTTCGGGCCTGCTAGAGTCGCCCCGGCAGTGCCGTAATGAACGGGTGCTGTGGAAATCACCGCATTTTTCCCGGCCGGTTCCGACCGGCTCGCGTACAGGAGGTTCGCGTGCTCGGCGCCTTCCGCTCGGCTCTGGCGACGCCGGACCTGCGCCGCAAGATCCTGTTCACCCTGGGCATGGTCGTGCTCTACCGGCTCGGCGCCACGATCCCCTCTCCGGGGGTTTCGTACCCGAACATCCAGAAGTGCATCGAGCAGATCCAGGGCAGCGGTTCGCAGAGCGTGTACTCGCTGCTCAACCTCTTCAGCGGCGGTGCGCTGCTGCAGCTGTCGGTGTTGTCGCTGGGCATCATGCCCTACATCACCGCGAGCATCATCATCCAGCTGCTGCAGGTGGTCATCCCGCGCTTCGAGCAGCTGAAGAAGGAAGGCCAGTCCGGCCAGGCGAAGCTGACCCAGTACACCCGGTACCTGACCATCGCGCTGGCGATCCTGCAGGGCACCGGCATCGTGGCGCTCGCGGTCCGCGGCCAGCTCTTCCAGGGCTGCTCGGTGTCGGTCATCCCGGACGACTCGGTGCTGAACCTGATCACCATCGTCGTCGTGATGACCGCCGGTGCCGCGGTGCTGATGTGGATGGGCGAGCTGATCACCGAGCGCGGCATCGGTAACGGCATGTCGCTGCTGATCTTCGTCTCGATCGCCTCGCGGATCCCGGCCGAGGGTGGCGCGATCCTCACCTCGCACGGCGGGCTGGTCTTCACCGTGGTGTGCGCCTTCGCCATCGTGATCATCGCGACCGTGGTCTTCATCGAGCAGGCACAGCGCCGGATCCCGGTGCAATACGCCAAGCGCATGATCGGCCGCCGGATGTACGGCGGGACCTCCACCTACCTGCCGCTGAAGGTGAACCAGGCAGGTGTCATCCCGGTCATCTTCGGTTCCTCGCTGCTGTACCTGCCGCAGCTGCTCGGCCAGCTGGCCGGCAACCAGGACACCTGGTGGGCGCGGTTCATCCAGACCTACATCGTGTCGCCGTCCAGCTGGGTGCACATCCTGCTGTACATGTCGTTGATCGTCTTCTTCGCGTACTTCTACGTGTCGATCACGTTCAACCCGGAAGAGCGCGCCGACGACATGAAGAAGTTCGGCGGGTTCATCCCGGGCATCCGGCCCGGTCGGCCGACCGCGGAGTACCTGAACTTCGTGCTCTCCCGGATCACCCTGCCCGGCTCGTTGTACCTGGGCATCATCGCGATCCTGCCGAACTTCTTCCTCGGCATCACCGGCGGTCAGGGCCAGAACCAGAACTTCCCGTTCGGCGGCACCGCGGTGCTGATCATGGTCAACGTCGGCCTGGACACCGTGAAGCAAATCGAGAGCCAGCTCACGCAACGCAGGTACGAGGGTTTCCTCCGGTAAACTGGACGGTCCGGGCGCGCGGTGGCGCATGCCCGGGGACCGTCGTTGCGGGTGGGCCGGCTTGGTGCGCGTGGCCCATGCGTAGGGTTGGAGCGTGGCTGCCCGGATGCATTCAGGGCGCCCGTGCAGCTCGTCAGCAGTTGGCGCGCGATCGGATTGATTCGGAGGCAGACCCTTGGTGCGATTGGTTCTCGTCGGCCCGCCCGGTGCGGGCAAGGGCACCCAGGCGGCCGTGCTCAGCGAGCAGTTGGACGTCCCGCACATCTCCACCGGAGATCTGTTCCGCGCGAACATCGGCAACTCCACCCCGCTCGGCCAGAAGGCCAAGAGCTACATGGATGCCGGCGAGCTGGTCCCCGACGAGGTCACCAACGAGATGGTGCGCGACCGCCTCTCCGACGAGGACGCCGCCAAGGGCTTCCTGCTGGACGGCTACCCCCGCAACACGGCGCAGGCCGAGGTGCTCCGCGATATGCTGAGCGAGCACGGCGCGGAGCTGACTGCGGTGCTGCAGTTCGACGTGCCGGAGGAAGAGCTGGTCAAGCGGATGCTCGCCCGCGGGCGCTCGGACGACACCGAGGACGTCATCCGCCGTCGGCTGGCGGTGTACCGTTCGGAGACCGAGCCGCTGCTGCAGTACTACCGGGACCGGATCGTCAAGATCGACGCCGTCGGCTCGATCGAGGAGATCACCGCCCGAGCGTTGGAAGCGCTGCGCAACCGGGAGTGAGCCGGTCGGCCGGTCGTCGCGGTGACCGGCGGGGAACGCAGTCCGAGAAAGAATCCTGAAGGTGAGTGCCTTGTTGCGTCGGGGGAAGGGCATCGAGCTCAAGTCGCGGGGCGAGATCGAGGCGATGCGCGCCGCCGGTCTGGTCGTGGCCCGCGCGCTGGCTGCGGTGACCGAGCACGCGAAGCCGGGGGCGAGCACCGGCGAGCTGGACGCGGTCGCGGAGCAGGTGATCCGGGACGCCGGCGCGGTGCCCTCCTTCAAGGGCTACCACGGTTTCCCGGCGTCGATCTGCGCTTCGTTGAACGAGAAGGTGGTGCACGGGATCCCGGCCCGCACCGAGGTCCTAGCCGAGGGCGACCTGTTGTCGGTGGACTGCGGCGCGATCTTGGAGGGCTGGCACGGCGACTCCGCCGTGACGTTGGCGATCGGCGAGGTGAGCGCGAAGGACCGCGGCCTGTCGGCGGCGACCGAGGCCAGCATGTGGGCGGGCATCGAGCAGGTCCGGGCCGGGAACCGGCTGACCGACATCTCGCACGCGGTGGAGACCGCGGCGCGCTCGGCCGCGCAGGCCGATGGCGTGGAGTACGGGATCATCGCGGAGTACGGCGGTCACGGCATCGGCACCCAGATGCACATGGAGCCGTTCCTGCCGAACCTCGGCAAGCCGGGGAAGGGCCCGCGGCTGCGGGTCGGCATGGCGATCGCCGTGGAGCCGATGCTGACGCTCGGTTCGGCGGAGACCGAGGAGCTCGACGACGCCTGGACCGTGGTGACGGAGGACGGCTCCCGCGCCGCGCACTGGGAGCACACGGTCGCGATCACCGAAGACGGCCCCTGGGTCCTCACCGCCGCCGAGGACTGACCAGTCCCCGATGCGATTTCAATGGAAATCGAAGGTCTGATTTCAATGGAACTTGCGCCGGGTGGAGTCACTTGGGGCGGCGGCAGGCGTAGATGCGGGCCGGGGGGACGTTGCGCCAGATCGCGGTCCGCGGGAGCACTTCCTCGAAGGTGTCGTGCAGCGCCTCGACGAACTGCCGGGTGGGCGGTCGCCACAGCGTGGTCAGGTACGTGACCGTGGTGAATACCCCGTTCGGCGCCATCACCGAGGCAGCCTGCAGGAGCAGCTCGCGCTGCTTGTCCGGCGGCAGCAGGGTCCACGGGATGCTGCTGATCACGGCGTCGACCTGGTCGACCCCGGCGTCGTCCAGCAGTTTGCGCAGGTGGGTGGCGTCGCCCTCGATGACATCCAGCCAGGGCTTGGTGCTGCGCAGGTAGCGCACCATCTCCGGGTCGATCTCCACGGCCAGGTGCCGCGCGCCCTCGGACAGTCGGCGCTGGATGGGGCCGCTGAGCGCGCCGGTGCCCGGGCCGAGCTCCAGCACGGTCGGGGTGCCGTAGCTGGGCACCACGGTGGCCACCGCGGCCGCGACGTGCTGGGAGGTCGGCAGCACGGCACCCACCCTCGACGGTCGGCGGGCCGCGCGGTTGAGGAACGTCCAGTACTCGCGCAGCTTCTTTCGCTTGCTCACGGCCACTCCTGCCAAATCGGCGAACGCGGCGACGGTAGCTGGTGCTTCGATCGCAGCGTGCAGCGGATCTTTGCAGGTCGCGGTACGTGGCGATGCGTCTTCATGAGTTTGCGGCGTGTCCACCTGGACTGGTGTGCTGTTGGTCATGCGTCAAGCCTGGTGCGCAGGTGACGGAGCGTGATTCGGGGTTCACCCGGGCAGTGTCCCAGTTTCATCCCTGCGGGTTGCGCGGCCTACCGCAGCGGGCGGCGGCAGATGTAGTGCAGGACCGGCGGGAGGTTGCGCCACGTGGTGTGGGTGAGGACCTCGTCGAACGTCTGCCCCAGCCGGGTGCGGAAGCGGCGGCCGCCCGGCGTCTGGTCGGCGGGCAGGTAGGTCAGCGCGGTGAACGCGCCCTGCGGGGCGAGCGCCTCGGCGGCCTGCCGCAGGATGTGGTTCTGCGCGTCGGCCGCCAGCAGCGACCACGGGATGCTGCTGATGACCGCGTCCACCCGGTGGATGTTGTGTTTGTCCAGCAGCGCGAGCAGGTCGCCGGCGTCGCCGTGCATGATCTCCATCCAAGGCTTGTGGGTGCGCAGGTGCTCGACCATGCCCTCGCCTAGCTCGATGCCGATGTGCCGGGAGCCCTCGGGCAGCCTGCGGTGGATGCCGTTGCTCAACGAACCGGTGCCGGGGCCGAGCTCGACCACCACCGGGGTCCCGGTCGTCGGCACCACCTGGGCTACCGTGGCGGCTACCGTGGCGGAGGTCGGGGTCGCCGCGCCGACCATCTTCGGGTTGCGCACCGCGGTCTGGAAGAAGGTCCGGTACTCCTCCAGCTTGCTCGCCGCGTTCTGCCCGACGCTGCCGACCTTGCGGATCTGCGGCGCTGCGCTCCAGCCGCGTTGCTCCTGCTGAGGTGTCACGCTTCTCCTCGGTTCTCCCACGGTCCGGGCCCTCGACCCCGATGTCGGGCGTGTGATCGAAAGTAGTGAGATCCGAAGCGACCGCGCAAGCCGCCGCGAGGCGCGGTCGGGTTCCGTCATGAGCGTCACCCTCACGTTGCACAGCGTGTCCACAGCGCCGTTGAGCTGCCCCGATGTGGAGCGCCCAAACGGCGCCGCGTACAGTGGAACATCGGCGCACTCGTAGCGCCGGTTCGTTGTGCCTGGTAATCCGCTCCATGTTCCCGGAACGGGTCGTCATCGGTGTTCCGGACCGGGCTGCGGTGTGCCCGTCGCGGGTGCCGGGGCCTCCGGTGCAAGCGGCGGGACTTAGGTCCGCAAACCGTCACCGTCACGAAACGCGGAGGACATGGGCAAGAAAGACGGGGCCATTGAGGTCGAGGGTCGGGTGATCGAACCGCTCCCCAACGCGATGTTCCGTGTCGAGTTGGAGAACGGCCACAAGGTCCTCGCACACATCAGTGGCAAGATGCGTCAGCACTACATCCGCATCCTGCCCGAGGACCGGGTCGTGGTGGAGCTCTCGCCGTACGACCTTTCCCGTGGGCGCATCGTCTACCGCTACAAGTGACCTCCACGGTGTCCGGGCGACCGGACACGCGTCCGAGCAGGAGAGCACGACCGTGAAGGTCCAGCCGAGTGTGAAGCGAATCTGCGACAAGTGCCAGGTCATCCGCCGTCACGGGCGGGTGCTGGTGATCTGCGACAACGCCCGTCACAAGCAGCGTCAGGGCTGAGCGCAGCACAGCGTCGCAAAAATTGAGTAGGAACTCCCTCGACCTGTCGGCCCTAACGCGGGCCGATTGACCCCCGGACCAGGCCGGGGCTCCGCATCAGTTGCGGGGGCGGCGAGGGACCAGACCTGGATCAACGAAGGAGAACCGGCCAGATGGCACGGGTCGTCGGCGTCGATCTCCCGCGCGAAAAGCGCATGGAGATCGCGCTCACCTACATCTACGGGATCGGCAAGACCCGGTCGAAGGAGATCCTCTCCGCGACCGGAATCTCGCCCGACGCCCGGCCGCGCGACCTCGATGACGAGCAGCTCACCAAGCTGCGCGACTTCATCGAGAGCAGCTACCGGGTCGAGGGTGACCTCCGCCGCGAGGTCCAGGCCGACATCCGCCGGAAGATCGAGATCGGCTGCTACGCGGGGCTTCGGCACCGCCGGCACCTGCCGGTTCACGGGCAGCGGACGAAGACCAACGCCCGTACCCGCAAGGGGCCGAAGAAGACGGTCGCCGGCAAGAAGAAGGCCGGGAAGAAGTAAGCCTCGCTAGGAGTCAGCTAAAGCCATGCCACCCAAGTCTCGCGCTGGTGCCGTCAAGAAGGTGCGGCGCAAGGAAAAGAAGAACGTCGCTCACGGCCAGGCGCACATCAAGAGCACGTTCAACAACACCATCGTTTCGATCACCGACCCGACCGGTGCGGTGATCGCCTGGGCCTCGGCCGGCCACGTCGGGTTCAAGGGCTCCCGTAAGTCCACCCCGTTCGCCGCGCAGATGGCCGCCGAGAACGCGGCCCGCAAGGCCGCCGAGCACGGCATGAAGAAGGTCGACGTCTTCGTCAAGGGTCCGGGTTCGGGCCGGGAGACGGCGATCCGTTCGCTGCAGGCCGCCGGTCTCGAGGTCGGCACCATTCAGGACGTGACCCCGCAGCCGCACAACGGCTGCCGGCCGCCGAAGCGGCGTCGGGTCTGAGGCGCGGGAAGGAGTAGACAGAGATGGCACGTTATACCGGTCCCGCGACCCGCAAGTCCCGCCGTCTGAAGGTTGACCTCGTCGGTGGTGACCAGGCGTTCGAGCGCCGTCCGTACCCCCCGGGGCAGCACGGCCGCGCGCGCATCAAGGAAACCGAGTACCTGCTGCAGCTCCAGGAGAAGCAGAAGGCGAAGTTCACCTACGGTGTGCTGGAGCGCCAGTTCCGCTCGTACTACGAGGACGCTAACCGGCGCCCGGGCAAGACGGGTGACAATCTCCTGCAGCTGCTGGAGTCCCGGCTGGACAACGTCGTTTACCGCGCCGGCATGGCCCGGACCCGCCGGATGGCGCGGCAGCTGGTCAGCCACGGCCACTTCACGGTCAACGGCAAGAAGGTGAACGTCCCCAGCTTCCAGGTTTCGAAGTGGGACATCATCGACGTCAAGCCGAAGTCGGTGCCCACCACGCCGTTCATCATCGCCAAGGAAACCGTCGGCGATCGGCCGGTGCCAGCCTGGCTGCAAGTTGTGCCCTCGAACCTGCGGATCCTGGTGCACCAGCGCCCGGAGCGCGCGCAGATCGACACTCCGGTCACCGAGCAGCTCATCGTCGAGCTCTACTCGAAGTGACGCGTCCCGTCGGCGGCCCCCCTCGGGGTCTGGCCGCCGGCGGCTCGCAGCCATTGGTGGCGGTGCAGGAATCCGCCACCGGCCCGCGCTTCGCGGGCAACGCCATTCCATCGGCGTCAAATAGCGGGCGTCGTGAGGAAAGGAAAACGAAGTGCTCATCTCCCAGCGACCCACACTGTCCGACGAGGCGGTGTCGGAGACGCGCTCCCGGTTCGTCATCGAGCCGCTGGAGCCGGGCTTCGGCTACACCCTCGGCAACTCGCTGCGTCGCACCCTGCTCTCCTCGATCCCGGGTGCGGCGGTCACCAGCCTGCGCATCGACGGTGTGCTGCACGAGTTCACCACGATTCCGGGTGTGAAGGAAGACGTCACCGACGTCATCCTGAACATCAAGGAGCTGGTCGTCAGCTCCGAGGAAGACGAGCCGGTGACGATGTACCTGCGCAAGCAGGGGCCGGGTGAGGTCACCGCGGCCGACATCGTGCCGCCGGCGGGCGTCACGGTGCACAACCCCGACCTGCACATCGCCACCCTCAACGCGAAGGGCAAGCTGGAGATCGAGCTCGTCGTCGAGCGTGGTCGTGGCTATGTCCCCGCGATGCAGAACAAGCAGACCGGTGCCGAGATCGGCCGCATCCCGGTGGACTCGATCTACTCGCCGGTGCTGAAGGTGACCTACAAGGTCGAGGCGACCCGTGTCGAGCAGCGCACGGACTTCGACAAGCTGATCCTCGACGTGGAGAGCAAGCCGTCGATCACCCCGCGCGACGCGGTGGCTTCGGCGGGACGCACCCTCGTCGAGCTGTTCGGGCTCGCCCGCGAGCTCAACATCGACGCCGAAGGCATCGAGATCGGCCCGTCGCCGGCGGAAGCCGACACCATCGCGGCCTACGCGATGCCGATCGAGGACCTCGACCTGACGGTGCGCTCCTACAACTGCCTTAAGCGGGAGGGCATCCACACCGTCGGCGAGCTGGTCTCGCGCAGCGAGGCCGACCTGCTGGACATCCGCAACTTCGGTGCGAAGTCCATCGACGAGGTCAAGATGAAGCTGGCCGGCCTTGGGCTCGCGCTCAAGGACAGCCCGCCCGGATTCGACCCGTCGGCCGCGGCGGCCGAGTACCCGTCCGAAGGCTGGTCCTCCGAGGAGACCACCGTCGGCGCGATCGGGCCCGTCGAGGACAACGGCTACGACGACGGTCAGGACTACGCGGAGACAGAGCAGCTGTAGCTGTGTTGCGCGTCCGGGGTACACCGGCGCGCCCTGAGAGGAGCAACCGATGCCCACCCCGACCAAGGGTCCGCGTCTCGGCGGGTCGCCGGCGCACGAGCGGCTCATCATGGCCAACCTGGCCACCTCGCTGTTCGAGCACGGCCGGATCACCACGACCGAGGCGAAGGCGAAGCGGCTTCGGCCGATCGCCGAGCGGCTCATCACCAAGGCCAAGAAGGGTGACCTGCACAACCGTCGCGAGGTCATGAAGACCATCCGCGACAAGGACGTCGTGCACAAGCTCTTCGCCGAGATCGGCCCGCACTTCGCGGAACGCAACGGCGGTTACACCCGCATCGTCAAGATGATGCCGCGCAAGGGTGACAACGCGAAGATGGCCGTCATCGCGCTGGTGACCGAGAGGCTCGTCACCACCGAGGCGGAGGCCGCTCGCGGCACGAAGTTCGCCAAGGACGAGCCGAAGGCCGAGGAAACCCCGAAGGCCGAGGCTCCGGAGGCCACCGAGGCCACCGAGGCCACCGAGGCCACCGAGGCTCCGGAGGCCAAGGCCGAGGACACCGCTGCCGAGAAGAAGGACGAGTCCTGATTCCGGCACGTAGTGCTGCCGTGAACGAGCCCGCCGCTCCCGCTGGGGACGGCGGGCTCGTTCGCGTGCGCCTCGACGTTTCCTACGACGGCACGGATTTCTGCGGCTGGGCGAAGCAGCCGGGTCAGCGCACCGTGCAGGGCCTGGTGGAGGACGCGCTGGCGAAGCAGCCGCCGGGGCGGTCGGTGCCGCGACCGGTGGTGGTCGCCGGGCGGACGGATTCCGGGGTGCACGCGTCGGGGCAGGTCGTGCACTTCGACGTGGCGCCCCACGACCCGGTCGGCGGTGGGCGGATTTCCGTTAACGCGCAGGGGATCCCGGACCTGGGGCGGATGGTGCACCGGTGGAACCGGATCCTCCCGCCGGACGTGCGGGTGCTGGGGGCGCGGATGGTGCCTTCGGCGTTCGACGCGCGGTTCTCGGCGCTGCGCCGGCACTACCGGTACCAGGTGTCGGACGCACCGTGGGGCGTGGATCCGCTGCGGCGCCGGGACACACTCGCCTGGAACCGGCCGCTGGACGTGGCGGCGCTCAACGCCGCGGCGCAGGAGTTGTTGGGGCTCAACGACTTCGCGGCGTACTGCAAGCCGCGGGAGGGCGCCACGACGGTGCGCGAACTCCAGCGCTTTGAGTGGGGGCGGGTGGCGGAGCACCTGATCGTCGCACACGTCAGCGCGGACGCGTTCTGCCACTCGATGGTCCGGAGCCTGGTGGGCACGCTCCTGATGGTCGGCGACGGACGGAAAGCCCGGCCCTGGCCGGCAGCACTCCTCGAATCCACCAACCGGACGACGGCGGTCGCCCCGGCCCACGGCCTGACCCTGACGGCCATCGACTACCCGTCAGACGAAGACCTCGAAGCCCGGGCCGCGCAAACCCGGGCGATGCGCACCCTCCCCTGATGCGGAGTGGGGACAATTTCGCGAGAAATTGACCGTCACCAGGGTGAACGTCAATTTCTCGCGAAATTGCGCAACAGCTCGCGCTCAGTCACCTTCGGCGGCCGAGGGCGTGCTTGACTTCGGCGACTACTCCTTTCGGGTCGCCGTAGAGGCTGTCGGCTGTCACGACGACAACGGTCCAGCCGCATTCCCGAAGGCGTCTCCGCCGTTGCCGATCACGTTGCTGTTGTCCGGGATCGGCGTGCCAGGCGCCGTCGTACTCCACGGCGAGTTTCGATTCCTCGAAGGCGAGATCGACCCTGGCCACGAATCCGCGTTCGTCGTACACCTCGACCTGCGGCGTTGGCGCGAGCCCACCTTCGACGAGGGTCACCCTCAGCACGGACTCGGGTATCGATTCCGCCCGACCGTCCAAGAGTTCGAACGCACGCTGTGCCTTGCGGACTCCGTAGTAGCGGCGGGTCGAAATGAAGCGTGCCAGGTCGTCCTCGTTGACCAGCCCGGCGTGCAGCATGGCATCGCAGTTGGCGATGCCAAAGCTCGGTGCGTTTCGAGCGAGGACGTCAAAGGCGGCTCTGGTGGGCGTTGCCCGTCGGATGCTGTTCCACGCGACGTGCTCGTCGACGCTGCTTTTCCTGGCCCAGGCTCGTAGGCCGAATCGGCGGTTCATGTAGCTGTGATCACTGACTAGTACTTCTACGGGATCGTTCGGTCCGGCTAGCGGGACTCCGAGCAAGGTTGCAGCGGAGCGGACGGTGAGGATGGCGTCGTCAGGCAGGGTTATTGAGGCGGCGCGACATCGGAGCTCGTGCGTGATCTCGACGTCTCTCGTCGTGTAGATCCCGTGGATGACCTTGCGGAAGTTGGTGCGCAGTTCGCGGTCTTTGATGCCGTGTGCGATCGCCTCGCCGCGGGTGAACAGCGGGGCTTCGGTCTTGTACGGAAGAACGGTCGAAGTGTCCATGTAGGACAGAGTGGCGGACCGGAAACGCTGCTGTCACGCACCGTTTTTAAATCTGTGGATGACTCGGGACGCTGTGGACAACTTCGTGACCCCGAACGGGGGGTGATGTGCAATTTCGCGAGAAATTGACCGTCACCAGGGTGAACGTCAATTTCTCGCGAAATTGCGCAACAGCCGGTGATGGTTGGCGGGTTGCTGGCCGTGGTGGCGGCCGTCCCGTCGAGTGCGGCCGTGTCGACTCTGGGGTGGAAGCCGTGCGGAAGGGGACCTCGAGTGCTCCGCCATCGAGGTGGCCGGAGGCTGGGCGAAGTCGTCTGGTGGAAGATCTCCATCCAGTTCGCCCGGCAACTTCGCAGACCTGCGGAAGGGCTTCGGCGTGGTCAGCTCAACACCGCGGATCTGGGCATCATTTCCGGTTATGAGCAGTTAATATCACTCGCTGCTCAGGGGCCCGAAAACGAAAAGCCCCGACCGTCGTGGCCAGGGCTTTCGCGGTGTTGCCGGAGGAGTCAGTCGCCGCGGCGGATCGGGCCGAGGATCTCCTTCTCCTTCTGGTTCGTCACCAGGCGGATCATCGTCCAGGTCATGTTGCCGAGGGCGATCACCTGGTCGTCCTTGAGCTGGGTCAGCTGCTGGACCTGGTGGCCGCGGAGGCTCCAGATGCGCTGGGCGAGCTGTGCCTGGTTCAGCGGGAGGCGCTGCAGCAGCACCAGGTCCGCCGTGTTCGCCGCCGTGCCGCTGCTGACCTGCGGGTGTAGGTAGGGCAGCACGTACATGGTGGTCTGCCACGGTGCGCGCGGCGGGAACAGCTCCTGCGGCACCGCGCCGCCGTCGTGGATCACCAGCAGCGGAGTGTCCTCAGTGGACCTCGGGAGGTCGAACGGCGCCAACCGCCGGATCTGCGCCAGCGGCACCGGCTTCCCGTCCGGGGTCTGCCCGGCCGCGCGCTCCAGCATCTTCCACGCCGCCGGTCGACCGGTGGCGACGATCACCCAGGCACCGGTGGCCATCGCGCGCAGCGCGAGCTGCCGGGCGAGGTACAGGCCGCCGACGGTGACCATGCGGGTCGGGTGCGGCCGCAGCATCGACGCGGCCTGCGCCTCGCCCTGCGGGTCGGAGCCGATGATCACGCCGCCGCGGTCGCCGGACGGGCTGATGGCGTCCAGGGTTTCCGCGGTGACCAGGAATTCCGGTGCCGCGCCGCGGCTGCCCGGCACATCGATCGTTCTGCTTCGGCTCATGCCGCACCTCCGAGCGGCAGCGTCGCCGCGTAGCCGGCCAGTTGCGAGCCGCGCAGCGGGGTCAGGGTCAACCCGAGACGGTTGCTGATCGCCTTCAGCCGCTCGTCGGCGGCGTCCAGCTCGGTGGGCGTGCGGGCGCTGACCCGGACCAGGCCGCGCAGCCCGACCTCGCCTTCCTCGCCGACCGGCGAGATGGACAGCGCGATGCTGGTGGACAGCGCGCGGATCCCGGTGAGCGCGTTGAGGCTGTCGTTCATCTGGTTCGGCCAACCGGTGATGGCGTAGCTGGAGTGCCCGACGCCACCGGCGGTCACGCCGTCCCACCGCTCCTTGAGGCCCACCGGCCGTTGCGAACCGAGCACGCCGTGCAATTCCGCCGAGGAGATCCCGGCCTGCAGCAGCTCGTCGGGGTCCAGCGGACGGGTCGGCACGCCCTGCCGCTCCAGCGCATTGCGGACTCGGGACAAGGCCCCGATGAGCGCCCGCTGCGCGCCGATGATGCCGCCGCCGCGCTCGCCGACGGCCTTGGCGCAGCGCTGCGGGTCGAGGCGGACCGCGATCCAGGTGGTGCGCCGGGCGGCCGCGGGCAGTCGGCCCAGGACTTCGAGGTAGGAGTTCAGCGCGGGCGAATTCGACGGCAGCGCCGCGCTTCCCGGGTAGCAGTGCCAGATGACCTGCACCGCGTCGAGCACCACGCCGCGGTCTTCCAGGCACGGAACCAGCACGCCTAGCGGCAGGTTCGGCGCGCTGTCGACCGGGTTCAGCAGTGACGGGGCCGGCTCGACCATCAGCACCGCGGTCCACTTGCCTTTGTGCCACGACATTCCGACCGGGTTGCGGTCGTGGTCCTGGGTGCGGGCGATCACCAGGTCCTCGACAACCAGCCGCAGCAGCGCGACGCGGTGGTTCTCGTCCGGGCCGATGATGCCGTCGCCGTCCTTGTCCTCAGCCGGCTCCATCGCATCGACGTTGGCCGGGTGCGAAGCCCTGGTGTGGTTGCGGCCGCGGTATTCGAGCACCAGCCCGAACCACTGGGTGAACCACCTGCCGCGCCGCCGCAGCAGCGCGATGATGATCGCCAGCACCGCCACGCCGGCACCGACCGGCAGCGGCATGTTGTTGATCTGGGTGAGGATCAGGCCGATGGCGAGGCCGACCTCGATGAGCACGATGTTGGCCGCAGGGATGCCGCCGAGCGTCACGCCGTTGATCCGCCGCCGGCGCGCGCGAATTCGGGCGCGGGGCGGGTTGGCGGGCCCGGGAGCTTTCGGCTGGGCCGGATGTTGTGTGGTCACGGACATCCGTTCGGTCTCTCCCCCTCGCAGGTAAGTGCGGCACACGGCGCGCTGGGACGCGTTGTCGGAGTCAGCCGCGTGATGAGAATACTGACGGACTCGGTCGAACCGCACCCATTCGGTATATCTCTGCGACTATCCTGCGAAACCGTACCTCGGACGGGAGAGCTGTAGGCGAAGAATGGCATCAACACCCACAACGAAGTCACAGGTTCAGGCGTATCGGTTCGTGCTGCGCCGCATGGAGTCGGCGCTGGTGCGGAAAGACGCGGTGATGCTCCACGATCCGATGGGTTCGCACAAGCGGGCCACGGTCGCGGGTGCGGTACTCGCCGCTGTCAGCATGATCGGGTTCCTTGTTTGGGGCCTTTTCGGTGGTAAGGGCAACGTCCCGGAGCCGGGTTCGATCGTCATCGCCCAGGAAACCGGCAACGTTTTCGTCGTAACTTCAGACCAGCAGGCCCAGAAGCGGCTCATTCCGATGCTGAACATGGCCTCGGCGAAGTTGCTGGTCATGGCGCAGGGGGGCGGTCAGGGTGGCGGCCCGGTGGAGCCGACCAGGGTGAAGCAGGCCGCTCTGGCGGACTTCCCGCGCGGTGCGCTCACCGGCATGGTCAACGCCCCGACCTTCCTGCCTGACGCCAAGAATCCCGCAGAGCCGTCCTGGGCGATCTGCGATGTCGGCCAGGTCCGGGACACCCTCAGCGATGCCAAGGTGGAGGCCGCGACGAAGGTGGAGACGACGGTCATCGGCGGTGACGGCAACCACGGCACCGAGATCGCGCCGACCCAGTCGCTCTACGTCAAGGACCAGACTTCCAAGGAGGAATACCTCATCTACCGTGTGAAGGACCTGCCGGGTCGGCAGCACACGCACGCGGTGAAGTCGAAGATCAGCATGACGGAAACCACGGTCATGGACGTCTTCCGGCTTCGGGGTGCCACGCCGCGGACGATCAGCACGAATATGCTGAACGCGATCCCGGAGGTCCCGGCGCTGCAGGTGCCCACCATCCTGGGTGATGGTCAGCAGCTGCAGAGCTACATGGCCCGCTACAAGGTCGGCGATGTGGTCAAGCGCACCCTGCCGGGGCAGCCGGACCAGTTCTTCCTGTTGCTGCAGAACGGGAAGCAGGAGATCAACGAGGGCGCGGCGGCGGTGCTGCACGCGTCGAAGACCAACAGCCAGGACATCCCGAACGCGACGGGTGCGGTCACCGACGCTCCGCAGGCCGACCCCAGCGAGCAGATCAACCTCTCCAGCTTCCCGACGGCGGTGCCCACGCCGGTCACCTTCCAGCAGTCCGACACTTCCTGCCTGAGCTGGAAGAACGTCAACGGTGATCAGAACATCACGGTGACCCTGCACAAGGGCTCGCCGACGGCGAAGGCGCCGGTCAAGCTGGCCCAGTACGACGGTGCCGGCCTGAACGTCGACTACTTCTACATGCCGCCGGGCAAGGCGGCCGTGGTGCGCGGGGCCTCGAATGAGGCCGGTGCGGACAGCGGCCCGATTTTCCTGGTTTCGGACCAGGGCGTGCAGTACGGCATCAAGGACGTCGCGACCGCGCAGGGACTCGGCGTGATCGGCGGTGCCGGCGACATCAAGGCGGGGCCGTCCTGGCTGATGCGGACGCTGCCGAACGGCGACTTCCTCGACCCGGCGAACGCGAGCCTGACCTACGACTCGGTCCCGGTCGGGCCGGGCGGAGTGAACCGCCCGCCGCAGAACCCGCAACAGCAGCAGCAAGGCGGAGCCGCCCAATCAGGTAGCTGACGGTTCGGGTCGCGGGAGCGGCCGAGCCCACGCGCCGAACCGGGAACCGAACTGGTCGGCTCCAACGTCCGAGGAACAAGCGATCCGCCCGCAGCCCACGGTGAGCTGCGGGCGGATCGTCGTAAGAGCGACCGAACGTGGGAGGTACCGGATGTCGGGGATCCGGATCGACATCGAATGGCTGGCGAGCTGCGCGCGCGAGGTGCGCGCCGCCGGCGAGGAGATCACGGCGGCGCAGCCGGCGCTGACGGACGCGGAACTCGCGCCGGAAACCTTCGGCGCGCTCGGCCGCGAGGCCGGTGCAGCCGAGGCCTACCAGCGCCTGTACGCCCTGCTGCTGGACCAGAACCGCCGCGCCGGGGAGACCTTGACCGGAGCCGGGGACGAGCTGCGCGAGGTCGTGGACTTCCACACCGGGGGCGACGACGACAGCGCCGTCGAGATGCGAAAGCAGGAGGCATGAGCATGGCGCGCAACAGCTCCGAGGTGGCCGAGCACCTCGACTACCTGTCCCGCATCGCCGACGAACTGGAGGTCGCGAACTCGATCCCCGCGGATCTCGCCGACCTGGTCGGCCGCCACGAGGAACTGCGCGAGGCGGCCCGGGTCTGGCGCGAGGGCGCGGAAAACCTGGAGAACGCCGCAGCGCGCGTGCAGGGCAGGCTCGGCGGAATCGATTCTGCTTGGCAGGGCCAGGACGCCGATGCCTTCCTCGCGCACGTCCAGGAGGTCGGCCTGGCGGGCAACGACCTGGTCGACACGATGCGCGCGCTGGCGGATGTGCTGGACCACACGGTGGAAGCCCTGCAGGCGCAGTTGGACGACTTGGGCGGACTGGTCGCGGAAGCGGCGGATTCGGTGTCCGCGGCGCTGCTGGCACCCGAAGGAGGGGCGAAGCGGGCGCGCAAGCACCTGGCGGAATTGGCGCAGCCCGCCAGCGAGCTGGCGGAGTCCATTTCGGACACTTATCGCGCGTTCGCGCGGTTCTGTGACGAAGTGGAGGCGGGCCGGTCGGCGGGATCGGTGCAGTTCGACCACCGGATGCCCGCCCAGGCATGGGACTTCAACGCCCCGACCCCGGCACAACCCCCGGCGCTCGCCGAGCCGGCGGGGGCTGAATCGGCTGGCGGCGGTGCCGGAGGTGTCGGTGCTGTCGGTGGAGGTGCCGCTGCGGCGGGGGATTCCGGGGCGCCCGGAGGAGGTGCGGAACACCCCCTCTCCCCAGGCGACACCACGCGAGCCGGGGAGCCTTCGGCGGTGCCACCCGCTGCCGCTGCCGCTGGTGGCGCCGCCGGTGCGGCGGGCGGTGTTGCCGCCGGCGGCATGATGGGCGGCATGATGCCGATGGGCGGAATGATGGGTGGCGCGCAGGGTGCCGGCCAGGACCGGAAGAACCAGTCCCGGCTGAAGAGCAAGCCGGAGGAGCTGTTCGGCACGCCGCCGGATGCGGCCCCGGCGGTCCTCGGCGAGTCGTCGCGAGACCGCGACCAGAACCAGGAACGGCCGGCCGCGACGATCCGGCAGTCGACGCGGAGGCTCGGTGTCCCGTCGATCATCGAGCCGCCCACCCCACGCCCCTCGATCCCGGACGCCCTCCACCCCAAGCAGACGGCGGAAGACACCCCAAAGCCTAAGCCCGCCACGGCATCGGTGGGCGACGCGCCACCGCCGAAGTCGAAGACGGGTACGGCATCGGTGGGTGATGCGCCACCGCCGAAGCGCCGGAACTAGGCCTCACGCCAACAAGATCCGCACATGTACGCAACCCACCCTGGGCTGGCACCGTTGAGCCCGCTTCGACTGTTGGGGACCCGTGAGTGTTATCGGGTGCGATAGAGGCTGCTTGGGATGTGTTGGTTGAGGCGAACGGACCGTTCGTGCCGTCTACCGAGGTGAACAGGCCGTTCGCTTCACACCAGCAACCCCGGGGCCTGCGTCAGGTCGTTGAGGCGAACGGACCGTTCGTGCCGTCTACCGGGGTGAACAGGCCGTTCGCTTCACACCGATTGGCGAGGCAGCAGCACGCCCCTCCCGCTAGGGCGGCCACCGGGATCTCCAGGCAGCGCGGGTTCCCAAACAGCCTCTGCAGCGCCAACGCACCCACGGCACCTGGCTTGCGGAAACGGGCGGTGTCGCGCCGTGGTCGTGCGGAGCCGGGTTGCCTGGATCCGCCTCGGACGTTGCGGACCGCGTTGATCAGGAATGCCGTGAAGATGATCGCCGCGATTCCCGCTCCCGCACCGCCCAGGGCGATGATCAGGGCCGGGAAGTCCTTCTGCGGGATGTGACATCCGCGTCCAGCTTCGTCGGCTTCGGCGGCGGCGCCGCCACGCCCCAGCGATCGTATCTTGGTGGCCGACAACTCTGTGTCCGGCGGCTGGTATGGGCCTTTGTGTGGGCAGGACATCGATGGTGCTGTTTGGCGGCCAGTTCCGCCGGATCGCTTATGTCGCCGCGCCTTGTCTGGTTCTCGCAAAGCGATGACATAGATAGGTGCTGAAGAAGTTCGTTCGGCAGGTAGATCGAGCGAGGAGCCTGGTGGGTCTAACGAGACGGCCCGGTGTCCGCATGGGACACCGGGCCGTCTCGTCGAACGCCTTCAGCCGCCGCTGTTTTCGCGGGCTCGGGCTCGGACGTTGCGGACCGCGTTGATCAGGAATGCCGTGAAGATGATCGCCGCGATTCCCGCTCCCGCACCGCCCAGGGCGATGATCAGGGCCGGGAAGTCCTTCTGCGGGATGACATCCACGTCCAGCTTCGTCGGCTTCGGCGGCGGCGCCGCCTTGTCGTACTCGGATGGGAGGACGTCGCTCAGCGCCGCCATTGGATCGACCATGCCGTAGCCGACGATGTCGTTGCGTCCGTTGATGCCGCCCGGGTGCAGGGCCGTCTGCTTGATCCGGTCCATCACCTGCTGTGCGGACTCGGCCGTGTTCATCGGCTTGCCTTCGCGCGCGAACTTCTCCTTGATCAGTGCCGCCAGGCCGGACACGTACGGCGCGGCGAAGCTGGTGCCCTGGATCGGGCCCATCTGGCCGTCCTTGCCCCCGGCGATTTGGCTGGCCAGGCCCTTGCCTTGGGAGCCCGGGTCGAGGGTGATCAGGTTCTCGCCCGGCGCGGCCACGTCCACCCACGGACCCGGCACGGTGAACTCCGACGGCGCACCCGCCTGGTTCACCGAGGCGACGGTGAGCACGTAGTCGTCGAACCAGGCGGGCAGCACCGCGGTCGTCGGGCTGCCGGCCGGGTTCTTCTGGCAGGCTTCGCCGACGTTTCCGGCTGCGGCGACCACAACGACCCCCGCTTCGTAGGCCTGCTTGACCGCGTTGTGCAGTTCCTGGTTACCAACGTCGAGGGGGTTGCTGCCCTGCGCGATCGGCTGGCACGACGACTGCGAGATGTTGATGACCGCGGCGCCCTGATCGACCGCGCCGTTGATGGCCTGCGCCATCGTCTGGGTGTTGCCGATCGTCGAGTTGTCCGACTGACGTATCCACACCTGGGAGGACTGCCGGATCGACAGGATCGTGGCTTCTGGTGCGACCCCGGCATAACCTGTCTGGCCGGTCTCGTCCGGGGCCGCCCCGATGATGCCCGCCACAATCGTGCCGTGTCCGTCGCAGTCGAAGGTGGCGCCGCCGCCCGGGACGGTGTTGTCACCGCCCTGCAGGTGGTGCAGTCGCGGATGTGGGTTCACCCCGGTGTCGATGACGGCCACCTTCTGGCCTTCACCCTTCAAGCCCTGCTCGTGGGCCCGTTCGTAGCCGAGCACCAGCTGGCTCCACGGCTTCTCCTCGATCATGGAGTTGCCGGTGTTGCCGCGCATGCAGCCCTGCTTTTGTTCGTAGCCGGCCGAGGCGTCCATTTTGGACCCGGTCTGCCACGCCTCGTTCAGCTGCGGCGGACCGACGGTCTGCGCGACCGCGGGTGCCGTGGGGCCGCCCAGCGCGAACGTGCCCACCGCGGCGAGCAGCGCGAATCCGCGCAGCCCGCCGCGGGAGCGGGAGATCCTAGAGCGCATCACGCCGCCCCTCAGAAGAAGTTCAGGTTGAGGTCGCGGATGTACATGTAGAGGTTCATGGCGGCCAGCGCCAGCGGCAGCACCAGCGCGATCAGGACCGCTTCCAGGATGTCCACCGTGCGGCGCTGCACCGGCGAGAACCGTCGGTTCGGGAACACCACGCCGAAGATGATCGCCAGGATGCCGAGCAGCAGCAGCGGCGGGAAAACCCAGGCCACCGCCAGCGACCACTGCGCAACCTGCACCAGCAGGCCGATGGTGACGCCCAGGGACGACAGCAGACCGCTCAGCAGCAGCGCGATCGCCTGGCTGCCGTTGGCGTAGTTGCGGCCGCGCAGCAGCAGGACCGCCGAGACGACGATCGCGAACACCGCGCCCCAGATGCTGGCCGCGGCCGCGAGGATCGAGCCGAGCGCCGCGACCACGCCGCAGCCGATGATCAGGCCCGTCATGTACTGGTGCGCCAGGCCGGTCTGCCGCTCGATCATGCGGTAGTCCGGGAAGCCGGTGTCTTCCTTGAGGTCCTCGGCGCTGCCCGGCACGTGCGGCAGCGGCAGCTTCGCGAGCTGGATGGTGATGCGCGGCAGCAGCGAGATGCCGGCCAGGCCGACGGCCGCGGCGCCCGCGGCGATGCCCGCGATGCTGGCGGTGGGCACCAGCGTCGCGACGAGGAAGGCGATGGTGCCGAACGCCGCCGCCGTGGCGGCCGCGATGAACGTCACGATGCCCGCGCCGATCACCATGATCGACACCGAGGCGAAGATCAGCGTCAACGCGCAGGCCAGCAACAGCCTCGGTTCGAGGGCGTTGCCCGGCACGATGTTGAAGCCCGCGACGAACGCCATCGGCAGCCCGCCCGCGGCGGCGATCACCGTGCCGGTGGTGGGCGCCGCGTAGGCGCGGGTCACGATCGAGCCGACGCCGGTCGCGAAGATCGCCACCACGACCGCCGTTACGGCGGCCACGATCTGGTAGACGATCGGCGCCGTGCCCTCCAGTTCGGGGTGCAGCAGCCCGGCCGGGCCCGCCAACCCCAATGCGACGGCCGCACCGATGAGCGCCAGCGCGCCGGCCGCGTGCCCGATCTTGGCCGCGGTTTCCTTTGTCCACGGCCGGTAGCTGCCCGGTTCCGCTTCCGCGAGCGCGTCGACGACGTCGTCGTACAGCGGCGGCGGCGGGTCGTCCGACCGGCGCCGCAGCTGCAACATGTCGCCGTCGACGATTCCCTGCGAGGACAGCGTCTGGCTCGGGTCGAGGGGCTGGCTCTCCCCGAGCTTGGCCAGGCACCAGCCGCCGTGCCGCGAACCGCCGTCCGAGGTGATCCCGCGGGCCATGTCCAGCACCATCGGCAAAAGGTCTGCCACCGCCACGTCTGCGGGAAGCGCCAGGTCGATACGAGTTGTAGGCGCCACCACCGTCACGCGGCTGAACACCGTGGTCCCGGTCGCCACTTGGGCCCCCTACTCCCTGAGGTTGATTGCCTTGCATTCATTTGTGTCGTTGGGCTCGATCCAACCAAGGCCGGTTTTTCTCGTGAAACTGGCCCGCCCGGTCGAAGAGCGCCCCTAGTATGGCCACACCGACCGTCGGCGGGGGCAGGTTTGGTGCAACTCGTGCCAACTACTTCATATCTAGTTGGTCACGCCCGAGTCCCACCCCGCCGCAGGCGGTGCCGCGCCGGTACAGAATGCTGGCTGCGACATTCGAGAGCACGTTTGACACGGAAAGGTTGTTGCGTCCGGTGAGCACGCTGCAGTTCAAGCGAACGCCACGCCTGGCCGCTCCCAGGCCACCGGGCGGGGAGGTGCACCTCGAACCACCGCCGGAGATTCCGCGGACCATACCGGGCAACATCGTCCAGAAGGTCCTGCCGGGCATCATGATCGTCGCCTCGCTGGGAATGATGGTCTTCATGCTCCAGCGGGCCAAGGACAACCCGATGATGATGATGATGCCGATGATGATGCTCATCTCAACTTTCGGGATGATGGCCGGCGGCGGCAAGGAAGGCAGCCAGAAGAAGGCTGAGATGAACGAGGACCGCAAGGACTATCTGCGGTACCTCGGGCAGATGCGCGACCGCGCGCGGGAGGCCGCCGACGAGCAGCGGCTGGCCCGGGAGTGGGTGCACCCCGACCCGCAGACCCTGTGGTCCCTGGCCGCCGGCAGCCGGCGCATGTGGGAGCGACGTCCCAACGACAACGACTTCTGCCAGGTCCGGGTGGGTCGCGGTTCGCAGCGGCTGGAAACCCGCCTGGTGCCACCGCAAACCGGCCCGGTCGACGAGCTGGAGCCGATCACCACGCTTGCGCTGCGCCGCTTCGTGCGCGCGCACTCGCTGGTGCCGGACCTGCCGATCGCCACCTCGCTGCGCGGTTTCGCCGCGGTCGGCCTGCAGGGCGACCGGGACGTGGTACGCGGCTTGACCCGCGCGATCGTGTGCCAGCTGGCCACCTTCCACACCCCCGACGACGTGATGATCGCGGTCGCCAGCAGCGGCCGCGCGCGCACGGAGTGGGACTGGGTGAAGTGGCTTCCGCACGCCCAGCACCCGACCGAGACCGACGGCATCGGCCAGATGCGGCTGATGGCCGGTTCGCTCGGAGCCCTGGAGCAGATGCTCGCCGAGCAGCTGGCGGAGCGGCCGCGGTTCCAGCGCAACACGGCGCCGCCGGACGGCCAGCCGCACATCGTGATCATCCTCGATGACGCCGAGATCACCCGCGAAGAGGCGCTCTACGTCGAAGGCGGGCTGGCCGGGGTCACCGTGATCGACCTGTCCGACCTGCTCGGGCAGCTCACCGCGCGCCGCGGCATGCGGATGGTCGTGGAGGAGGACCGCATCGGTGCCCGCGGCGGGTCCGGTGTGGAGTGGTTCGGCAAGCCGGACACGCTGAGCACGGAGGAGGCCACCTCGCTGGCTCGCCAGCTGGCGCCGTACCGGGTGGCCGGCGGCGTTTCGGCGTCCGACGCCGACAGCGGCGGCTACGAGCCGTTGACCACGCCGCTGAACTACATCGAGCAGCTGGGGTTGGCCGGTGACGTGGTCACCTTCGACCTCAACGAAGCCTGGCGGCCGCGGTCCCGCGACGACCTGTACCGCGTCGCGATCGGCCCCGGCGAGCAGGGCGAGATCGTCCACCTGGACATCAAGGAAACCGCCTCCGGCGGCATGGGCCCGCACGGGCTGTGCATCGGTTCGACCGGTTCCGGTAAATCCGAGTTCCTGCGCACCATCGTGCTGGGCCTGATGGCCACCCACTCGTCGTCGATGCTCAACTTCGTGGTCGTCGACTTCAAGGGTGGTGCGACGTTCAACGGGTTCGAGCCGGCGCCGCACGTTTCGGCGAGCATCTCGAACCTGGAGGGCGACGGCTCGCTGATCGACCGCATGCAGGACGCGCTGGCCGGTGAGATGAACCGCCGCCAGGAGGTCCTGAACAAGGCGGGCGCGAAGAACGTCTGGGACTACCGGAAGATGAGCGAGGCTGGCGACGAACGTTGCCAGGAGCCGCTGCCCGCGCTCTTCGTGGTCATCGACGAGTTCTCCGAGCTGCTGTCGCAGCAGCCGGACTTCGCCGAGCTTTTCGTGATGATCGGCCGACTGGGTCGTTCGCTGCAGGTCCACCTGCTGCTGGCTTCCCAGCGGTTGGAAGAGGGCAAGCTGCGCGGTCTGGACACGCACTTGTCCTACCGGATCGGTTTGAAGACCTTCAACGCGGCGGACTCCCGTGCGGCGATCGGTGTTCCGGACGCCGCCGACCTGCCCGCCACCGGTGGTCACGGGTACCTGAAGCACCCCAACGGCATGGAGCGGTTCCGCGCCGCGTTCGTGTCCGGCCACATGCACCAGACCAGTGGCCGCCGCCCGACGCTGAAGGGCGGCGCGTCGCCGGTCACCGGCGACAAGATGCCGCGGGAGTTCATCCCGGACTACATCGAGAAGCCGCCGGAACCGGAGAAGCCGGTCGTCGAGGAGGTCAAGGAGCAGAAGAGCGACCTCGACCCGACGGACTTCCAGATCATCATCGACAAGATTCGCGGGCAGGGCCCGCCGGCGCACGCGGTGTGGCTGCCGCCGCTGGACACACCGCCCACTTTGGACGCCCTGCTGCCGCCGCTGCAGCAGACCGACGACCGCGGCTACACGGCGGCGGGCTTCGCGGGCAGCGGCCGGCTGCAGTTCCCGGTGGGGCTTATCGACGTGCCGTACCACCAGCGGCAGGACCCGATGACGCTGGACCTGAGCGGTCAGGGGGGTCACGGCGCGATCGTCGGCGGTGTCGGTGCGGGCAAGTCGAACACGGTCCGCGCGATGATCGCTTCGATGGCACTGACCCACACGCCGCGGGAGGTGCAGTTCTACTGCGTCGACCTCGGTGGTGGTTCGATCTCCGCGCTGCGGGGCCTGCCGCACATGGGCGGTTACGGCACCCGGCGTGACCAGGACACGGTTCGGCGGACGATCGCGGAGCTCAAGACGATGCTGGCCGAGCGGGAAGCGCGGTTCCAGCAGCACGGCGTCGAGGGCATGAACGACTACCGCAACCGCAAGCGGCGCGGTGAGTTCGAGGACGACCCGTTCGGCGACGCGTTCCTGATCATCGACGGCTGGCGGACATTCCGCGAGGAGTTCGAGTCGCTGGAGCAGGACGTGCTGAACCTGGCGGCCAACGGCCTGGCCTACGGCGTGCACTTGTTCGTCACCGCCGCGCGTTGGGCGGAGGTCCGCCCGGCGATGAAGGACCTGATGCAGACCCGCATCGAGCTGCGGCTCGGTGACCCGAGTGAGTCGGAGATCGACCGCAAGTTCGCGGTGAAGGTCCCGCAGGGCCGCCCGGGGCGCGGTATGCACGGCAGCAAGCTGCACTTCCTGACCGCCCTGCCCCGCGTGGACAGCGAGACCATCGGTGACCGCGTCGAGGCTGAGCACGAGCAGGTCAAGCGGGAGATCGACGAGGGCAAGCCGGTCCGCGCGCCCCGCCTGGGCTGGGAGCTCTACAACGACGACGTCTCCGACGGTGTCGCCGACTTCGTCAACCGGGTCAAGAGTTCTTGGAAGGGGCGTCCGGCGCCGCAGGTCCGCCTGCTGCCGGAGCTGCTGCCGTACCAGCAGTTGCCGCGTCCGGAGCAGCAGCCGAAGCCGAAGCTGGTGCCGATCGGCATCAACGAGGACGGCCTGCACCCGGTGTACCTGGACTTCAACGCCGAGCCGAACTTCTACGCGTTCGGTGAGCGGGAGTCGGGCAAGACGGCGCTGCTGCGCACGATCGTCCGCGGCATCACCGAGCGGTACACGCCGAAGGAAGCGCTGATCCTGCTGGTCGACTACCGGCGCACGATGCTCGGGTTCCTCAACACCGGGCACCTGCTGGAGTACGCGGTCGGTGCGGACCAGTTGAAGGGCAACGTCAAGGACATCGCGGCATCGTTGAAGAAGCGGCTGCCCGGCCCGGATGTGACGCAGGAGCAGTTGAAGGACCGCTCCTGGTGGAAGGGCCCAGAGCTGTTCGTCATCGTCGACGACTACGAGCTGGTCGCGCCGCAGGGCAACAACCCGCTGGCGCCGCTGGCGGAGTTCGTGCCGGTGTCCAACGACGTGGGTCTGCACATCGTGCTGGCGCGCAACTCCGGTGGTGGCAGCAAGTCCTTGTACGAGCCGATCATCGGCAAGATGCGCGAGACGTCGGCGCCTGGTCTGGCGATGAGCGCGAACAAGGACGACGGTCAGCTGGTCGCCAACATCAAGTCGCGGCCGCTGCCGCCTGGTCGAGGCACGCTGGTCAGCCGCAGCCTGCGCGGCGGGCCGCAGATGATCCAGACGGCGTTCATCCAGCCGGAGTGATCCGGCGGGACGACGCGAAAAGCCTCCCCTGCTTCGGCGGGGGAGGCTTTTTGTTTTGTGGGTGGTCCTGACCCTGCTGGCTAATTCCGCGAGGGGCTGGGGCTGGGGCTGGTGTCACTGCGGGAGTGGTCCGGTTCTGCCTCGCCAACCGGTGTGCGGTGAACGGCCTGTTCACCTCGATAGACGACACGAACGGTCCGTTCGCTCCGTTCATCCGATGTGAGCCCGGGGCTGTTGGTGTGCGGTGAACGGCCTGTTCGCTTCGGTAGGCGGCGCGAACGGATGCTCCTATAGATGTCAAGCGGCGGTTGTGGGGGTTTTTGGAGGGGTTTGTTGTGTTGTGGGGGTGGTGGTGAGTGCGTGGTAGATCTCGCGGGCGACGTAGCGTTTGAGGCAGCGGATGATGTCTTTTTTCGTGAGTCCTTCCTGGGTGCGGCGTTCGACGTAGGCGCGGGTTCGTTCGTCGTGGCGCATGCGGACCAGGACGATGGTGTAGAGGGCATTGTTGGCGGAGCGGTTGCCGCCGCGGTCGAGGCGGTGGCGGTCGGTGCGGCCGGAGGAGGCGGGGATGGGGGCGGCTCCGGTGAGGTGGGCGAATGCGGCTTCGGAGCGCATGCGTTCAGGGTTGTCGCCGGCGGCGGCCAGGAGGGTACCGGCGGTCTGGGTGCCGACGCCGCGGAGTTCCAGCAGGTCCGGGCAGGCCTGTTGGGTCAGCGGGGCGATGGCGTTGTCGAGTTCGGCGATCTCGGTGTCGAGGGCCTGGTAGCGCCGTGCCAGTAGGCGCAGGGCGGCGCGGGTGGCCGTCGGCGGGTGGGCCAGGTCCTGGCCGGGTCGTAGCCGGGCCAGGGTGGTGATCAGTGCGGCGGTGTTCAGGCCGGTGATCTGCTCGCGTAGCACCGCCGGTGCGGAGACCAGCAGTGAACGGATCTGGTTGATCGCCTGGGTGCGGGCTTTGACCGCGCTGGTGCGGGCCACGCGCAGGGCGCGGATGGCCTCGACCACACCGTCACGGCTTTTCGGGATGCCGGTGGCGCGTTCGGCCAGCACCGCGGTGGCTGCGGCGTAGGCATCGATCGAGTCTGATTTTCCTCTCAGGCGACGGGTTTTACGGTCGGGGCGATCCACCTCGATGACGCTGATGCCAGAGGCGGTGAGTACCCGGGCGAGTTCGGCGCCGTAGGCACCGGTTCCCTCGACCCCGATCGCGACGAGCTCACCATGCGACCGCATCCATTCCAGTAGCCGCCGGTAGCCATCGGTGGTGGTGGGGAACTCCTTGTCGGCCAGGTGCCGGCCCACCTGGTCGATCACCGCGCCGTGATGGGTCTGGCCATGGGAATCGACTCCGCCGATGATCCGCGGGCTTTCTTGCGTCATGCTGGTCCTGTCCGTCCTTGCGTCCGTTACCTGGGGCGGCACGCGCCGGTCGGGCGGGAGGACAAGACAGTGACGGGGCTTCTAGCCAAGCTCCTATAAGGTCACAAACGCCCGTCCGGCCGCGTGCGTAGCAACGCCCGGTAAGGCCGACAGATCCGTTCCAGGACAGGCAAGCCGTCAGTCCGTTCGAGGGTCAGACCCACCAGCGGCGTCACTACACACATCATCACTGTCCGTTCGCTCCGTTCATCCGATGTGAGCCCGGGGCTGTTGGTGTGCGGTGAACGGCCTGTTCACCTCGATAGACGACACGAACGGTCCGTTCGCTTCACGCCCGCACCTTCCCAAACAGCCCCAACACCGCGCCGAATTAGCCAGCAGGGTCGGTCCTGTTGCGCCCAGGGCCGTGAGTCTTCTGGGCGACTGTGGCAAGAGCAGCTGTGGCAACCCCAAGCACTCACGGGCGTCGTTCTGCGAAACCTGCGAGGGCGGCGTCGAGCAGACCCGGAAATCGGGCCTGCATGTCGTCCCGGCGGATCTCCACCCAGCGGGTGCGCCCGTTGACGAAGGTCGTGGTCAGGCCTACCTCGCGGAGCACGCGCCAGTGGTGGGACAGCGTCGGGGCGCTGACCTCGACGTCGTAGGCGTCCAGCGAGCAGGTCTTCGGGTCGCACTCCTTGCTGAGCTCGTGCAGCAGCTCGAGTCGCACCGGGTCGGCCAGCGCGTGCAGCACCTTCATTACGTCGATGTCGTCTCGGCTCGGTTGCGGGAGCGTGCGCGTCACGAGCGGCCAGCCTGCCTTTCATTCGACTCGACTATTTGATAACCACCGAAGTGTGCTGCAGGATCTGCCGGTCAACGCTTCGAAGAAAGCCGCCGCACCGACCCGGTCCGGATGATTTTTTCGAGGTGAGGGGCACCCTTGAGCGGCTGTACCACCCCGGCTGTACCACCCAAGGGTGTCCCTCACCTCTCACCTGGTGGTGTGGTTAACGCGCCGAGCTGAATCCAGAACATCGCTACTGCTTCCTTTCACTGGGTGGCTTCGCCGATTTCGCGCGAAATCGGCACCACCTCTGGCGGGGATCGGCGGGTGGCGGGAATGTGTCGGCGGCGCGTGCGGGAGCCGTCGCAGAGCTGGTCCACTTCGGACAGCCGGGCGGCGTTGCTGAGGCCGGTCGGTGGCTGGGGGATGGCCGATCGGCTCGCCGAGCAGGACTTCACCGCTGGGTCGCGTCGTGGGGGATCGGGCGTGGTGAGGGGCACCCGCCACCCCGGTCAATTGGGCGCGGGTGCCCCTCACCCCGTTTGGATGGCAACAATCCGTGACAGGTGGTCGCGTTGATCACCCGGTCAGGGGCAGACTGTTGGTGCGCTCGCACCCTTAACCTCTAGGGTGCTCGGGGGGAGTCGGCGCGCCGAGAAATCGGCGGTCGGACGACAGACGTCGCCGGAAAAGGCGCTTCGGCGATGGTGAAGGAGTTCTGGGTGTCCCTGCACGTCTCGATCGACTTCGGCACGTCGAGCACATGCACGGTGGTGTCTGTCGGCGGTGCCGAACCACAGGTGGTGGTGATAGACGGGCAGCCGCTGGTCCCGTCCGCGGTCTTCGCGGCGGCGGACGGCACGCTGTTCGTCGGGCACGAGGCCGAACGCCAGGCCGCAGTCGACCCCGCTCGTTTCGAGCCGCACCCGAAGCGCCGCATCGACGAAGGCGAGCTGCTGCTCGGCAGCAGCGTGCTGAAGGTCGTCGAAGTGATCCGCGCCGTGCTGCAGCGCGCGGTCGGCGAGGCCCGCCGCTTCGCCGGCGGCGCCGCCGTGGACCTGCTGGTGCTGACCCACCCCGCGGACTGGGGCGCGATGCGCACCGCCGAGCTGCGCAAGGCCGCCACCGGGCTGGGCAAGGAATTGGTCATGGTGCCGGAACCCGTTGCGGCGGCGGTGTTCCACTCCGCCGGTCACGGCCTCCCCGACGGCGGCGCGCTGGCGGTAATCGACCTCGGCGGCGGCACGGTGGACGCCAGCGTGGTGTGCAAGCAGGGCTCCTCGTTCCAGGTGCTGGCCACCCGCGGTGAACCGAACTTCGGCGGCGCGGACATCGACCAGGCGCTGCTGGACCACATCGGCCGGCTCGTCTCCGCCACCGATCCCGAGGCGTGGCGCAGGCTCGTCGAGGGCCGCGACATGGCCGATCGCCGACGCCGCCGGGTGCTGCGGCAGGACGTCCGCGGCGCCAAGGAAACCCTGTCCCGGCACACCTACACCGACGTGCCGATGCCGCCGCCGTTCTCGGACGCGCACGTCACCCGCGTCGACCTGGAGGCGCTGATCGCCGGGCCGCTGGGCAAGAGCGCCGACCTGGTGCTGGCCACCCTGCGCGAGGGCAAGGTGCAGCGGCAGCAGCTGGTCGGGGTGTTCCTGGTCGGCGGTTCGAGCCGGATCCCGATGGTGGCGCGGCTGATCCACGAGCGCACCGGCGTGGTGCCGACCACTTTGGACCAGCCCGAAACCGTGGTGGCGCGCGGCGCGCTCCGCGCGGTGCGGCTGGATCCGGACCGCAGCGGTGGGCTGGCACCTGCTGGTGCCTGGGCGGGCGCGTCGACGGTGCGCGCCTACCCGGTGCCCGGCCCGCCCCCGGTCGGCTCCGCGGGCGGCTCCCCGATCGGCCCCGGCGTGACCGCGGGCGACTCGCTCAGCGGTGCCCGGACCGTCGTCATCGGCGGCAGCGACCAGACGATGCCGGTCGCGCACCGGCCCAGCCGCAAGAAGCGCAAGCTGCCGTGGCTGATCGGTGCCGGCGTGGCCGTCGTGGTGGCCGTCGGCGTGGTCCTGACCATGCTCATCACCAGCAGCGGCCAGCCGCAGGCCGAACCCGGCGGCCCGACCCGACGGGCCGCGCAGTACGACTACGAGTTCTCCTACCCCGGCGACTGGAAGCAGATCGGCGGGGATCCGACCAACTGGCAGACGCTGATCGCGCCGGAGGACGACGCGCAGGACTCGGTGATCGCGGTCAACGAGGGGAAGCTCGACTTCGACACCGACACCGACCGGAACCGGGCGGTTCAACAGCTGCGCAGCGACTACCAGCAAAAGGTCGCGGCCGGCGAACCGTTCTCGTTGTTCAACCCTTCCACCAGTTTCGCCGGCCGGGACGTGGTGTACTACCGGCAACAAATGCCGGACGCGACGGTCGAGTGGTATGTGCTGCACCGAGGACAATTCCGGGTCCTCGTCGGCTGCAAGTACGGCTCGGTCGGCAAGGACGACGTGGTCCGCGCTTGCGAACAGGTAGTCGGTTCCATCAAGGTCCGTTGAACCGGCGGCGAATTCGCCGCGGCGGAATGGATTTCGCGCGGCCGTCGGACAGGGAGACATTGCCATGGCAGATCCAGCGGATTCCGTCCGCAGATTCCGCGCCGAACTCGCCGACGCGGTGGGCCGCAGTCGGCGGGCCCGCGACGAGGCGCACCACCGCGCCGAGGTTTTCCAAAGGCACACAAAGGAACTCGCGAAGAACGCGGCGACTGGTAGCAGCGCCGCCGAATCCATGCAGCGGGCGGTGGCGATCGACTACCGCACCCGGGTGGGCCTGGAAGTTCCCGAGTACTCGGCAATCGAGTCGAATGTGCGCCCGGACACCGCCGCGAACGAGTCGGCGGCCGGGAAATCGCAAGAGCAAACGCCTTCCGACGGCAGCGATCTCGACTTTTCGCAAGCGCAAATCATGCGATGACCTGCGGGTTCCGCGCCCGGCGTTTACATCAGCAACGGGTTGCGCAGAAATCCAGGACAACGTGGAACCGAACATGGCAATGTCTGCGTCGCAGGTTCATCCGAACTTGATGACGAGTTTGAAGGGGGTCATCCAGAGATGGCTGGAATTGGTGCAGATGTCGAGGCGATCGAGAAGGCGTCGCAGGACATCGACGAGGCTCGCAACGCCGTCGAGCAGGCGCTCCAGCAGCTGAGCGGCCAGCTGGAGGGGCCGGTCGCGAACTGGAAGGGCGCGGCCGCGGACGTGTTCCGCAAGCTGATGGGCTCCTACGAGGACAGCGGCAAGAAGATTCTGCAGAAGCTCGACGAGCTGGGCCAGAATGTGCAGAGCTCCGGTGCGGACTACGCCCAGGTCCAGGAGGACCAGGCCCAGGAGATCTCCAAGATCACGGCGATGCTCGACGGCTGAGCCGCACTTCGAACAGTCGCACGTTCTGAATTCTTGACCATAGGTATTTGAGGGGATAAGCAATGAGCGAGATTGCAGTCAACTTCGCCGAGCTGCAGCAGGCCTCGGACGACCTGCAGGGTGCGGCCCAGAAGATCCAGAGTGAGCTGGACGACCTGGAGGGCAAGATCCAGAAACTCGTCTCCACCTGGGAGGGCGAGGCCGTGGCCGCGTACCAGGACGCCCAGAAGTCCTGGGACGAGGAAGCGGCTCGCATGCAGGAGACTGCCGCGAAGATGGGCATGGCCGTTGCCGCCGCCAACGAGTCCTTCCAGGCCGGTGAGAAGAAGAACGCCGGTCGCTTCGGTGGCTGATCCCACCCGCTGAAGAGCGATCTGCGGCCCCGGCGAGCGCCGGGGCCGCAACGCTGTCCGGGGTCGTGCGAGTACCGCCCCCGGCATTCGCTATCCTGTTTCCGGCGATCTGCCAGGTCAGAAACCTCCAAGCAAGTATCGAGGACCCGTTTTGACCGGGCCAGAAGCCACCAAGTACCCTCATTCTTTGTTGTGCGGTGCGCGGCTGCAGTTCGCGCCAGTGGATCGGATCTCTCGCGGATCGCGGTCCAGGCGGCGGTTCTGGCGGACGTGCCGGTTCCCGGGAGAATTCTCGCGGGAACCGACCGGCGTGATCGAGACGGGCTCCGCACTGACGATTCCGACGCGAACGACGACGAGGTAGATCCGTGCGCACGTACAGCCCGAAGCCCGGCGAGGTGACCCGCGCCTGGCATGTGATCGACGCCGAGGATGTGGTGCTCGGCCGGTTGGCAACTCAGGCCGCGACGCTGCTGCGCGGCAAGCACAAGCCGACCTACGCGCCGCATATGGACACCGGCGACTTCGTCGTCGTCGTCAATGCCGAGAAGGTGGCCCTCACCGGTAACAAGCGCACCCAGGCGTTCCAGTACCGGCACAGCGGTTACCCCGGTGGTCTGCGCAAGCAGTCCTTCGGAGAGGTGCTCGAGAAGCACCCCGAGCGGCTGCTCGAAAAGGCGATCAAGGGCATGCTGCCGAAGAACAAGCTCGGCCGCGCCATGGGCAAGAAGCTCAAGGTCTACGCCGGCCCGGAGCACCCGCACCAGGCCCAGAACCCGCAGCCGTTCGAGATCAACGCGAAGGTCGAGAAGTGACTGACGAACTTCAGCAGGAAGAGAACGTGACCCCGGAGGAGACCGCCGAGGTCACTTCCGAGGAGACCGCCGAGGTCGCGTCCGAGGAGACTGTCGAGGTCGAGGAGACCGCCGAGGTCGCGTCCGAGGAGACCGCTGAGGCGGTTGCCCCGGCTCCGATCCCGGTGCCGACCGGCCGTCCGGTGCAGACCGTGGGTCGCCGCAAGGAAGCCGTCGTCCGGGTCCGGCTGGTGCCGGGCAACGGTGGCTTCAAGCTCAACGGCAAGAGCCTCGAGCAGTATTTCCCGAACAAGGTGCACCAGCAGCTGATCAAGGAGCCGCTGGTCACCGTCGAGCGCGTGGAGAGCTTCGACGTGCTGGCCACCCTGCACGGTGGCGGCCCGTCCGGCCAGGCCGGTGCGCTGCGCATGGCGATCGCCCGGGCGCTGGTGGCCTACGAGGCCGAAGACCGCCCGGCGCTGAAGAAGGCCGGCATGCTCACCCGTGACGCGCGGGAGAAGGAGCGCAAGAAGTACGGTCTCAAGAAGGCCCGCAAGGCGCCGCAGTACAGCAAGCGCTGACGCGAATTTCATCCGATCTGCGGGAGCAGTCATCAGTCCACTGCGGACGAGACTGCTCCCGCAGTCGTATGCGCCGGCGGCCTTCCACCGACTCGCTCCGCGGTGTCAAAATCGCCACGCCCGCGGGCGGTCGCCACGCCCGCGTGGGATAAACGGCTTCGCCGCTGCAAAGACAAGAACCCGACGTGGCGCGTCCGGTCTAGCGCCCCGCGGAGTTTTCCGCGTCACACGAGGAGGACGTGCTGCTGATGGCTCGGTTGTTCGGCACCGACGGGGTGCGCGGGTTGGCCAACGCGGATCTGACGCCGGAGCTGGTGATGTCGGTGGCCGCGGCGGCCGCGCGGGTGCTCTACGACCGGGACGATTCGCAGCGCCGGGTGGCGTTGGTCGGCCGCGATCCACGGGCCAGCGGCGAGATGCTGGAGGCTGCAGTCACGGCGGGCCTGACCTCGGCCGGTGCCCACGTGCTGCGGGTCGGCGTGCTGCCCACCCCGGCGGTGGCGCACCTGGTCGCGGAGCTGGGCGCGGACCTCGGCGTGATGATCTCCGCCTCGCACAACCCGATGCCGGACAACGGGGTCAAGCTCTTCGCGGCCGGCGGGCAAAAGCTCCCGGACGCAGTCGAGGACGAGATCGAGGCTCGCCTAACCGAGCAGGTCGACCGGCCCACCGGGGCCCACGTCGGCCGCGTCCGCGACGTCCCCGACGCGGTGCGGCGTTACGTCGATCACCTGCTGACCGCGGCTCCGCAGTCGCTCGACGGGCTGAAGGTCGTGGTGGACTGCGCCAACGGCGCGGCCTCGGTCGCCGCCCCGGAGGCCTACCGCCGGGCGGGCGCCGAGGTGATCGCGATCAACGCCGAGCCGGACGGCATCAACATCAACGACGGCGTCGGCTCGACCTACCTCGACGTGCTGCAGGCAGCGGTGCTCGAACACGGCGCGGACCTGGGCATCGCGCACGACGGCGACGCCGACCGCTGCCTCGCGGTGGACGCCAGCGGGGCCGCGGTGGACGGCGACCAGATCATGGCGATCCTCGCGGTGGCCATGCACGAGTCCGGCGAGCTCACGGAGAACACGCTGGTCGCGACCGTGATGAGCAACCTCGGCCTGCACCTGGCGATGCGCGAGCAGGGTGTCGAGCTGCGCACCACCGCCGTCGGCGACCGGTACGTGCTGGAGGAGCTGCGGGCCGGCGGTTTCGCGCTCGGCGGCGAGCAGTCCGGCCACGTCGTGCTGCCCGGCCACGCGACCACCGGCGACGGCCTGCTCACCGCTCTGCGGCTGATGGGCCGGATGTCGGCCACCGGCACCCCGCTGGCGTCGTTGGCCAAAGTCATGCGGCGGTTGCCGCAGGTGCTGATCAACGTGCGCGTGGCGGACAAGGCCGCGGCGGTGGCGGCGGCCGAGGTGGCGTCCGCGGTGGCGGCGGCCGAGGGGGAGCTCGGCGACACCGGCCGGATCCTGCTGCGCCCGTCCGGCACCGAGCGGCTGGTGCGCGTGATGGTCGAGGCGCCGAGCGAGGAGATCGCGCAGGCCGTGGCCGAGCGTTTGGCCGAAATCATTGCCGCAATCCGGTGATCTTGTGATTTTGATCTCTCATTTCGACGCGATCTGTGAGACCCTGCTCACATGGGTGCCATCGTTGTCGCCATGGTCGTGGGGCTCGTCGCTGTCGGGCTCGTCGTCGCTATCGTGATCTTCTCCGCGCTCGCGCTGGCCGGCATGAAAGCCGTCAACGCCGCGCACGAGAGCAGGTCCTGGTTCGTCAACCGTCGACGTCGAAGCTGAGCGTGCGCCATGCGCGGACGAGTGTTCGGTGACCTGCTGATCGTTCTCGTGGTGCCCTTGGTGCTCATGGTCCTGGGCGCGTTCGTGCTCGCCGTCGTGCTGGCGCAGGGCTGGGGCCTGCACCTGATCTTCGAGGGCGGCGGCCTTTACTGATCATCGGCTGAGCCCATGATCCGGCATCATGCGCTGGATCTGCATCGATCTGAGGTTCGCCGTTCCGCTGCTGGGCGTCGCGGCGGCCATCTGCCTTGTGGTCCTCGTGCTGGTGCTGCTCCGGCGGCGTTGAACGATTCTGGTCATCCGCTGCCTCGGACGCGGTGCCCTCCGATAAGTTCGGTTCCTGGTCGAACGATTGGAGGTTCCGGTGATCTTCCAGATCCTGATCGTGATCGTCGTGAGCGCACTCGCCGGTGCCGGTGGTGGCGCGCTCGTCGCGATGATCGCGAAGAACAAGGCTCCGGCGCAGCCGCCATTGCAGCAGTTCCCGCCGCCGCAGCAGGGCTTCTCGCCGCCGCCGCAGCAGGGCCCCTACCAGCAGTGACGACTACGAACAGATCCGTTCAGGACTAGCAGGGGGAAACGTTGTATCTGGTGATCACGTTGGTGCTCAGCCTGCTCTTCGGCGGCGGGGCCGGTGCGTTGACCGCGCTTCTGATCGTCAAGAACAGCAACAACGCCCAGCGGCCCGCGCAGTTCCCGCCACAGGGCTTCGCCCCGCAGCCGCCCCAGCAGCAGTACCCGCCGCAGCATTTTCCGCCGCAGCAGGGCTACGGCCAGCCGCCGCAGGGTCCGCAGACGCCCCAGTGATCGACTTCTCCCTTCGCGGATGCAAGCACCTCGGCGGATTGGCCGTTTAGCCCTGGGGAACCTGCCAAGATTAGGAACCAGCGAATCATCCGCGCCGTCACACCCGCTGAGACGTGCGCGACAGGTCGGGTGAAGGGGGCGCGATGAGCGGGGCGCAGACTTCGGGAAGTGATGTCGGGAAGGCGGCCAATGCGTTTTCCGACGGTTCTGGGGCGATCAAGGAGCAAGCCAAGGCGGCCACCGATACGAAATTGACCGCGGAGAAGTTCGGGAAGAAGTTCCACGAGGCGGGCAAGGCCTACAAGGACGCGCTGGACAAGCTGGGGAAGAACATCGAGTCGTTCGCCGAGTATGGATCGAAGCTCTCCGAGAGCTTCTCCGAATCCGCGAAGGAATACCAGGCCCGTGACGAATCCGGTGCCCAAGAGGTCGGGAAGGTTCAGGCCTGATGGCGGACGAGAAGAAGCAGGAAGAGGAAAGCAGCTTCGGCGAGGACGTCGGTTCGGTCGTCGGCGGGATCCAGGGCGGGGTCACCGGTCTGGTGCTCGGGCCGGCCGGTGCCGCGGCGGGCGCGAAGATCGGCTCGGAAATCGGTGGCGCGATCGGCGGGGCCGCGCAGGACGCCGGCGAGTGGCTCGGCGAGACGGCCTCCGACGCGGGCAGCTGGTTGGTCGACAACGCGGGCAGCATCGCCGACACCGCGATGTCCGTCGTCAACCCGATCGGCGGCAAGCTCTTCGAGTCCCTCACCGACGGCGGTTTCTCGGCGCTGCAGGAGAAGGCCAAGGCCGCCGAGGAGCGCAAGGGCAAGTTCGAGGACGCCAAGGGGAAGTTGGAGGGCGGGGGCGCCGTCAACACCTCCGACGAACTCCTCGACGACGGCAAGATGGGGCTGGACTTCTTCGAGAAGTTCCTGCCGCTGTACCAGGATTGGGCAGGCAAGGGGCCGGACTTCAAGGGCGAGGTCGTCCAGGAGTACGACCAGCTCCGCGAGATCGACTTCGGCGCGTTCCGGGCCGACGCCGAGCGGTTGAGCGGCGTGCAGAAGGCGCTGCTGGACCAGAACGACTCGATGGGCCAGGCGTTCCGGGGCGCCAAGCAGACCTGGAAGGGTTCGGCAGCGGACGCCGCCGAATCCAAGGTCGGCAGCTACAGCATGGCGGGCACGACGGTCACCAACGAGACCGAGAACATGGCCGGCGCCATCACCCCGGCCGCCGACGGCATCCAGCAGACCGTGCGGGAATACGCCAAGTTCGTGCTGGAGCTGGGCAAGGAGATCAAGTGCGCCGGCAAGGACCCGGACGACACCAAGGACGAGATCCGCAAGGCGCGCGGCGACATCAACCTCGAAGACCTCAAGGACATCGGGATCGATGACATCTTCTCGGGTGCCTGGTCGATCATCAAGGACCAGGCGATCGGCCTGATCCTCGGCGGCCCCATCGGCGGGCTGATCGGTCAGTTCTTCGGGGCCAAGGACGCCTGCGACCAGATCCGCCAGGGCCTGATCGACGACGCCAAGAAGTGGCTCGACGAGTCGTTCAAGCCCGAGATGGAGCAGAAGTACCAGAGCTTCAAGGACCAGAGCAAGGCCACCCAGGACGCCGTCCAGGCCGCGTACGACCAGATGCTGCAGGCCGCCAAAGTCAGCGATGACCCGTTCAAGGGCCTCGAAGACGGCAAGGGCGGCGGGGGTGACGACCAGGGCGGCGGCAACAACACCGGCGGCGGAGGTTCCGGTACCGGTGGCGGAGGTTCCGGTACCGGCGGTGGCGGCGGTGAGCCGGAGATGCCGAAGACGCCCGAGATGCCGGAGACGCCCGAGATGCCGGAGATGCCGGAAGCCCCCGGAGCGGGTGGCGGCCTCGGTGAGCAGGGCGAACAGGAGAAGGTGACCCTCGGCGAGGGCGACGATGCGGTCACCGTCCAGAAGCCCGGCCCGGACGGCAAGACGCAGGTCGAGCTGATCGGCCCGGACGGCAAGCCGAAGACCTACGAGGTCGACTTCGGCCCGGCTGGTGGCGCCGGTGCGGGCGCGGGTGCGCCCGGGGCGGAGGGCATCCAGACGATGCCCGCGCCGGGGCAGGCGCCCGGCGGCGTCGGCGGGCCGCCCGGTGGCCAAGGTCCGATCCCGGTGCAGGCGGGCGAGGACGGCAAGGCCGTGATCCGCGAGGGCGACCGCACCATCACGCTGGAGCGCACGCCGGACGGCCAGGTCAAGGTCAGCGTGGACAACGGTGGCGGGCAGCCGCCGCTGAACCAGACCATCGACTTCGGCAGCGACCAGGCGAAGCCGATCGACGGGGCGGACCGCATCACGACCATGCCCGCCGAAGCTCAGCCTGGCGAGGTGCCCCGACCGTCGGACGCCACCACGATGCCCGCGCCCGCCCCCGGCTTCGCCGCGCCCGACGTGGGCACGATGCCTGCGCCGGATCCCGTGGCGCCGATGCCAGCGCCGGACCCCGGCTTCGCCGTGCCCGACGTGGGCACGATGCCTGCGCCGGATCCCGTGGCGCCGATGCCAGCGCCGGACCCCGGCTTCGCCGTGCCCGACGTGGGCACGATGCCTGCGCCGGATCCCGTGGCGCCGATGCCAGCGCCGGACCCCGGCTTCGCCGTGCCCGACGTGGGCACCATGCCAGCCCCGGATCCCGGCTTCTCTGCGCCGGACTACGGCAGCGGGGTGGGCACGATGCCCGCGGCGGACCCCGGATTCGGTTCGCCCGCCTACGGCGTGGGCTCGACCATGCCTGCCTACGACACCAGCGGCGAAGTTCCTGCGGGCACCGAGCCGGCGGCGGCGGGCACGCCTGCCTCCACCGCTCCGCAGTCCGCGGGCATGAGCGCCTTCAGCAGCATGAGCGACGGGGTGCAGAACTCGTTCGGCAGCGCCTCCGGCCAGCTGTTCGGCGGCCCGGACCAGCCGGGCGTGCCCGGCGGTTCCGAGCAGCACGGATCGACCGGCCTGGCCTCCCTTGGAGACTCCGCGGGCGGCAGTCAGCAGGGCGCCACCGGCCTGTCGTCGCTGGGCGGCGACCAGAGCGGTGGTTCGGCGCAGGGAGCTCACGCCGGCCAGTCCGCCAACCAGAGCTCCGCGATGGGCGGCGGGATGATGGGCGGCATGGGCGCGATGGGCGGCGGCCACGGCGGTCAGCAGGGTGGCGAGCAGGAGCGCAGCAACAGCAGTCCGTGGCGAACCCAGGGCCAGCTCTTCGATGACGGCGTCGATTCGTCGAACATGCGGTTCCGGTCGGTGCTGGGCGAGGACCGGGAGAGGTGAGCGCGGTGGTTCTGATCAACCAGAAGGTCGCGGACGAGATCGCGACCTTGGTCGCGCGGCACCGCTACGGCGTCGAGGACAGCATGGACGCGGTCCGCGCCGCGGAGGCCGCGTCGGCGAAGAAGAACGAGGAGATCAAGGCGGCGGCGGACGAGCGCAAGCAGGAGCTCGTCGAGAAGGCCGCCAACGCCCAGCCGCCGGAGGACAAGCCCCGCAACGAGTGGGCCGGCAAGCGGAACGAGGACAGCAACGAGATCAGCCTCGGAGCCGACGACGAGGAAGAACGACCGCAGCAGGCAGCCCGGCCCACGCCGCCGCCTCCGCCACCGGCGGCCCCCAAGCCGGCACCGCGCCGGGGGGTGGCGTTCGACGATGACGACGACTACGAGAACCAGAGCTGGCTGAGGTGACATCCACGGCGGGGCACGGAGATTTCCGCGCCCCGCTTGATTTTCCGCCTGCGGTTGCGAAAAGACTTGCCAGGACGTCGATTCCGGTCAAACGCGCCGTAACTCCATGATCATCGTCCACAGTGGTCAATTCGAAAGCGCACCGCAGGGCAGGGGAATCGGGCGCGGGTTTCCGCTCGGACGATCGTGTTCGGGGGGCGCTTATCCGCTGCGGGTGCATCCGCGACAACCCGGCCCGCCGGGGTGGCCGCAGTACCAGTTCCAGCAGCCCGCTCCGCAAGGCCCGCGCTGAAGAAGCTGCACGTCGCCAACTTCAGCAGCGGCAACTTCGACGAAGACGTCCAGGGGGTTACTGACAGTTCCGGAGCCTGTGTCAATGTGTGACAGAGCGTGTGCTGACCGAGCGAAAGCCAAGCCCGGTCAGCGGTTTTGCTGCGGCGGCAGGTGAAACACGTCAGGTACCGCGAGTTGCGTGGGAACCGGCCGCAAGGCCAAACGCACGTGGAGACCGTGTCAGACCAGCGTTCGTGCTGGCAGTGGTCGAGGAAGCGTGAAGGCCACCAGTCTTCCTGATGGTCAACGCAGGTGGCGCAAGTCATCTGCTCACGGAACGTTTCGACACGTTTCGTGAACGGTGGCTGCTCCTGGGCGCCGACGAAGGGCCAGGACGGCACAGCTGTGAGTCACGCCGCGGTGAGGTCGCCGCGGCTGTGCTCGTTGTCGATGTGACTGCCGCCGATGTCGGCGCTCAGCAGCGCTTCACCGCGCCGATCGCCGACCAGCGTGCGGAGGAAGAAAGCGGTGAGCAGGGCCTTGGTGACGCGCTGCGTCGCGTACTCGGGCTTGCCGTGCAGCACCAGCTGCGTCCAGTGCCGGCCCTCGGTGAAGCCGAGGTGGCTGGCTTTCTTCACCGTCCGCAGCTGCACCGGACCGCCCCAGGCACGGGCGATCGGCTCGGCGTTGGCCACTGGCGGGGTCAGCAGGTCCCGGCCGGCGGCGATGTGCAGGCCCGGCACCTCGACGCGGCTCGCCGTCTCGAACGCCGACGGCATGGTCTCGGCGGCGGCCAGCGTCGCGACCGAGCGGATCCGCTGGTCCTCGGCCGCCGCCAGCACCGCGCAGCCGCCGCCCATGGCGTGCCCGGCCACCCCGAGCCGCTTCTCGTCGACGCTGATCCCGCCCTCGCCGAGCCGGACGCCGACGCAGACGTCCAGTGCGGTCCGCAGGTCGGCGGCGTACAGCCGGTGCGACGCGAACACGCCGCGCTGGGTGCCGGGCGCGGCGACCACGATGCCCCACGAGGCGAGGTGCCGGAGCAGGCCGAGGTAGCGGCGGGGCGGCTGCAGCCAGCCGTGCCCGAACGCGACCGCCGGCAGCCCGAGGCCACTGCGCGGGGTGCAGACGATGCCGGGCAGCCCGACGAGGGCCAGATCACCGTGCAGCACATCGTGCGGTCCGCGGCGGGACAGCTCTTCGAACGCGTTCTTCGCGGAAGGGGCCTTCTTGGCAGTGCGCGCCATGGTCAGCAACGGTAGCGGACCTGCTCGTGCACGTGCGGTAGCCGCCACGGGAGGGGGTTCCCGAACCGGCTGACTCGAACAGGTTCAGACCATGTGGAGTAGCTACTCTGGGCCGAGTGTGCGGCATCGTTGGTTACGTAGGACATCGTCAGGCGCTCGAAGTCGTCCTCGGCGGACTCCGGCGACTGGAGTACCGGGGTTACGACTCGGCGGGAGTCGCCCTGCTCGACGGTGAGGGCGGCCTCGCGGTGGAGCGCGCCGCCGGCGCGCTATCGAACCTGGAGAAGCGCCTCGCCGAGGTCGATGGCGGCAAGTTCGCAGGTCACAGCGGCATGGGACACACCAGGTGGGCGACCCACGGGGCGCCGACCGACCGCAACGCCCACCCGCACCGCGACGCCAGCGGGCAGGTCGCGGTGGTGCACAACGGCATCATCGAGAACTTCGCCGTGCTGCGCGCCGAGCTGGAAGCCGCGGGCATCGAGATGGCCAGCGACACCGACACCGAGACGACGGCGCATCTGGTCGCCGCCGCCTACGCCGACGGGCCGACCGCCGGCGACCTGAACGCCAGCGTGTGTGCGGTCGCCCGACGCCTGGAGGGCGCCTTCACGCTGGTCGTGACGCACGCCGCCGAGCCCGGCAAGATCGTGGCCGCTCGCCGGTCGTCCCCGCTGGTCGTCGGGGTTGGCGAGGGTGAGCACTTCCTGGCCTCGGACGTCGCCGCGTTCATCGAGCACACCCGCGACGCGGTGGAGCTCGGCCAGGACCAGGTGGTGACCATCACCCGCGACGGCTACCGGGTGACCGACTTCTTCGCCGAGGACGTCGAGGCCAAGCCGTTCAGCGTCGACTGGGACCTGTCGGCCGCCGAGAAGGGCGGCCACGACTACTTCATGCTCAAGGAGATCGAGGAGCAGCCCGAGGCGCTGGAGAACACGCTGCGCGGCCACTTCGCTGGCGGCGGCATCATCCTCGACGAGCTGCGGCTCACCGAGCAGGACCTGCGCGACATCGACAAGGTCTTCGTGGTCGCCTGCGGCACCGCCTACCACTCCGGGCTGCTCGCCAAGTACGCCATCGAGCACTGGTGCCGGGTGCCGGTCGAGGTCGAGCTGGCCAGCGAGTTCCGCTACCGCGACCCGGTGCTCGGTCGGGACACGCTGGTGGTGGCGATCTCCCAGTCCGGTGAGACCGCCGACACCCTGGAGGCGGTGCGGCACGCGCGCACCCAGCGGGCGCGGGTGCTGGCGATCTGCAACACCAACGGCGCGCAGATCCCGCGCGAGTCGGACGCGGTGCTCTACACCCACGCCGGTCCGGAGATCGGGGTTGCGGCGACGAAGACGTTCCTGGCCCAGGTCGCGGCGAACTACCTGGTCGGGCTGGCCCTGGCGCAGGCGCGCGGCACGAAGTACTCCGACGAGGTGGCGCGGGAGTTCGCGGAGCTGTCCGCGATGCCCGAAGCGGTGCGCAGGACGTTGTCCACAGTGGACCAGGTGCGGCAGCTGGGCCAGGAGCTCGCCGACGCCAAGGCGGTGCTGTTCCTGGGGCGGCACGTCGGGTACCCGGTGGCGCTGGAGGGCGCGCTCAAGCTCAAGGAGCTCGCCTACATGCACGCCGAGGGCTTCGCCGCGGGTGAGCTCAAGCACGGGCCGATCGCGCTGATCGAGGAAGGCCTGCCGGTCGTCGTGGTCATGCCCTCCCCGAAGGGGCGGGCGCTGCTGCACTCCAAGTTGGTGTCCAACATCCGCGAGATCCAGGCGCGCGGCGCCCGGACCATCGTGATCGCGGAGGAGGGCGACGACGAGGTCCGTCCGTTCGCCGACGAGCTGATCACGATCCCGGCGGTGCCGACCCTGCTGCAGCCGCTGGTGTCGACGGTGCCGTTGCAGGTGCTGGCGGCGGAGATCGCCCGGGCCCGCGGCTACGACGTCGACAAGCCCCGGAACCTCGCGAAGTCCGTCACCGTCGAGTGACCACCACCTCCGAGTGAAGGGCACCTTCCCCGGCACGCAATTTCAATGGAAATCGAAGGTCCGATGTCCATTGAAATTGCGGCAGAACCGTCGCCCGTTCGCCACCCCGCAAGGAGGTGCTGCGCGGCGCGGTGTCTTCGACGCCGGTCAGCGGAGGTGCCCTTCACTCATACTTGAAAAGCAGTTGGTGCTCACGACCTCGTTGGCGAAATGTCCGGATGGGATGGCGTGGATCGCCGCGGCGAGCGGGCAGACTGTTGCGGCATCGCCGATCGATGATGAGGGAGGACGCGATGCACGGAGTGTGGACCCCGGACCAGATCCGCGCCGCTGAGCAGCGGCTCTTCGCCCGGACACCGGAACCGGCGGTGATGCGCCGCGCCGCGTACGCCGTCTCCGTCCACACCGCGCGGGTCCTCGCCGAAGTCACCGGTGGCGTCGCCGGTCGCCACGTCACGCTGCTCGTCGGCGCGGGGAACAACGGCGGCGACGCGCTGTGGGCCGGGGCGTTCCTCCGGCGCCGCGGGGTCGGCGTCACGGCCGTGCTGCTCGCCCCGCAGAAGGCGCACGCTGCGGGTCTCGCGGCGCTGCGCCGAGCCGGCGGCCGGGTGGTGCCCGCCGAGGGGTCGAGCCCGGACACCGCGGGGATCGGGGCCGAGGCCGCGGACGCGGTCGAGCGCGCCGACGTGGTGATCGACGGGATCGTCGGCCTGTCCGCGCGGGGATCGCTGCGGCCTACGGCGGCGGAGTTGGTGCGCCGGGTGGACGTACCGATCGTCGCGGTCGACCTGCCCAGCGGCGTCGATCCGGTCACCGGCGCGGTCGACGGCCCCGCGGTGCTGGCGGACGTCACGGTGACCTTCGGCGGGCGCAAGCCCTGCCACGTGCTGGGGGCCGGTGCGGCGCACTCCGGCGACGTCGAGGTGATCGACATCGGGGTGGCCGACGAGCTGCCCGAGCCCGAGCTCCACCTGCTGCAAGCCGCGGAGATCGGCGCGGGCTGGCCGGTTCCGGGGCCGGCCGACGACAAGTACAGCCAGGGCGTGGTCGGCGTCGCCGCCGGGTCGGCGACCTATCCGGGTGCTGCGGCGCTGGCCAGTGGCGCAGCGGTGCAGGCGACCGCGGGCATGGTGCGCTACGCGGGGCCCGCCGCGGACGTGGTGCGGATGCGCTGGCCGGAGGTCGTGGCGACCGGTTCGGTCACCGACGCCGGGCGCGTGCAGGCGTGGGCCGTGGGACCGGGGATCGGCACCGGGGCCAGCGGCCGCGATGTGTTGCGGCACGTGCTGGAATCGGGACTCCCGGTGTGCGCGGACGCCGACTCGATCACGCTGTTCGCCGACGACGACACGTTGTGGGACGCGCGCGACCCCGATGCGCCGCTGGTGCTGACGCCGCATGCGGGCGAGTTCGCGCGGCTGTCCGGTGCGGAGCTGGGCGAGGACCGGGTCTCCGCGGCGCGGGAGGTCGCCGAGCGCTTCGATGCGGTGGTGCTGCTCAAGGGCAACACCACCATCGTCGCCGCGCCGGACGGCCGGGTGCTCGTCAACGACTCGCGGCATGCCTGGCCCGCCACTGCGGGGTCCGGCGACGTGCTCACCGGCCTGATCGGCGCGCTCCTCGCCAGCGGCGTGGAACCGTGGCTGGCCTGCGGATACGCGGCGCACGTCCACGCCCGCGCGGCCGACCTCGCCGCCCACGGCGCACCCACCCGGACCCCGGCCGAGGTCGGCGCTCCGATCGGAGCCTCCGCGCTGCTCGCGGCCGTCCCGACGGCGATCCGGGCGGTTCGCGAAGCGGCGCTGCCGTGAGGCTCTGAGTCGCATCTCCGCTGGTCAACGCGCTCGCGGGCCTTGAGCTGCGGAAACGTCGTGCTGATGCGAGGTTCGCAGCCTGGATCGCACACCCGGCATGGCCAGCCGAGGTGGCGTGCGGCGTGGGGGAGATTTCGCCGGAAGTTCACGTTCAGCCGGGTGGTGTGCCGCTTCCCGCGACGGTGTGCTGTGGCCGGTCAGCGACGAGGCGGCGAGTTCAGGCGGTCCGATACCTCGGAAGGACTGGTGGCGTGGTGTGCGACCATGTGCCTGCCATGAGTGACCAGCCCGCGTACCGCGCCGACCTGCGCATCGACGTCGGCGCGATCCGCCACAACGTGAAGGTGCTCTCGGCGCGCGCCCGCAGTTCGGGCGCCCGCACGATGGCCATCGTGAAGTCCGACGGCTACGGTCACGGCGCGGTGACGGTAGCCGCCGCCGCGCTCGAATCGGGCGCGGACCGGATCGGCGTCGCATCGATCGGCGAGGCCCTGCAGTTGCGCGCCGCCGGCATCACCACCCCGGTGTTGTGCTGGCTCTACGTCGAGGACGACGACTTCGCCCCGGCGGTCGCCGCGGACATCGAGCTCTCCGCCTCCTCGCAGACCAGCCTGGGCCGGATCGCCGCCGCGGCCGAGCAGCAGGGCCGGGTCGCGCGCGTGCACCTCAAGATCGACACCGGGCTGTGCCGCAACGGCTGCCCGGCCGAGCTCTGGCCCGCGCTGGTGGAAGCCGCGGCGAAGGCCGAGGCCGACGGGCACGTCGAGGTCATGGCGGTGTGGTCGCATCTGGCGTGCGCCGACGAGCTCGACCACCCCTCCATCGACCGGCAGGCCGAACGCTTCCAGCGGGCCTACGAGCAGGCGCGGGAGGCCGGGCTCAACCCGATCCGGCACCTGGCGAACTCGGCGGCCGTGCTGACCCGCCCCGACCTGCACTTCGAGCTGGTCCGGCCGGGCATCGCCGTCTACGGCCTGGATCCCGTCCCGCAGCACGGCGATCACGACCTGCGCCCGGCTATGACGTTCCGCTCCTCGGTGGCGCTGACCAAGCGCATCGCGGCGGGCGAAGCCGTGTCCTACGGGCAGAGCTGGACGGCCGAGCGGCCGACGAACCTCGCGTTGGTGCCGGTCGGCTACGCCGACGGCGTGCCGCGCACTCTGTCGGGCCGGATTTCCGTGTGGCTGGCCGGGAAGCGGCGCCCGGTGGTCGGCCGGGTGTGCATGGACCAGCTGGTCGTGGACTGCGGTGACGACGAGGTCCGGGAAGGCGACGAGGTGCTGCTGTTCGGGCCGGGCGACCGGGGCGAGCCGACGGCCGCGGAGTGGGCCGACGAGATCGGCACGATCCACTACGAGATCGTCACCGGCATGTACCGGCCGCGAGTCACGCGCACCGTCGTCGACACGGAGGCGTCATGAGCGTTGTCCGCGGCACGCGCGAGCCGACCGCGAAGCGCCGGAAAGCCGTGAGCGGCATGCCTATTCTGGAAAGCGGAGCAGGACGTTCGGCCACCGTGGAGTCGCCGTGAAGCCGGTGTGGCAGGCGTTGGCCTGGACGAGCGGGGCGCTCGGTGCCGCTATCACCGGCGCCGCCGTCGGCGTTGCCGCGCGCAGCTCGCGGGTCGCCGCGCAGCGCAAGGTCGAGGACCCCTACGCCGACGAGCCGCTCGGCAGGCTCCGCCCGGACCGGCAGTCCACTGTGGCCGCTGATGACGGGGTTCCGCTGTCGGTGCAGGAGATCGAGCCCGCCGATGGCGGCGAAGCCGAGCTGACCGTGGCGCTCGTGCACGGCTTCGCGCTCGACTCCCGCTGCTGGCACTTCCAGCGCCGGGACCTGCCGGAGCTCACCGGGCCGCGGGTTCGGCTGGTGCTCTTCGACCAGCGCAGCCACGGCCGATCCGGCCACTCCGGCAAGGAGAACAGCACCATCGACCAGCTCGGCAGGGACCTCGACGCGGTGCTGCGCTCCGCGGCGCGCCGGGGCCCGATCGTGCTCGTGGGGCATTCGATGGGCGGGATGTCGATCATGGCGCTCGCCGAGCAGCGCCCCGAGCTGTTCCGCGACCGGGTCCGCGCGGTCGCGCTGATCGGCACCGCCGCCGGCGGAGTCGGCGCGTCCGGGCTCGCCCGGCCGTGGCTGCACCGCGCCAACCCGGTGCCGCGCGGGCTCGCGCTGCTCGCGGACTTCCAGCCGGGCCTGGTGGAACGCACCCGCCGTCTCGGCGACAAGCTGGCCTGGAGCCTGGTGCGCAACCTGTCGTTCGGGGATCGCGACGTATCGCCCAAGATCGTGGACCTGATGGCCGAGATGATCGGCGCCACCACCGTCGAGGTGGTCACCGACTTCCTGGAGACGATCAGCCTGCACGACCGTAGGACGGCGCTGGCCGCGCTGCGGACCTGCGAGGCGCTGGTGCTCAGCGGCGATGCCGACCGGGTCACCCCGTTCTCGCCGCACGCCGAGGTGCTCGCCGCGGAACTGCCGGACGCGAAGCTGGTGCGGGTCGAGGGTGCCGGGCACCCGGTGATGCTGGAGCGTCCGGAGCTGGTGACCGGGGAGTTGATCGAGCTGATCCGCCGGGCCGCGGGGGATGGGGAGGTGACCGGAAGTTGAGCCCTGCACTGCAGATCGTGGAGTTGCCGGAGGAGTCCGACACGCTGGAGTTCGGCCGGCGGCTGGGGGCCGCGCTGCGCGCGGGTGATCTGGTGCTGCTCGACGGGCCGCTCGGTGCCGGCAAGACCGTGCTCGCGCGGGGGATCGCCGCGGGCATGGGGGTCACCGGCGCGGTGACCTCGCCGACGTTCGTGATCGCGAGGGTGCACCGACCGGAATCCGGTGACGGCCCGGCGCTGGTGCACGTCGACGCCTACCGGCTGGCCGGGTTGGACGAGATCGACGACCTGGACCTGGACACGGATCTGACGGATGCCGCGGTGGTCGTCGAGTGGGGCGAGGGCCTCGCCGAGCGGCTCGCGGATTCCTACCTGCTGCTGCGGATCCGCCGCCGGGACGACGACGTCCGCGAGATTAGCCTGGAGCCGCACGGCGAAACCTGGTCTCCGCGTCTCGCTGAACTGCTCGCCCGGTGACGGACTTATTGGCCGGGATACCCGGCCCGCTCGCGCTCGCCGTGGCCGTGGCGCTGCTGTTCGCCGAATCCGGCCTGCTGATCGGGGTTTTCCTACCGGGCTCGGCCACCGTGCTGGCGCTGGGGTGGTTGGCCGGGCACGGTGTCGTGGAGGTGTGGGTGGCCGCGATCAGCGCATTCGGCGCGACGGCTTCCGGTTGCCAGCACGGCTACTACCGCGGTCGCCGGGACGGTTTGCTGCGGCGGCAACTGGTCAAGCGGTTCGGCGAGCAGCGGTTCGCGCGGGCGGAGTCCGCATTGGACGGACGCGCGAAGTCGACGGTGGCGGCGTCGCAGTGCTTCGCCGTGGTGCGGACGCTGGTGCCCCGGATCGCGGGTCGAACCAGCATGACCCACCTGCGGTTCACGATCTGCAACGTCCCGGTCGCAGCAGCGTGGGCGACGACGTTGGTGCTGCTCGGTGCCTGGTCGGGTGCGGCGTACGAGCAGGTGGAAGCGGCAGCGGGATTGCTGGGGCTGCCGCTGCTCAGCATCGCGGCGCTGATCGTGCTGGCGGTGTGGTGGCTCCGCCGCCGCAAGCAGCTCCACCAAGCCCGGTGATTGCTTTTCGGTGCTACAAGGCCTGTTTCAGGCTTGCCTCGCGCGTCGTGCGTCGGCGGGAACCTCGGCGTGACGCGATTTCCATTGGGGTTTTTTCATCCTGTTTGTTCTGGTGGTGGGGGGTTGACGGGGTGGGGTGGGGTGTGTGTGGGCTGGTCAGGGGCGATGATCATTTTTGGTGATCGTTTGTCAGCGGGTGATTTCGAGGTTGGTCAGCACCAGCAGGGCCCGTAGTAGGCGGGTGGCGTTGGCTGCGTGCATGCGTAGGCGGGTGAGGATGCGCCAGTTTTTGAGGTCGGCGAAGCCGTGTTCGCAGGTGGCGCGTTCGCGGGCAACGAGTTGGTTGGCTTGTTTCTGGGCGTCGGTGAGCGGGTGGGCGCGGGCGGCGCGGCGGCCGATGATGATCACGGGTTCGTCGGGGTCGTCTTCCAGTCCGGTGAATCCGAGGTCGCACATCGCGCCGAGTTCGGCGTCCCGGAGTGCGGTGGTGATGTTGTTGTGGCGGGCGGTGGTGACTTCCGAGGCCCGCCCTGGTTTGGCCGCAGAGAACCACAACAGGTTGCCTTTGTGGTCGGTGAGGGCGAGAAACAGCAGGCCGTGGGCTTTGTGTTTGCCGCTGTAGTTGCGCCGGTTGTTCTTGCCGGTGCGGCGCTGGGTGCGCACCAGGGTGCCATCCAGCAGCACGACCTCACCCCCGCCGCGGGCCACTTTGCTCAGGACGCGGTCCAGGCGCGGGGCACGGGCGGCCAGCAGGTCGATGACCTCCAGCACCCAGCGGCGGATCGTCGAGGCCGACACCCTGTTGCCGCCGGCGATGTCCAGCAGCCGCTGGTCGTGACGCAGCACCGCGAGCACGATGATCGCCTGCGTACCAGGGGTCACCTTGCGCCAGCGAGAGCGGATTTTCCTGCAGTGCGTGGTGATCAGCGAGGCGAGGTAGTCGATCGTGGCCCTCGACACGGGAAGTTGGGCTTGGTGCACAATGGGTTCGGTGCCCTCGGCGGGGCTGGATTGGTTTTTCACACACTCCCCAACCCCGCCGGGGGCACTCTCGTTGCAGCCAACCGGCCATGATCATCGTCACATCTTCTCCGCGACCACGGCCACCGTCAGATGATCTTGATAAATGATCATGGCCCTGGCCAGCCCGCCCACACCACGCCACCCACGACCACACCCTCTGACCAGCCAAGATCAGGATGAAAAAAGCCCAATGGAAATCGGACCGTAGACCTTCGATTTCCATTGAAATTGCGTCAACACGCACGGGGGCGCCGTACGCGCCGGCCTTGGATGTGAGTCCGGTCAGGCCGTGTTGCTGACGCTGAGTTCGGCCGACAGGTCGTTGGCCAGGCGCTTCATCAGGGGGATGACCTCGTCGGTCGAGATTCGGGTCATCCGGCCCTCCGGCCCGCTGATGGAGATGGCCGCGCCCGCCGGCGCGCCCGGCACGGCGACCGCGTAGCAGCGCACTCCGACCTCCTGCTCGCCGTCGTCCAGCGCGTAGCCCTGCTGGCGGATGCGGCCGAGCTCCTCCTGCATTGCCTCGACCGTCGTGATGGTGCGCTCGGTCTGCGGCTGCATCGTCGTGCGGGAGAGCAGCTGCGTCACCGTCTCCGGCGGCATGGTGGCCATGACGGCCTTGCCGACGGCCGTGGCGTGCGCGTCGACCCGGCGGCCAACCTCGGTGAACATCCGCATGGAGTGCTGCGAAGGGACCTGCGCGACGTAGACGATCTTCTCGCCGTCGAGCACCGCCATGTTGGAGGTCTCGCCGGTGGCCTCGGTGAGCTCGGCCAGGTACGGGCGGGCCCAGGAGCCGAGCGCGCGGCTGGCGGTCTCGCCGAGCCGGATCAGCCGGGGGCCGAGCGCGTAGCGGCGGGAGGGCTGTTGCCGGGCGTAGCCGTTGCTCACCAGGGTGCGGATGATGCGGTGGATCGTCGGTAGCGGCAAGCCGGACTTCTCGGCGAGCTCGGACAGGGCGACTTCGCCGCCGGCATCAGCCATCAGTTCCAGGAGTTCGAAGGTGCGTTCGACCGACTGCACCCCTCCGCCCTGAGTTGCCCGCTGCGGGCCAGTCGTCATCGCAGAACTCCCTTTCCACTGTGGCTGGCTGAGCAGCAGTCTAGTCGGTGGTGGGTGCGCCAGCTCATGTTGCTTCGAACGCTATATGGAAACTAACATCCACGATGCAGAAAACATAACGGGCGTACCGCTAGCGGAACGGCCGCCGCGCGCCCGTCGGGTGCGCGACAGTCCGCCACGCGGCAAGGTGAGCCATCAAGCCACCGTCTGGAACCCGGCAGCAGAAAGAGGTGGACTTCTCATGTCCGAAACGCCAGCAGGAGTGCAGGTGCTCGGCGGTGCCGTCGAGCGCGGGGACGAGATCCTCACCGCGGAAGCGCTCGCGTTCGTCGCCGGCCTGCAGCGCGCCTTCGGCGCCCGCCGCGACGAGTTGCTCGCCCGCCGCAAGGAGCGCCGCGCCGAGGCCAGCGCGAAGGGGCGGCTGGATTTCCTGGAAGAGACCCGGCACATCCGCGAAGGCGACTGGCAGGTGGCTGCGCCGCCCGCCGACATCGCCGACCGACGCGTCGAGATCACCGGCCCGACCGACCGCAAGATGGCGATCAACGCGCTGAACTCCGGCGCCCGCATCTGGCTCGCCGACCTCGAAGACGCCAACACCCCGCACTGGCGCAACGTCGTCTCCGGCCAGGTCAACCTCTACGACCTGGTGCGCAAGCAGATCGAGCTGACCACGCCCGAAGGCAAGCACTACAAGCTGCGCGACGACGTCAAGCACGCCGTGCCGCTGGTGCGCCCCCGCGGCTGGCACTTCGACGAGAAGCACATCCTGGTCGACGGCAAGCCCGTGGTCGCCGCGTTCGTCGACTTCGGCCTGCACTTCTTCCACAACGCCAAGGAACTGATCGGCCGCGGCAGCGGGCCGTACTTCTACCTGCCCAAGATGGAGAGCCACCTCGAGGCGCGGCTGTGGAACGACGTGTTCACCCACGCCCAGCAGGAGCTCGGCGTCCCGCACGGCACGGTGCGCGCGACAGTGCTGATCGAGACCTACCCGGCCGCGTTCGAGATGGAGGAGATCCTCTACGAGCTGCGCGACCACTCCGCCGGCCTCAACGCCGGGCGCTGGGACTACCTGTTCAGCGTGATCAAGACCTTCCGCGACTCCGACAAGTACGTCCTGCCGGACCGCAACTCGGTCACCATGACCGCGCCGTTCATGCGCGCCTACACCGAACTGCTGGTGCGCACCTGCCACAAGCGCGGTGCGTTCGCGATCGGCGGCATGGCCGCGTTCATTCCGACCAAGGACCCGGTCACCAACGAGGCCGCGATGGCCAAGGTGCACGACGACAAGAAGCGCGAGGCCGGCGACGGCTTCGACGGCTCCTGGGTCGCCCACCCCGGCCTGGTGCCGATCTGCTTCGAGGAGTTCAACGCGGTGCTGGGCGACAAGCCCAACCAGATCGACCGCACCCGCGACGAGGTCTCGGTGACCGCCGACCAGCTGCTGTCGGTGGCCGACACCCCCGGTGAGAAGACCATCGAGGGCCTGCGCGCCGCGGTCGACGTCGGCGTCCGCTACATCGTGTCGTGGCTGGGCGGCAACGGCGCGGCGGCGATCCACAACCTCATGGAGGACGCCGCGACCGCCGAGATCTCGCGTTCGCAGATCTGGCAGTGGCTGTACAACAGCGTGGTGCTGGCCGGTGGCGAGCAGGTCACCGCGGACCTGGTCCGCGAGGTGCTGGCCGACACCGAGAAGCAGCTGCGGGCCGAAGACGGCTTCCCGGTCGACAACCTAGGCCGGGCGATCGAGCTGTTCGAGCAGGTGGCGGTGGCCGACGAGTTCGTCGACTTCCTGACGCTGCCCGCCTACGAGCAGATCGACTGAGTGATGAGGCTGCGGTGAGCCCGGAGCCGTGCGTCCTCCGCGATTTCAATGGAAATCAGACCCGCAATTTCCATTGAAATCGCACTGCCGTGGACGTGCGGCCCATCGCTGCAGCCGAGCTGGGCAGCCGGGGACGCCTCCCGGCTGTCGGACCGAAGGGAGCGCAAGTGGCCAGAACTTCGCTGGAATCCGCCGAGATCGCGAAGCGGCTCGCCCGGCTGTCCGCCGTGGACGAGCACATCGCCCGCACCTACCCGGGGGCGAGCGCGGCCCGGCAGCCGGTGCACACCTGCTACGTGCCGGCGAACAAGGTCGACGCCGAGACGGTGCGGCAGTGGGGCCGGGAGGCGCTGGCCGCGTTCGACCGGGACGCGCCCCGACCCGAGGACTTCGTCGAGATCCTCGGCCTGCGCGACCAGATCGCCCGGGCTGTGCACCCGTGGGTGCGGGCAAAGCTGCAGAACTCCCCGGTGGAGGACCTGCGCATCGACTTCGAGGACGGCTACGGGCGGCCCGGCGACGACGTCGAGGACGCCGACGCCGAGCGCACCGCCGGGGTGGTCGCCGAGTGGCTGCGCGACGGCGTCGAGCCGGCGAACTTCGGTCTGCGAGTGAAGTCCTTCGACACCCCCGAGCTGCGCGCTCGCTCGGTGCGCACGCTGGACGTCTTTCTCACCGGGCTGTTGCAGCAGTGGGGCAGCCTGCCCGCCGGGTTCGTGCTCACCTTCCCGAAGGTCGTCGACGCCGCGCAGGTGGAGGTGTTCGTCGAGCTGCTGGAGCTCTTCGAGCAGCAGCTGGGCATGCCGGAGAAGTCGCTGCGCTTCGAGATCCAGGTGGAGACCACCCAGTCCATCGTGGACTCCCACGGGCGCTTCGCGCTGCCGCTGTTCCTGCGCGCGGGCGGCGGCCGGGTCACCGGGCTGCACTTCGGCACCTACGACTACACCGCGAGCTGCGGGCTGACTGCCGCGCACCAGCACCTCGCGCACCGCGCCTGCGACTTCGCGCGGCACGCGATGCAGGTGTCGGCGGCAGGCACCGGGGTGTTCCTGTCCGACGGCTCGACCAACGTGCTGCCGGTCGGCGACCAGGTGCACCACGGCTGGCGCACCCACTACGGGCTCACCCGCCGGTCGCTGGAGCACGGCTTCTACCAGGGCTGGGATCTGCACCCGGCGCAGTTGGTGACCCGCTACGCGGCGGTTTTCTCGGCCTTCCGCGACTCGGCTCCCGCCGAGGCGGCGCGGCTGTCGGCGTACGTGTCGGCCAGCGGTAGCGCGGTGCTGGACGAGCCGGCGACGGCGCGAGCGCTGGCGGCGTCCTTCGTGCGGGCGCTGGACAACGGCGCCACCGACGCGGACGAGGTCAAGGAGATGACGGGCCTGGCGGAACCGGAGATCCGCAAGCTCGGTCGTCTCTGATTCCGATCAGGTGCTGGGTGGAGGACGCCGTTCGCCGGTCACCTCCTCTCCGCAGTTTCCATTGAAACTGCGGTCCTCCAGCGTGTCGGCTCCCGACACGCCGGAGGCTGTGGACAACTCCTTCGATTTCAATGGGGTTTTTTCATCCTGTTTGTGCTGGTGGTGGGGGGTTGACGGGGTGGGGTGGGGTGTGTGTGGGCTGGTCAGGGGCGATGATCATTTTTGATGATCGTTTGTCAGCGGGTGATTTCGAGGTTGGTCAGCACCAGCAGGGCCCGTAGTAGGCGGGTGGCGTTGGCTGCGTGCATGCGTAGGCGGGTGAGGATGCGCCAGTTTTTGAGGTCGGCGAAGCCGTGTTCGCAGGTGGCGCGTTCGCGGGCAACGAGTTGGTTGGCTTGTTTCTGGGCGTCGGTGAGCGGGTGGGCGCGGGCGGCGCGGCGGCCGATGATGATCACGGGTTCGTCGGGGTCGTCTTCCAGTCCGGTGAATCCGAGGTCGCACATCGCGCCGAGTTCGGCGTCCCGGAGTGCGGTGGTGATGTTGTTGTGGCGGGCGGTGGTGACTTCCGAGGCCCGCCCTGGTTTGGCCGCAGAGAACCACAACAGGTTGCCTTTGTGGTCGGTGAGGGCGAGAAACAGCAGGCCGTGGGCTTTGTGTTTGCCGCTGTAGTTGCGCCGGTTGTTCTTGCCGGTGCGGCGCTGGGTGCGCACCAGGGTGCCATCCAGCAGCACGACCTCACCCCCGCCGCGGGCCACTTTGCTCAGGACGCGGTCCAGGCGCGGGGCACGGGCGGCCAGCAGGTCGATGACCTCCAGCACCCAGCGGCGGATCGTCGAGGCCGACACCCTGTTGCCGCCGGCCATGTCCAGCAGCCGCTGGTCGTGACGCAGCACCGCGAGCACGATGATCGCCTGCGTACCAGGGGTCACCTTGCGCCAGCGAGAGCGGATTTTCCTGCAGTGCGTGGTGATCAGCGAGGCGAGGTAGTCGATCGTGGCCCTCGACACGGGAAGTTGGGCTTGGTACACAATGGGTTCGGTGCCCTCGGCGGGGCTGGATTGGGTTTTCACACACTCCCCAACCCCGCCGGGGGCACTCTCGTTGCAGCCAACCGGCCATGATCATCGTCACATCTTCTCCGCGACCACGGCCACCGTCAGATGATCTTGATAAATGATCATGGCCCTGGCCAGCCCGCCCACACCACGCCACCCACGACCACACCCTCTGACCAGCCAAGATCAGGATGAAAAAAGCCCAATGGAAATTGCGGGACCCGGCTGTCGTCGCCGCCCGGCGCAGGGGCTTGAAAGCCGGCGTTCGGTGTGAGCGGATGTGCATGTCCGCTGGCGCTAAGGAGCGTGGTGATGAAGATCAGGGGTGCGGTGCTGCAGGAATGCGGCTGGCCAGGACCTTGGGAGCAGTCCCGGCCGCTTGCCGTCACCGAACTCGACCTCGACGAGCCCGGGCCCGGCGAACTGCTCGTGCAGCTGGAGGCCGCCGGGGTCTGCCACTCCGATCTGTCCGTTGTGGACGGAACCCGGGTGCGCCCGGTGCCGATGCTGCTCGGGCACGAAGCCTGCGGCCGGGTCACCGCGGTCGGCGCTGGGGTCAACGATATCGCTGCTGGTCAGCGGGTCGTCATGTACTTCGTGCCCCGGTGCGAGGAATGCGACGCGTGCCGCGCGGGCGGGAAGGCGCTGTGCTCGCCGGGTTGGGCGGCCAACGGCGCGGGCACGCTGCTCTCCGGGGCTCGCCGCCTGAACTGGGACGGCCGTGAGGTGCACCACCACTGCGGCGTTTCCGGATTCGCCACGCACGCCGTGGTCGACCGCCACTCCGTGGTGCCGATCGCCGACGACGTGCCGCCGGAGATCGGCGCGTTGCTCGGGTGCGCGGTGCTCACCGGTGGCGGCGCGGTGAAGAACGCCGCCCGGATCGAGCCCGGCGAGGACGTCACGGTGGTGGGCGTCGGCGGGGTCGGCATGGCCGCGGTGCTCGTGGCGCTGGCCTGCGGCGCCGGGAGCGTGACCGTTGTGGATCCGTTGGCGGGCAAGCGCTCTCGCGGTCTCGAACTCGGCGCGACGAAGGCGTTGACACCGGAGGAGGCCGTCGAGTCCGGGCACCGGACGCCCATGGTGGTGGAGGCGAGCGGCAACGCGAAGGCGTTCGAGACGGCGGTTTCGGTGACCGCGCCCGCCGGCCGGACGGTCTCGGTCGGCCTGGCCTCGCCGGAGGCGCGCAGCAGTATCTCGCCGTTGCTGCTGGTCAGCGAAACGCGCACGATCATCGGCTCGTTCCTGGGCTCCGGCCTGCCCTCGCGGGACATACCGGAGTACGCGGACCTCTGGCGGGCGGGCAAGCTGCCGGTCGACCAGCTGGTCTCGGGCACCATCGACCTGGACGACATCAACCACGCGATGGACGAGCTCGCCTCAGGCCGAGCCATGCGCCAGGTCATCCGCTTCTGATCCGTCAGGAGCAGCGGCTGCTTGGAAGCGGTTTGTCCTTCGTTCTCGAAGCACCGGAGGCGCTTGCCCGCGCTGCCGCCGCGAGTTCTCAGATGTCGTCTGGCGAGGTCAGCCCCGGCGTGGCGCATTGGATTTACACGAGTCTGGATCCCGGAGTCCGGGGTTCCGCTACCTGCGCCGCGACGCAAGACGAGCCTGGAAGCAGGCTTTCAAGCGGCGGCTTCGGCGACGGTGAGGCTGTCCTCGTAGATGTGGTAGCGGGTGATCAGGCCGTTCTCGCCCGTCAGGTGCAGGGCGAACGGGGTGGTGAAGGCGCGGCCGTTGGCCTTGATGACCTGCGAGATCTCGCCGAGGATCACTGCGTGCGGCCCCTCGACGAGGATGTGGCCGATGTTCGCCGCGCGCCCCTCCGGGACGAAACCGCCCAGCATCGTGCGGAAGAACTCGGCGACGTCCGCGCGGGTCGTGCAGTGCCGGATCCACGGCACCGCAGGCGATCCGGCGATCTTCCAGTCGACTGCCTCCGCGAACAGCGCGGCGATGGCGTCCGGGTCGCCGCCGACCAGGGCCTGCAGGAAGTTGTCGACGGTTTTCCTGAAGGTCATGGTGTTTTCCTCTCGGGTCGGAACTGCTACGAGTCTGGCTGCCTTTCCGAGTCGCGTCGATTACCCCGCAGGTAATGGGAAAACTGTGCGGCGCGGTGTCGGCGTACCGGCTAGCGTCGGGTCAGTACCACGGCATCGTGAGGAGAAGGTCATGGAAGAGCAGGGCGTCCGAGGCGAAATCCTGGAGACGTTGGCCGAGCGGCTGGGCAAGCGCCAGGTCTTCGGGGAACCTGTGCAGCAGGGCGACACCACTTTGCTGCCGGTGGCCAGGGTTCGATCCGGCGGCGGGCGCCACCGGCCCCACGACGACGGTGGCTTCGGCATCGGCATGGAAGCCTGCCCGGTCGGCGCGTTTTCGATCTCCGCCGACGGCAAGGTCGCCTGGCACGCGGCCGTCAACGTGAACAAGATCGTTTGGGGTGGTCAGCTGGCGCTCGCCACTGCCCTGGTCGCCATCGCGATCGCCTTCCGCCGCAAGCGCTGATCCCGCCGAGGTCACTCCTGCGGGACTCCTGCGAATGCCGGTTCTAGCTGCTCGAAGGCTCGGTCGATCGACCTCATGCGGTCCGCGTCGTCACCTCGAAGCCACTCCTGGGACGCGCGGTGTCGAGGGCTGCCGTCGCCGAGTTGGTCAGCAAGTCGGCGGTGAACGCGTCGAGCCGGCCACCGGAGCGTTCGCGCAGGACATCGGCGGCGTCGTGAGCTACGCCTTCGCCGAGCACCTGCGGGAGCCCGGGATCACGGTCAACGTCGCGTATCCTGGACACGCCTACACGGCCATGAACAAGAACCTCACGATAGGCGCGTATCCGCCGGCGGCTAGTGCCGTTGCTGAGGCTTTTGATGCCGGTTCTCTTCGGCGGGCAGGCGGTCGGCAGGGGCGGCGGCTTCCAGCATTCGCCTCGCCTCCGACCCAGGCTGCAGCGCACGGCGTGTACTTCAACAGCAAGGCCCGGCGCGCCCCGCGGCCGGCCAGCGTCCGAAACCGGCGCAACCGGGACGCGATCTCGGCCCTGTGCCGGAAGCTCAGCCAGATCGACGGTTGATCAAGCTGCCAGCGGCCGTCTTCGCGGTCGGCCGCTGACAGGATCGTGGCGAGCAGGCCGGGAATCTGGCGTCGAGGTCTTCTCGGCGCCAGATTCCCGGCCGGACGGTTGCTGCCAGATCACGCCGCTGTCCCGCAACACTCGCCGGTGCGCAACCGGAGCCTCGTCGTCAGTGTCACCGCCACGTTCGTCTAGATGGGCACGTTCGGTGCGCTGCCGTACTTCCTGACGATCCTCTTCCAGCGGGTGCACGCCTTCAGCGCGCTGCAGACTGGTCTCGGTTTCCAGTTGCCGGCACTGGTAATCACGGACGGAATGCAGCTCGGCGAACGCGCCGCCACCCGGTTCGGTACCCGCACCACGCTCCTGGGGCCTGGCGTCCTCGGGAACGGCGACGAGGTAACCGGCGGCGGGGATGGTGCCCGGGGGTCTGCCTTCGCCTTGCCGCGCAAGGAGATCCGGTAGGTCAGGCGTCGATGGTTTCCGGATTCATGCCGGACCAGGCGATCAGCTGGTCCGCGACCTCGGCGACCGCCGGGCGGGACTTCGGGTCCGGGCTGAGGCACGAGTCGACCGTTCGGGACAGCGCCGCGGGCAGGCGGCGGTGGGTGCGCAGCGGCGCGGCGGTGGTGTCCCGCTGCGGGTAGTAGCGGGTGCCGTTGCTGCTGCGCTGCCGGTGCGACACCTCCGCCCACGGCGTGGTGCCGGAAAGGGCCTCGTACAGCGTGGTGCCCAAGCCCCAGGTGTCGGCCGCCGGGGTCATCTCGCCGCCACCGGCCTGCTCCGGGGAGAGGTAGTCGAACGTCCCGGCCGAGCTGCGCTCGCCGATCCGGCAGGCCAGGCTCAGATCGAGCAGCACCGCACGCCCGCCGACCTCGACCACATTGGACGGTTTCACGTCGAGGTGTACCCAGCCGCGGCGGTGCAGGTAACCGAGCACCGAGCACAGCTGGATGCCCAGCACCGCGGTGTCGATCGGCCGCAGCCGACCGAATTCCTCGATCAGGAAACCCAGCGTGTGGCCGGGGAGCGTCTCGGTGATCACCACCGGACGCAGCGGCCGCTCCGCCTGCACGATCTCGTAGCCGCGAACCAGGTGCGGATGCGCGAACTGGGTCAGCAGCACGCCTTCGTTGCGCAACCAACTCACGGCGCGCTCGTCCGCGGCGCGCTCCGGCCGGACGGTCTTGGCGATGCAGCGGCAGGAACGCTCCTCGCTCCAAACGTCGTAGACATCGAGCCGGCTGCCGCGGCGCAAGTGGCCCACGACCCGGTAACCGGGCGCGAGTGCTTCGCCCGGCGCGAGCGGCGCTTCGGACGGTCCCCAGCCCTGGTCCGGTTCGCCGTAGTAGTAGGAGCTCAACGAATCGATCAGCACCGAAGGAAGCCGATTGTGCGGCGTCAGCTGTGACTGCGACGGCGGTAGTGGCCGTGGCTGCTGCTGCGCGAGCGGTGCCGGCGGTGGCCGTGCCCGCTGCTGCTGGAATGCCGGCGGCGGTTTCCGCCGCTGCTGGAGTGCCCGTGCGAATGGTGCTTCGCAGGGGACACCATCTTGAAAAGCTTCGAAAGGTCCATCGGCCCGAGCTCCCGGATCGGTCGGTGCCCGCGCGGCGGCGCGTGCATTGATCATTGTTCCTGGATTCGGGCGCGCGGTCGAGAATTTTGCGCCATTCGCGAATTCGGCCCCAGCAGCGGACTCGTCAGCGATAGTGGTCGTTGGTCGGACCACTACCGATGACGGCCTGGTCACAGCGGTTGCTCGACAGCTGCGGCGGCGTCGACGACGCCGAAGCCGTAGACCGGCTTGAAGACCCCGCGAAGCCCCACCAGCGACGTGCCGCCGGAGATCAGCGCCTTCTCGATGCCGTCGGCGTCGCGGCCCTGCCCGCCGAGCAGCGTCGCGACCCCTGCGACCTGCGGGGCGGCCATCGAAGTTCCGGCGAAGGCGTCGTAGTCGGCCTGCCCGCACTTCGCCGAACCTGCGCCGCGCGGCACCGTCGACCACACGTCGTCGTCGCAGCCCTTCGAGGACGAACCGCCTGGTGCCGACACGGCCTTGGTGTCCAGCTTCAGGGCGAGGTTGGAGTACGTGGAGTGGAGCTCGTCGCCGTCCGTCGCGGAGACGCACAACGCACCCGATTCCCAGGTGAGGTGGCGCACGGCGGCGCGGTTTCGTTGCCCGCCGAGGTGACCACGACCACACCTCGCTCGCGGGAGTAGGCGATGGCCTCCTTCGTCTCCTTTGCCAGCCTGAGCAGCGTCAGCCTGAGCAGCGTCAGCAGCTGCGCGCCGAGGCTGAGGTTCACGACGTTCGCGCTGTGGTCGGCCGCGTAGCGGATGCCCGCGCCGATGTCTTTCGCCGACCTGCAATCCCAGGTCGAGACGGACCGGGCCCAACGCCTCAACGGCGTCGACCACGCGGACGAGATCCGGGTGTTCTCGGCACACGTCCCATGGCAGTAGCACGCCCCACGACAGTAGTACGCCCGCCTATCCGCCGACCCACGACGAGGTGATTTTTCCCGCCCGAAAGGTACTTTCGGTCAGCTTCACCTGGGTTCTTCCGCAATTTCAATGGAAATTGGACCTCCGATTTCCATTGAAATTGCGGACCACGATCGGTCCGAGACCGGCCGGGTGATGAGCGAAGGGCACCTTTTGCCGGCATAGAGCCTGTTGCGTTGTCGGCGAAAACGGCTGAACCGAAGTACTAGATCAGTCTCAATCGCCGCCGTTCGTCCACCAGTGGCCATCTCGGCCGTGGTCGATCGATCGCGGTCCGTGGTGGGCGTAATTCTGCAACAGGCTCCCGGTAGGGCTTTGTTAGTTGTTGATCAGGTTGCGATGATCTTGGTGTGCTGGCTGCAGAGCTAAGTTCGCGTAGCAGAAGGGGCCACCAGGAATCCCCGGCGGCCCCAACTGCAGGATCAGCGATGATCCTCGATTTCCGGCTCTCCTCGTGCGTCGGGGAGGCCCGGCGGCCGAAAACTGCTGTGAAAGATCAGAACTGCGGCAGGCTGTACCAGGCCTGCGGTGCTTCCTCGACGTCGTCGCGGGTGACGACGCCCTCGATCAGGCCGTACGGCCGGTCCGCGGCGAAGAACACCTCGTTGTCGTTCTCCAGCCCGCAGTACTCGAGGTCGACCAGGAAGTGGTGCTTGTTCGGCAGCGACAGCCGCACCTCACCCACCTCCGGGTGCTTCTCCAGCACGGACTTGCCCATCTCGTACAGGCTCTGCTGCAGCGCCAGGCTGTGCGTGGTGGCGAAGGCCTCCAGCATCGTCGAGCGGATCGACCCGAAGCTCTTGCCCCAGTCCACGTCGGTGTGCAGGTAGCGCCAGCGGGCGGTGACCGCGGTGGCCAGGATCCGGTCGTTGGTCTCGGCCAGCGTCGTGTACTTGTCCTTGGGATAGCCCCAGAATTCCGAACCGGTGGACTTCAGCACCATCAGGTCCTTCAGCCCGGACACGATGTGCGCCCGGTCGCCGTCGATGGTGACCGCGGTGGTGCGCTTCTCGTCGCCTGCGCGGGCGAAGGAGTGGTCGTGGCCGGTGCCGCCGACCGGGATCCGCTCCCAGCTGTGCTCGTCAATGAGGATGCGCGCGCCGGTGATGCCGTCCGCGGTGCCGACGAAGTGCCGGCCAAGCCGCAGCGCGAAGTCCTCGATCTCGCCGATCGGCGCTTCCTTCGCGAAGGCGTAGACCGTGTTCTTCTGCGTGTCGGTCGGCAGCACGTTGCCGTTGTCGCCGGTGAGGTGGGCGGCATCGAGGTCGCCGCGCAGCGAGGAGCTGACGTTGAGGTCCTTGATGGTGTGCCGCGCGTTGTCCCGGTTCACCGAAACGATGCGGACCTCGGCCTTGCCGTACTGGTTGGGGCCCATGACGATGCCCATGCGGTGATCAGCTCCCTCGGTAAGTGGAAAAGGCGAACGGGCTCAGCAGCAGCGGAACGTGGTAGTGCTGCTCGGGGTCGGCGATCCGGAAGGTGATCTGCACCTGCGGGTAGAAGGTCGCGACGCCTTGGCGCTCGAAGTACTCGCCGGTCTCGAAGGTGAGCCGGTAGTCTCCGGCGTCCAGCCGGTCCGGGCCCAGATCTTTGATCCGGCCGTCGTCATCGGTGCGGCCGGAGGCGATCGAGCTCCAGGCAGTGTCGATGCTCGACCCCGCAAGCGGGTCTTCGGGACCTTTGGCGGCCTCCAGCCGGATCGCGACCCCGGCGGCGGGGGCGCCCTGCGCGGCGTCCAGCACGTGGGTGGTGACGGCACTCATCCTTCGATCACCTTTGCCAATCTCAGACGTGCGATCTTGCGGAGTTCGTCGGCGACGATCCGCAGCTCTGCTTCCGGCTCGTTGTCCAGTCGGGAGTGCAGGATCGCCAGCAGCTCCGCACCGCTGCGGCCGCTGGCGCAGACCAGGTACACGTGCCCGAACCGCTGTTCGTAGGCCTCGTTGCCCTCGCGCAGCGCGCGGGCCAGCTCGGCGTCGCCGCCGCCGACCCCGGACTGCTCGTTGCGCGAGAACTTGGCCGAGGTGCCCTCGCCGGTGGCGCGCTCGCCGATTCGGGGGTGTGCCGCGAGCGCGCCGTTGATCTCCTCGGGGGTCAGCTCCGGTGCGGCGGCGTCGGAGGCCTGGTAGACGGCGGTGACGTCGGCGAACGGGCGCCGGTCGGCGATGTCGGCGGCCCAGCGGGGGATGTCCAGGCAGGCGAGCAGCTGCTGAACGAGTTCCGCTCGGGGGAGGCCGTTCAGCCGGTCCGTTTCGGTGGTTGTTGGCATCGCAAACTCTCACAGGATGTGCGTCCCCGAAGAGGTTTCCGGGATTGGCGGAGGCGGCGGACGAGAGTCCGAGCATGCCTGGGCTGTGCTGCGGTTGCCGGTCACGAGCTCCGGTGCGGCAAAAGCTACGACCGCAGTCCGCCAAGTGTCAACACTTTGTTGAAAAATCCTGGTGAAGCCTGGTGTGGTTGGCGCAACTCCGGCAGCTCGCCGGGTGTCGGACCGCCGCGTGCCGGGTGCTGGACGCACTCGCCGCGGGGTTGGTCCTGCCGAATTCGGCCGCTCGGCGTTGTCCTGTTCGTCCGGTCAGTTTCCGGCGAAACCGGCGGCTTGGCCAGGGCTGCGGTTCCCGGCGAGGCCGACCGCCCGGCCGGGCGGGGTCGAACCCGTCCGCCGGGGTCAGCTACGGTCGGCCTGCTCGCGGTTGAGGTAGTTGTAGACAGTGAAGCGGCTGACGCCGAGCGCCTTGGCCACCGTCTCGACGGACTTGCGCATCGAGAACGCGCCGCGCTCTTCGAGCAGCCGGACGGCGCGCTGCTTGTCCGCGCGCGGCAGGTCCGGCAGGCGTCCGCCGAGTTCGCCCTCGACGGCCCGGATGATCCGGTCGAGGGCGCTGGTCAGCTCTTCGCCGGGCAGTCGGACGGCGACCGCCGGGGCGCCTTCCCAGTACAGGACGATGTCGCCGGGCTCGCGCTCGTCGGCAGGCACGGCGGTACCGCCGACGTGCTCCAGCAGCGGGGCGATCGCGTTGGCGAGCGGATGCACGTTGACCAGCCTAAACCTGGTCCTCGTCGGCATCGCCGACGGTCACCTGCAGGGTGATCCGGTTCGCTCCGGTGTCCAGCACGGTCTCCAGCACGGCGGCCAGCGCGGGCAGCAGCGCCTCGCGCTCGCCGCTGATCGAGGTGCCCAGCGGGCCGAATTCGGGCTCCAGCCCGGCGGCGCGGAGGCAGTCGCGGGCGGCCACGGCGTGCGCCGGCGGCTCGCCTTCTCCCTCGAAGGGCTCGGTGGTGAACTCGGCTCGCAAGATCATTGGCGTGACCTCCCGGTTGAACCGTATCGGCCGAGGTGGGCTCGCCGCCGGAGGACCGGGCGCGGGTGCTTCTGCGCTGGTCGGGCCCGCCACCGGTGACCGGTGGGTAACCGGTGGCGGGGCGTTGACCGACGGCGACCTTCTCGCTAAACTATCGTTGTATGAAATAAGATTTCCACATAACGAAATTTCTCCCGAGGGGGGTGCCGATGAATCCGAACCGCTACGACGTCAACCTCTCGATCCTGTTCACCGAACTGGACGTGCTGGACCGTCCCGCCGCGGCGAAGGCCGCCGGATTCGACAAGGTGGAGTTCTGGTGGCCGTTCGCGGTCGCGGTGCCCACCGACCGCGAGGTGGACCGGTTCGTGCAGGCGATCTCCGATGCCGGGGTTTCGCTGGTGGGCCTGAACTTCTTCGCCGGTGACATGCCCGCGGGGGAGCGCGGCGTGCTGTCGAACCCGGACCGGACCGGCGAGTTCGCCGACAACGTCGACGTCGCCGTGGGCATCGGCGAGCGGCTGGGCTGCCGTGCGTTCAACGCGCTGTACGGCAACCGGATCGACGGTGTCGACGCGCAGGCGCAGGACGACGTGGCCGCCGAGAGCCTGGTCCGCGCCGCGAAGGGCACTGCCCGGATCGGCGGCACGGTGCTCATCGAGCCGGTCAGCGGTACGCCCGCGTACCCGCTGAAGACCGCCGCCGACGCGCTCGCGGTGATCGACCGTGGGCACCACCAGGGCGGCGTGGACAACCTGCGGTTGCTGTTCGACCTGTACCACCTGACGGTCAACGGCGACGACCCGGACGCGGTGATCGACCGGCACGCCCGGAGCATCGGGCACGTGCAGATCGCCGACGCGCCGGGCCGCAACGAGCCGGGCACCGGCGAGATCGACTTCGAGCACTACTTCGACAAGCTCGACTCGGCGGGCTACACCGGCCACATCGGACTGGAGTACAAGCCGGGCGGGGCCAGCGCCGACAGCTTCGGCTGGATCAAGCGCTGACCCGCTCGTGAGTGGCTTTTCCGGTTCTTACCGGGAGGGGAACTCACGAACGGCACCAACCACGGAGGTACCACAACCATGAGCAAGGTCGGATTCATCGGGCTGGGCATCATGGGCGGCCCGATGGCGGCCAACCTGGTCAAGGTCGGCCACGAGGTCACCGGCTACAACCGCAGCCAGGCCAAGGTCGACCAGCTGGTCGCCGACGGCGGCAAGGCGGCGGGCAGCGTGGCCGAGGCCGTCCGCGACGCCGAGATCATCTTCACCATGCTGCCGGACTCGCCGGACGTCGAGAACGTCGTGCTGGGCGAGGACGGGGTGCTGGCCAACGCCAAGCAGGGCGCGCTGCTCATCGACTGCAGCACGATCCGCCCCGACGTCTCACGCCGCGTCGCCGAGGCTGCCGCCGAGAAGGGCGTGCGGGCGATCGACGCGCCGGTCAGCGGCGGTGAGCCGAAGGCGATCGACGGCACGCTGTCGATCATGGTCGGCGGCGAGGCCGACGCCTTCGCGGCAGCCGAAGCGGTGCTGGGCGCCGTCGGCACCACGATCGTCCACGTTGGACCCGCCGGGGCCGGGCAGACCGTCAAGGCGGCCAACCAGCTGATCGTCGCGGGCAACATCGGGCTGGTAGCCGAGGCCCTGGTGTTCCTGGAGGCGCACGGCGTCGACACTGAGGCGGGCCTGAAGGTGCTCGGCGGCGGACTCGCCGGCAGCACCGTGCTCGACGCCAAGGGCGCGAAGATGCGCAACCGCGAGTTCGCGCCGGGCTTCCGGCTCGAACTGCACCACAAGGACATGGGCATCGTGCAGGCCGCCGCGCGCGACGCGGGCCTGTCGATTCCGCTCGGTTCGCTGGTCAGCCAGCTCGTCGCCGCCGCGGTCGCGCAGGGCGACGGGAAGCTCGACCACTCCGGGCTGCTCAAGCAGATCACGCGGCTCAACGGTCGCGACTGAGACCGCGATGTCGCGCGGGGAGTTCCTCGTCTCCTGCGGCCACGGCCCCGCGCGACACCGCCACCCCACCCCGTGGGGTGTGCAATTTCAATGGAAATCGGACCTCTGATTTCCATTGAGATTGCGGAAGATCGCGCCAAAACTCGCCCGACCGGGCGACCTCGAAGCAGCAAGACGGTCACGGGTCAGCGGTCCAGCGCCGCCAAGCAACCAGAACCGCCGACCCGTTCCCAACCAGGTGCACGCCTGAAGGCGCCGCACCCGAGAGGAAGTCTTACACCATGCCCAAAGTTCCTGTCATGCAGGCCGTCGTCGACGTGCTCAAGTCCGAGGGTGTCGACATCACCTTCGGTTGCCCCGGTGCGGCCATCCTCCCGCTGTACGCGGCGATGGAGGACAGCGGCATCAAGCACCTGATCGTGCGCCACGAAGAGGGCGCGACCCACATGGCCGACGGTTGGGCCCGTACCAACGGCAACGTCGGAGTGGCCATCGGCACCTCGGGTCCGGCGGGAACGAACATGATCACCGGCCTCTACACCGCGCAGGCCGACTCCATCCCGATCCTGTGCATTACCGGCCAGGCGGTGTCCACCAAGCTGCACCAGGAGGCGTTCCAAGCGGTCGACATCGTCGACATCGCCAAGCCGGTCACGAAGTGGGCGGTGCAGGTCAAGGAGGCCGCGCAGGCGCCGTGGATCTTCCGCGAGGCGTTCCGCACCGCGCGCTCCGGCCGCCCCGGCCCGGTGCTGATCGACCTGCCGCTGGACGTGCAGAAGCAGGAGATCGAGTGGGATCCCGAGCTGGACGCCCCGCTGCCGATCCCGCGCGTCGAGCCGCACCAGCCGCGGGTGGAGCGCGCGCTGGACATGCTGCTGGAGGCCGAGCGGCCGCTGATCCTGGCCGGTGGCGGCGTGATCCTCGGCGAGGCCTACGAGCAGGTGCGGGAGCTGGCGGAACTGCTGGGGGTCCCGGTGCAGATCACGTTGATGGGCAAGGGTTCCTTCCCGGAGGACCACGAGCTGTTCGCCGGCATGACCGGCATCCAGACCAGCCAGCGCTACGGCAACCAGTCGTTCCTGGAGTCCGACCTGGTGCTGGCGTTGGGCGCCCGCTTCGGCGACCGGCACACCGGCGCGCTGGACGTCTACCGCGGTGAGCGCAAGTTCATCCACGTCGACATCGAGCCGACCCAGATCGGCAGGGTCTTCGGCCCCGACCTGGGCATCGTCTCCGACACCCGGCTGTTCCTGGACGCCCTGCTGGAAGCCGCCCGCAAGCGCGGGGCGACCAAGGACTACTCGGCGTGGGTCGAGCGGGTCGGCGTGCTCAAGCAGACGCTGACCAGGCCCGACGACTACGACACCGTGCCGATCAAGGCGCCGCGGGTGTACCGGGAGATCAACGAGATCTTCCCGCCGGAGGCGTACTTCGTCACCGCGATCGGGCTCTACCAGATCTGGGGCGGGCAGTTCCAGACCGCGCACCGCCCGCGGCACTACCAGGTGTGCGGCCAGGCCGGCCCGCTCGGCTGGGAGATCCCCGCCGCGATCGGTGTGAAGTCGGCCGAGCCGGCCGCGGAGGTCGTCGCGGTCGTCGGCGACTACTCCTTCCAGTTCCTGGTCGAGGAGCTGGCGGTGGCCGCCCAGTACGACCTGCCGTTCGTGATCATCATGCTGAACAACGAGTACCTGGGCCTGATCCGCCAGGCCGAGGGCGACGCGTTCGGGATGAAGACCGAGGTGGACATCCACTACGACGAGTACGGCACCGACAACGTCAAGATCATGGAGGCCTACGGCTGCTCGGGCCGCCGGGTGTTCGAGCCCGGGGACCTCGCCGAGACCATCGAGTGGGCCCGCAAGGAGGCTGTCGCCACCAGCCGCCCGGTCCTGGTCGAGGTGATGATCGAGCGGGAGGCCAACACGGCCCGCGGCATCCGCATCGACGCCATGACCGAACCCGAACCCGTTCCCAACGCGTAACCGGTTCTTGGGGTGCGGAGGCTGACCGACGCGTACGGGAACCGCGTCGGTCGGTCCTGTCACACACTCACTCCCGCACCCCTGGGCGGGGCTTCAGGGCAGCCCTGCGCGAGGTGCGCTCGCCGTGAACGCGCGGTGGCGTGGACGGCGAGCGCGCCCCGCATTTCCCATGGACGGGGTCCTCGGGTGGAATACCCGAATGACCCCTTGGTGTCCTCCGCCGAGCACGTGCCGGGCGTCTCGGCGGAGGATGCCGCCCTATCGATCGGAGTTGGTTGTGCCTGGTCCCGTTCTCATCGCGCCGGACAAGTTCAAGGGCTCGCTGACCGCGCCTGAAGTAGCCGAGGCGGTGGCCGCCGGTCTGCGCAGGGTCCGCCCCGACGTGCAGGTGCGGTTGGCGCCGGTGGCCGACGGCGGGGACGGTACCGTGCAAGCGGCGCTGGCCAGCGGCTACGTGTCGGTGCCGGTGCGGGTCGCGGGCCCGGTCGGCGAGCCGGTGGACACCGAGATCGCGATCGACGGCGACACCGCCGTGGTGGAGCTGGCATCGGCATCCGGGCTGGCGCTGCTCGACCCGGACGAGCTCGCCCCGCTGGCGGCCTCCAGCGAGGGGACCGGCGAGGCCATCCTGGCGGCGCTCGACGCGGGCGCGCGGAACGTGGTGCTGGGCGTCGGTGGCAGTGCGTGCACCGACGGCGGCGCCGGAATGCTCACCGTCCTGGGGGCGCGGGTTTTGGACGCTGCAGATAACCCGTTGCCCCCAGGCGGTGGACCACTTTCCCGAGTGGCCGCGGTGGACCTGTCCGGCCTGGATCCCCGGCTGGCCGAAACGAACTTCGTCCTCGCGTCCGATGTGGACAACCCGCTGCTCGGCGAGCGCGGTGCGGCGCACGTGTACGGGCCGCAGAAGGGTGCGGACCCGGAGCAGGTCCGCTTCCTGGATGCGGCGCTGGGGCGCTGGGCGCGCGCGGTGCTGGCCGCCGGCGGTCGCGATGTCGCCGAGCAGCCGGGCGCCGGGGCGGCCGGTGGCGTCGGCTACGGGGCGCTCGCGGTGCTGGGCGCGCGGATGCGGCCCGGCATCGACGTGATCCTGGAGCTGATCGACTTCGATCGCCAGCTGGACGGAGCCCGCCTGGTAATCATCGGCGAGGGCGCCATCGACGAGCAGACCCTGCACGGCAAGGGCCCGGCCGGAGTCGCCGCCCGCGCCGTCGAAGCGGGAGTCCCCGTGGTCGCCATCGCGGGCCACTGCCAGCTCACCCCGGAACGCCTGCGCGAAGCGGGCATCGAAGCGGCCTACGCCCTCACCGACATCGAATCCGACCCGCAGCGTTGCATCCGCGAAGCGGCCACCCTCCTGGTCGACCTCGGCGAACGCCTCGCCCAAGACCGCCTGTAGGTGCTCGTTTGGAGCGAACGGACTGTTCGCCTCGATAGGAGCCTGTTGCGTTTTCCGGTTTGTCCGGATGGGATCATGGTGGGGTGGCGAAGGGGTTTCGGCGGGTTGATCGTGATCAGCAGTTTCTGCTTCCGGTGGATATGCGGGAGTGGTTGCCTGCGGGTCATCTGGCGTGGTTTGTGCTGGATGTTGTCGGCGAGTTGGATATCGAGCCGTTCTGTGGCCGGTATCTGCTGGGTGGTGCCGGGCGTCGGGCGTATGACCCGAGGGTGCTGCTGGGGTTGTTGATTTATGGGTATGCGGTGGGTGAGCGTTCGTCACGTCAGATTGAGCGGTTGTGCGAAACGGATGTGGCTTTCCGGGTGATCTGTGCGCAGGATGTGCCGGATCACACCCGGATCGCCCGGTTCCGCAAGGACAACATCGACGCGTTCGAAGGCGTGTTCGCTCAGGTGCTGGCGTTGTGCGCCCGGGCGGGCATGGTCCGGTTGTCCACAGTGGCCATTGATGGCACCAAGATCGCCGCGGACGCCTCGCTCGAGGCATCCCATGATCTGGGGTGGTTCCGCCGTCAGGCCGATCAGATCATCGCTGAAGCGCAGGCCGTCGACGAGGCCGAGGACGGCGCTTTCGGCCCGGACGCGCGTGGTGACGAGCTGCCACCGGAGCTGGTTGATCCGGTCGGCCGGGCCGCCGGAGATCCGGCGTTGTCTGGACGAGCTGGAAGCCGAAGAGGCCGCCGCCGCCGCAGCAGCGGCCGAGAAGAACACCCAGGCTCGGTTGCATCTGCAACGGGTGGCCATCGAGCCGGTGCCTGGTCGTCTGCCGGCGGGGGTGGACCGTGTCGAGGCGGCGCGGGCCCGGCTGGAGCGGGAACGCGCCCGTCGCCAGGGCGAGATCGACGCCTACAACGCCGCGGTCGCCGCCGCGCTGGCGGAAGGCCGCCCACGGCCGCTGGGGCGGCGGGTCAGTGATCCCGAGGGCGGCAAACGGATGAAGAAAGCCCGCGCGGCGCTGGAGGCCGCACTCGCCGCAGCAGAGGCCACCAGCGAGAACAACCGGACCACAACCAGCAACAACGGCAGCAACAACGGCGGTAAGAAAGAGGACACGCCGCCGCAGCGCAACGTCACCGATCCCGACAGCAGGATCATGCCTACCCGGCGGGGCTGGATCCAGGGGTTCAATGCCCAGTTCGCGGTCTCAGCCGACCATGTCATCACCACGCTGGGACTGAGCGACAATCCCGCTGATACCGGCGAGTTCGCGGACATGCTCACCCGCACTCAGGCCACCGCCGAGTGGCTCAACACCCACCGTGACACCCCTGAGGACATCGGCACGGCCCTGTTCGACGCGGGCTACTTCAGCGACGACAACCTCACCCATCCCGGGCCGGACCGGCTGATCGCGCCAGGGAAATCCCGTCATATCCAGCGCGAGGCCGCCACCAATCCCGCCAGCGGCCCACCCCCTGAGGGCGCCACCCCCGTCGAGGCCATGCGTCACCGGCTGCGCACCCCCGAGGCAGCGACGCTCTACAAGAAACGCGGCGCCACCGTCGAACCTGTGAACGGCCTCATCAAAGACCGCCACCGACTCCGGCGGTTCAGCCTGCGCGGCCTGGCCGCTTGCCTCGGCGAACTCAACCTCACCGCCGCAACCCACAACCTCCGCCGCCTGTTCACCACCCTCCACACCACCACAACCTGAACAGGGGGTGGGCCTCCGGCCCACCCCCTGTTCAGCAACCACACCCGAATCCACCGGGATCCGGGCCACAACACCCAAAACCAAAACCGCAACAGGCTCATAGGAGGAACGAATGGTCCGTTCGCTCCATCTGCGCGACGCGCGTCCGGCGCGGGAATCCCGGCTGCAGGTGGCCCCTGGCTGTCGATCCGTTGTTGCTGGTCATCCATGAAGGAGTGGGGCTGGTCAAGTGTTGGTGTTGTTGGGCTGACTGTCTTTTGTCTGGATTCCGGCTGAGTGTGGGCAGGCGCGGGTCAGACCAGCAACGAGCGCGTACCCGGTCACGCCCGAGCCCGTTGATCCGGCGTGGCGGTCGGTGTGCAGGGCGCGGATGTGCCCGTCACACAGGCCGTAGTAGATGAGGTTGGGCCGTGTTCGGGCCACCGCGACGGTGGCGGTGTCACGACCCCTGCGGGCGGTGATGACGGCCCGCGCCACGGCCGCGATCGGGCCGGGCACCAGCGTCACGCCGAGCAGCCCGAGCACGACGGCCACGCTGGCGAATCCGAACAGCGTGCGCATCACGAACGTTGCCGTTGCGGCCGCGCGCCCCGCCAGACGTCGGCGAGCCAGCCGCCGATCCGCTCGCCGACGAACCCGGCGCCGACGGCTACCCCGGCGGTGCTGCGCTGAATCGATGCCCCGCGGCTGCCCCTTGACGGGCGCGCGCCGTTCCGGGAAACTTTCCGATTAACGATAAGTATACTTCATAATACGGAAAACTGATCCATTAGTCCACGTGGCGAGCGCCTGTGCGACGTGGAACTGGCCCAGGCCGGGGGTTCGGCGTGTACAGGCGCCGGCGAAATCGCGAACCGAGGGTTGTGCGCGTTTTCGGATGCCGTAGCCGCGGAAATGCGCACGGGTCGCCGGCTCGGGCCGGGAACGGAAGTCGAGAGCACTGTCCCTTGGCCTGAGCCGCGCCTAGGTTCAACACTTTGTTGAATACCTGTGATGAGGAGGTAACCGCATTGCCCGAACCAGCCACCGGGGCGTTCGACGTCGTGTTCCGCGCGCGACGGCTCATCGGCCCGAACGGGGAGACGTCCGGCAGCGTCGGCGTCCGCGACGGCCGCATCGCCGCCGTCGAGCCGCTGGACGCCCAGCTCGACGCCGCCCGCACCATCGAGCTCGCCGAGGACGAGGTCCTGCTGCCGGGGTTGGTCGACAGCCACGTGCACGTCAACGACCCGGGCCGCACGGAGTGGGAGGGCTTCGACACCGCCACCCGCGCTGCGGCGGCCGGCGGCGTCACGACCATCCTCGACATGCCGCTGAACAGCCTGCCGCCGACGATCGACACCGGCGCGCTGGAGGTCAAGCGCAAGGCGGCGCGCGAGAAGGCGCACGTCGACGTCGGCTTCTGGGGCGGCGCGGTGCACGGCAACCTCGCCGAGCTGCGCGGGCTGCACGAGGCCGGCGTGTTCGGCTTCAAGTGCTTCCTGCTGCACTCCGGGGTCGACGAGTTCCCGCCGCTGAACCCGACCGAGCTGGACGAGGCGCTGCGCGAACTGGCCCGCTACGACGCGCTGATGATCGTGCACGCCGAGGACTCCGACGCCATCGAGCATGCCCCGACGGCGCACGGCGAGACCTACGGCGACTTCCTGAACTCCCGGCCGCGCGGCGCCGAGAACGTGGCGATCGCGCAGGTCATCGAGCTGGCGCGGCGCATCGGGGCGCGGGTGCACATCCTGCACCTGTCGTCGTCGGACGCGTTGCCGATGATCGCCTCGGCGCGCGCCGACGGCGTCCGGGTCACCGTCGAGACCTGCCCGCACTACCTGAGCTTCAGCGCCGAGGAGGTCCCCGACGGCGCCACCCAGTTCAAGTGCTGCCCGCCGATCCGCGAGGCCCGCAACCGCGAACTGCTGTGGCGGGGCCTGGCCGACGGGATCATCGACTGCGTGGTCAGCGACCACTCGCCGTGCACCCCGGAGCTCAAGCGCTTCGACATCGGTGACTTCGGCGTGGCCTGGGGCGGGGTTTCCAGCCTCCAGCTGGGCCTTTCGGCGGTGTGGACGCAGGCGCGGGTGCGCGGCCACGGCCTCGCGGACGTCGTGCAGTGGATGTCCCGCAAGCCCGCCGACCTCGCCGGGCTGCAGCGCAAGGGCTCCATCGCGGTCGGCAACGACGCGGACTTCTGCGTGTTCGCGCCGGACGACGCGTTCGTCGTCGACGTCGCCAAGCTGCACCACCGCAACCCGGTCTCGCCGTACCACGGGCGCCCGCTGTCCGGCGTGGTGCGCGAAACCTGGCTGCGTGGCAAGCAGATCGTCGGCCCGGACGTGGAAACGACCGCGCCGCAAGGGAATTTGCTCACCCGCCAGGGCGGCTAGCAGGTCCACAACGGCGCCGTGCGCTCTTGGGGTCGCTGTAGAGGCTGTTGGGACAGCGACGGGTACGTGTACCACTGGCCGGAGATGATCGGGCGCATGGTCGACGCCTACGGCCCGATCGACGGGATGAACACGGTACAGGCCTTCGTGCTCAGCGCCCGGGAAGCGGCGGACCGCGCCGCCGTGGTGGACGCGCTGATCACCGTGGCCAGTAGGGAAGAGCTGCGCGGCGCGGACGTCGCACCTGCGGCGGTGGAGCTCGTCGTGCGCGACGAGGTGGTGCTGGAGCGGGTGGTGCATGAGGTGCGCGATGCGGCGCGAGCCGGACTGGTGCAGCTGTCGTGGGAGCTGGTCGCGGTGCTGATCGAGAGCCTGCCGCCGGGAGATGGCGAACGCCCCCGCACCGGCTTGGCGGACCTGCTCGCCCTCGGTGTTGAGCTGGCCGACCAGGTTCCTGCCGAGGTGCCCGGCGTCGCGTCCGTTGCCGCCCGGAGCGGCTCCAGCCGCTTCATCAAGGAAGCCCGCAGGCTCCACCAAGCCATGAGCGTTTTGGGCAGCGGTAGAGACTTTTTCCAAGCTCGTCCTGCGTGGCGGTGCGGAAGCGGAGCCTCGGACGTCGTCTGGACTGCGGGACCCACGAGTCATGGATGCCACCCCACGCCGAGGCTGTCCTCGCCAGACGTCTCTATAGCGACCCGAAAGGCTCACGGCCCCGGACCTGCGGAAACGCGGCATCGCAGTCCGGGACCGGCCGCTGTCCTGGCCGGGGCACGTGAGAGGGGGCGTGGTGGTCCCCATGTAACCCCGTTGACCAGGGCTGACGTACGCTGAGTAATCGTGCTCGTCATTGCGCTGGACACCTCGACCCCCGCGGTCACGGCCGGGCTGGTCGCCCTGGACGACGGTTCGCCGCGCGTCCTCGCCGAGCGCGTCACGGTCAACCCGCGTGCGCACGGCGAACTCCTCATGCCGCAGCTGGTGGACGTCATGACCGAGGCTGGGCGCGAACTCGCCGATGCCGATGCGATCGTCGTCGGCGCCGGCCCCGGCCCGTTCACCGGCCTCCGCGTCGGCATGGCCACCGCAGCGGCGCTCGGCCAGGCCTGCGGCCGCCCCGTGCACCCCGTGTGCAGCCTCGACGCGATCGCCGCGCAGGCCGCCGCCGAAGGCCCCCTGCTGGTCGCCACCGATGCGCGCCGCAAGGAGGTCTACTGGGCCGCCTACGACGCCGAGCGGACCCGGATCGACGGCCCGCACGTGCAGCGCCCGGCAGCGGTCCCGACCGGCGATTTCGGCGTGGCCGCAGGGGAAATGGCCGAGGCGCTGGGCATCGAGGTCGTCGGGCCGCGCTACCCCACTCCGGTGGGGCTGGTCGCGGCGGCGCGTGCGGTGCTGCAGTCCGAGCCTGCCCCGCTGGTGCCGCTCTACCTGCGGCGGCCGGACGCCGAAGCGCCGGGCAAGCGGAAATCCGTGCTGACCAGGGGTGGGAAGTGACCGACCGCGCGACGACCGCGCTGCGGGTGCTGAAGCTGCGCCGCAGCGACCTGAAGCGCTGCGCGGAGCTGGAGCAGGTGCTCTTCCCCGGTGACGACCCGTGGTCGTGGGCCGCGTTCGCCGCGGAGCTCGACCAGGGCCACTTCTACGTCGGCGCCTACGTCGACGAGCACCTGATCGGATACGCCGGGCTCGCCGTCGTCGGCCGAGCGCCGCACGCCGAAGCCGAGGTGCACACCATCGGCGTCGACCCGGCGCACCAGGGCAGCGGCGTGGGCAGGGCGCTGCTGCGCGCGCTGCTGGCCAGGGCCGACGCGCAGCGGGCGACGACGTTCCTGGAAGTGCGCACCGACAACGAAGCCGCGATCGGGATGTACCGGAAGCACGGCTTCGAGATCGTCGGGCTGCGCAAGCGCTACTACCAGCCGTCCGGGGCGGATGCGCACACCATGCGACGTCCCGCATCCCCGGCGGAAACTGCGGAGACGGTCACTGCGGAGGGCGCGTCATGACTGCGGACCGAGTGGTGCTCGGCATCGAGAGCTCGTGCGACGAGACCGGCGTTGGCCTGGTCCGACTGGCCGCCGACGGCACGGTCGAGCTGCTGGCCGACGCGGTGGCGTCCAGCGTCGACGAGCACGCCCGCTTCGGCGGCGTCGTGCCGGAGATCGCCAGCCGCGCGCACCTGGCGGCGATGGCCCCGACGATGCGCCGTGCGCTGGACGAATCCGGCCTCGAACTGTCCGATGTGGACGCCATCGCGGTCACCGCGGGGCCGGGCCTGGCCGGGGCGCTGATGGTCGGCGTCGCGGCGGCCAAGGCCTACTCGGCCGTGCTGGGCGTGCCGCTGTTCGGCGTCAACCACCTCGGCGGGCACGTCGCGGTCGACACCCTCGAACACGGGCCGCTGCCGGAGCGCTGCCTGGCGCTGCTCGTCTCCGGCGGGCACACGCAGCTGCTGTTGGTGGAGGGCATCGGGGAGCAGATCACCGAGATCGGCTCCACGATCGACGACGCCGCCGGCGAGGCCTACGACAAGGTGGCCCGCATCCTCGACCTGCCGTACCCGGGCGGCCCGCCCATCGACAAGCAGGCGAAGCTGGGCAACCCGAAGGCCGTCGCGTTCCCGCGCGGGCTCACCGGGCCCCGCGACTCCAGGTACGACTTCTCCTTCTCCGGGCTGAAGACGGCGGTCGCGCGCTGGGTCGAGACCGAGCAGCGCGCGGGCCGGGAGATTCCGGTGGCGGACGTGTGCGCGTCGTTCCAGGAGGCCGTGGCCGACGTGCTGACGGCGAAGGCGGTGCGCGCGGCGCGGGATCTGGACGTGGACACGCTGGTGATCTCCGGCGGTGTCGCGGCGAACTCCCGCCTGTCGGAGCTGGCGGCCCAGCGCTGCGCGGAAGCGGGCATCACGCTCCGCGTGCCGCGCCCCCGCCTGTGCACCGACAACGGCGCGATGATCGCGGCGCTCGGCGCCCACGTCCTTGCCGCGGGCGCCAAGCCATCGCCTCTGGACATGCCCGCCAACCCGGGTCTCCCGGTCGGCACCATCGTCGTCCAGTAGCCCGATGGTGTAGATTTTTCCGCAATTTCAATGGAAATCAGAGATCCGATTTCCATTGAAATTGCGGACCCGGCAACCCGGTGTCGGGTGTTGCTCGATTCTAGTGCGGGTGGTGATCGGGTTCAGTACCTCCCGTCCGTCGTCGTGCCGTTCGCGGCGGGCCACTGGATGTATCCGTACTGGAAGTCGTTGCTGCGACCGCCCGGGACCGCGAACTCGCCGGTCTTCGGGTAGCCCAGGTACGAACGTTCCCAGCCGAGCGCGGACCAGCGTTCGCGCATCCGCCCGTACACGTCGTGCGATCCGGTTGCCCGCTCCAGTAGATCGATGCCGGGAAGTCGGCGGTCACCCGACGAAGTGGTTGTACCGGCACCGTCCGGTGTGGACAGTTCGTCATGGTCGGCGGGCCGAACTTGCCGTGCGCGCCGAGTTGCAGTTATTGATCGGGAACTTATAGGTGTGATCTTCGTTGTTCTGGCATGATCGCTGGTGTGCGGGACGCGCGGAGGTTGTCGCCTGAGGCGCAGGAGGATTTGCGGCGCAGGGTGGTCGCTGCTGTTCATGGTGGGATGAGTCAGGTCGAGGCGGCCCGGGTGTTCGCGGTGGCCCCGCAGTCGGTGTCCAGATGGGTGCAGGCGTGGCGGAAACGTGGCTCGAAGGGTCTCACCGGGCGTCGCCGGGGTCGCAAGCCCGGCGAGCAGAAAGCGTTGAGTGCCCGCCGGCAGCGCAAGCTGCGGTATGCGGTGGCCGAGCACACCCCGGCCACGTTCGGGCTGACCGGCCTGGTGTGGACCCGCAAGACAGTGGCCGAGCTGATCCGGGTGCGCCACGGCATCGTGTTGAACCTGCGCACCGTCGGCAACTACCTGCGTTCCTGGGGATTGTCGCCGCAGAAACCGATCCGCAAGGCCTACGAACAGGACCCCGAGTCCGTACGCCGATGGCTGGAGGAGGACTACCTGGCCATCGCCGCCCGCGCCCGCCGCGAGGGCGCACTGATCCTGTGGCTGGACCAGACCGGGATCCGCTCCGACGCCACCGTAGCCCGCACCTGGGCACCGGCGGGCCAGACACCGGTGGTGGGCAAAACGGGCAAACGATTCAGCGTGAACGCGATGTGCGCGATCGGGAACAAAGGCGAGCTGTACTTCACCGTCTACACCGGCTCGTTCAACGGCAAGGTGTTCCTGTCGTTCCTGGACCGGCTGACCCGCCATCTGGACCGCAAGGTCCACCTGATCGTTGACGGACACCCCGTCCACCGCCGCAAGACTATCCAGCAATGGATCACCAAGCACGCTGAGGCGATCGCGATGCACTTCCTGCCGGGATAAAGCCCCGAACTCAACCCCGACGAGATACTCAATGCCGACCTCAAACGCACCGTTTCCACCAGCACAGCCCCCAAAACCCGCGCCGAGTTGAAACAAGCGGTCCGCTCCTTCCTCCACCGGCTCCAGAAGCTGCCCGACCGAGTTCGCTCCTACTTCGGCAAACCCGAAGTTCGCTACGCCGCCTAACATCACACATTTGCCACCCGGATCAATACTTCGCGAGGTTTCCGCCGTAGACGTAGTGCACGCCGGTCTGCGCGGTCCAGTACAGCCGCCCGCGTTCGTAGCTGCGGTAGCGGATACCGCCCTCGGCGATCTCCGGCCCGGTGGGCTGCCCGAGCAGGTTCCGCAGCTGTGGTTCGGCCTAGCGCCGGTCGATCGGCGTGGGGTACCGCGCCGTGAGCGTCGGGTCGCCGACGCCCATGGTCAACACGCGAGACCGGTCGGCGACGCCAGCGGCCCAGCCGGCGACGGTCGCCACGCCGTCGGTCGCCATCGCCGCGATCACGTCAAAGATGGCGCCCTCGTTGATCACCGCCGAGCTTCGCCCGCCCTCCGCGGGAATTTGCAGCACGGAGGGCACGTTGCTGGCAAGGCGAGCAGGTGTTCGCGCGATGATCACATCCCTATTCGGCGAGGACGTGCTGACATCGCCGGAACTTCCGCCCAGGTTGCCTCCGCCCCGGAAGCCTCGCCGTGCACGCCGGATCACCAATCATGATCGGGTCGCGCGCAGATCTGTGCGAGACCGCGGCTTGGCGGGAGGTCCCTACGCCCTTCGCCCGGGGGTGATCAACGGCGCCACCAGAAGGCCTTGGTGGTGGCGAGGAACTCGCGCCGGGCACCGCGGGCGGAGACCCGGCGCAGGCCGTCGGCAGCCGCGTCGTGGCCGACGCCGTGGGCGTCGATGCCTGCGCGCCGGCACAGCGCCACGGCGCGGCGGAGGTGGAACCGCGTGGTCACGACGGTGATCTCGCGCAGCTTGAAGTCCTCGGAGGCACGCCGGCAGGAGGACCAAGTGTCCACACCGGACTCGTCCAGGACCACCGAGGACGCGGGAATCCCGTGGGACACCAAGTAATGCCGCATCACGGCGGGCTCGCTATGCCCGCGGGATTCCGGGCTGCCGCTGACGATGATCCGCCGGACCTTGCCCGCCTTGAACAACGCGCGCGCCACGTCCAACCGGCCCTGCAGGATCCGGCTCGGTAGGCCGTCCCAGCGCACCCCCGCGCCGAGCACGAGCGCGAACTCGGTTGCGCGCACGTCGCGAACCGCCTTGATGCGCCCGGCGCTGCGCACCCACGACCAACCGGATGGCAGCCCCACGACCGCTCCGAGCCCGACCAGCCCCACCCACAGTCCGCGCACCGGCCAAGTGTGCCATCGACCGGCTTCGGCCGGTTCTCGCATCCCGACCGGCTGACAGGGGCACCCGGCTCCGAGGAACCGGGTGCCCCCGCACCGGAGAGCGGTGCTGCGGGCGGAATGCGCGGCGTGGCAACGAGAACCCGCAGGACGTCCGGCCTGCGGCGCCTCAGGCCGGGTTGAGCACCGGGTTGCCGTCTTCGACGACGAACGACTTCGCCGTCTCCGCCGGAGCGTCCTTCTTGGACACGTAGGGCAACACCCGGTAGTCGGCGCGCAGTTCGGTCCCGCTGAACTTGGTGCGTACGTATCCCCGCCGGTTGGCGTAGAACTTCACGTGCGGGTTCTCCTTGAGCACGTCGTCGTTGCCGGTGTCGTTGTCGTCCCCGCCGGTGGTGACGGACTCGGTGCCGACGGCCCGCGACTCGGGATCGTCGTACGTCCGCTTGATCTCGGCCGCCCAGTGGAGCCTCCGGCGCGGTTCGCCCACCGGTGGCGTGCTATTCGGCGTCGAGGACGCGGCGGGTCGCCGTGATCACCTTGGTCAGCGTCTCGTTCAGTTGCTCCAGTTCGGAGACCTGCATGTCGAGGAGTTCGACGACGCGGTACGGGATCTTCTCGGCCTCGGCGCGCAGCTCCCGGCCCTTGTCCGTCAGCCCGACGGCGAGCAGCCGCTCGTCCTCGGTGCTGCGGCGCCGTTCGAGGTAGCCGATCGATTCGAGGCGCTTGAGCAGCGGCGACAAGGTGGCCGGATCGGCCTGGAGGGCGCCGCAGAGGTCCTTCGCCGATCGCGGCGACTGCTCCCAGAGCGCGAGCATCACGAGGTACTGCGGGTGCGTCAGGTTGAGCGGCGCCAGCAGCGGCCGGTAGACGGAGATGACGTTGCGCGAGGCGACGGAGAGCGCGAAGCACACCTGGCGATCGAGGGCGAGCGGGTCCTCGCCGAGGTCGATCTGGTTCATCGCGGGAGTTCCTTCCGGCCGGGTGCCGACGGTCACGCTAATCATTAGCGTACTAATGATTAGTATATCGGTGTTCTCGGACGCCTTCGGTGAAGGAGGGGACGTGGTCGCTGACCGACGAATCCGGCCCAACCCGGTGCAGTGGATCTGGTACGCCTTCGGCGGGCGGTTGCCGGAGCGCTGCCGCGAATGGGTGCTGCAGGACATCACCTGCCGCACCTGGGTGCTGCGGCACCTCGCGCGCAGCCTGGTCCAGATCTCCCCGGGGCTGCTCTTCCTGCTGCTGCCGGGGCCGTTCTGGATCCGGGCGATGTCTGTGCTGGGCGGGGTGATCCTGGCGGTCTGGTACTCGATGTCGTACCTGGAGCACACCAGCGAGTACCGGCTCGTCAAGCACGGCTACCCGTTGGGCACGGGCAAGGAGGTGCGCGAGCAGGCGAGGGCCGCCGTTCGCGCCCAGCGGGCGCAGCGGTACGCCGAGCTCTACCGCCACCAGCCGGAGCAGTGAACTCGGCGCGGCGCTACTTCGGGCGCCAACCGGCTCGGGTCGGCGGGCCGGGCGGGCCGGGCGGGCGCGCGGGGCGGGGGCGGCGCTCCCAGGGGCGGTTCGCGGGCTTCGAGAGGGCGGGCATGCCAGGCAACCTAGGGCACCGAGCGGGGCGGATGTGAACCACTTCGTGGCATTGGTGACATTTCCCGCATGCCGATCTACCAGCGAAGATCACGCAGAGCAGATCATCGGTGACAACTTCCCAGGTGACAGCGCCCACACGCCGCTCCGCTACGATCTGTAATCGCCGCAACCGGCGTAGTGAGGAGTCGTAATGACTGCCGTACCGCACCCGTCGCATTCGGGGTCGTCGCTGCAGAGACCGCTGACGGTCCGGGAATACGCCGAACTTGGCGAAGACGATCGCCACCGCTACGAACTCCAAGAGGGAAGCCTGGTCGTGTCGCCGAGCCCTGCACCCGATCACATGATCGCGATCGCGAACCTGATCTTGCAGCTCGCCGGGCAGGTTCCTGCCGGGTTCAAGGCCATCCCGGACGTGGACGTAGACCTGGAGCTCGTGTCGCCGGACAAACCGGGGTTCTCGCGGCGGCCGGACCTAGTCGTCGTCCCACAGGCTGCCACCGGAAGGGTGCGAGAGGAAGGCGGCCTGCTGCGGGCGAGCGAAGCGGTGCTCGTCGTCGAGGTCGTTTCTCTGGCGTCCCGGCGCACCGACCACGTGATCAAGCGCGACGAGTACGCCGACGCGGGAATTCCGCACTACTGGATCGTCGACCTCGATGAGCCGGTGTCGTTGCTCGCCTGCCACCTCGCCGAGCCGTTCGGCTACCAAGATCCGGGGGACGTTGCGGGCGAGTTCGTCACAGAGGTTCCGTTCCCGGTCCGGCTTCGGCTGGACGAGCTGGTGGAATGAGCGGAAGCATGCGCTCACCGGTGATCCGACATCCCGTGGTGCGGGTGGTTGTTGAGCGTTGGCACTCTCATGGGTAGAGTGCTAGCAGAACGGCACCGCAGCGCCCCGGCACCCGCGACGACGGGGAGCCACGGAACCGTCTTAACCCAGACAACGCTTCGAAGGCCCCAGAAGGTGGAGGTCACACCGTGGCGAGCATTAAGCCGCTTGAGGACAAGATCGTGGTCCAGGCGAGCGAGGCCGAGACGACGACTGCGTCCGGCATCGTGATCCCGGACACCGCCAAGGAAAAGCCCCAGGAGGGCAAGGTTCTGGCTGTCGGCCCGGGTCGCGTCGACGACAAGGGAAACCGCATCCCGGTAGATGTCAAGGAAGGCGACGTCGTCATCTACTCGAAGTACGGCGGCACCGAGGTCAAGTACAACGGCGAGGAGTACCTGATCCTCTCCGCCCGCGACGTGCTGGCAGTCGTCAACTGACGCTGCCGCACCAAGCGAGCAATGCCGCCCCGGCGGTCCCGACCGCGGGACCGCCGGGGCGGTCGCACGTCCGGGGCAGCGGGATTTGTCGATGGAACAAGTACGGCCTCAATAGATCAGGTACCCATGAAGGGCTGTTGGAACCATGGCTAAGCAGATCACCTTCGACGAGCAGGCGCGCCGCGCGCTGGAGCGCGGTGTCAACCAGCTCGCCGACGCGGTGAAGGTCACCCTCGGGCCGCGCGGTCGGCACGTCGTGCTGGACAAGCAGTTCGGCGGGCCGCAGGTCACCAACGACGGCGTGACCATCGCCCGCGAGATCGAGCTGAGCGACCCGTTCGAGAACCTGGGCGCCCAGCTCGCCAAGAACGTCGCGACGAAGACCAACGACGTCGCCGGCGACGGCACCACCACCGCCACCGTGCTCGCCCAGGCGCTGGTCCGTGAGGGCCTGCGCAACCTGGCCGCGGGCGCCAACCCGGCGGCGCTGAACAAGGGCGTCCAGGCGGCCACCGACGCCGTCGTCGAGGCGCTCAAGGCCAAGGCCACCCCGGTCAAGGGCCGCGACAACATCGCCCAGATCGCCACCGTCTCCTCCCGCGACGAGACCATCGGCGCGCTGATCGGCGAGGCGATGGAGAAGGTCGGCGAGGACGGCGTGATCAGCATCGAGGAGTCCTCGACGCTGGCCACCGAGCTGGAGATCACCGAGGGCGTCCAGTTCGACAAGGGCTTCATCTCCCCGCACTTCGTCACCGACGCGGAGCGGCAGGAGGCGGTGCTGGAGGACGTGCAGATCCTGGTGCACCGGGAGAAGATCTCCAGCCTGCAGGACCTGCTGCCGCTGCTGGAGAAGATCGCGCAGGGCGGCAAGCCGCTGCTGATCATCGCCGAGGACGTCGAGGGCGAGGCGCTGTCCACCCTGGCCGTCAACGCGCTCCGCAAGACGCTGAAGGTCGTCGCGGTCAAGGCACCGTTCTTCGGCGACCGCCGCAAGGCGTTCCTGGACGACCTCGCGGTCGCCACCGGTGCCCAGGTCATCGCGCCGGAGGTCGGGCTCAAGCTGTCCGAGGCCGGCCCCGAGGTCCTCGGTTCGGCCCGCCGGGTCACCGTGACCAAGGACACCACGACCATTGTGGACGGCCGTGGCAAGGCCGAGGACGTCAAGGAGCGGGCAGACCAGATCCGCAAGGAGATCGAGGCCACCGACTCCGACTGGGACCGCGAGAAGCTGCAGGAGCGGCTGGCCAAGCTGGCCGGCGGCGTCGCGGTGATCAAGGTCGGTGCGGCCACCGAGACGGAGCTCAAGGAGCGCAAGTCGCGCATCGAGGACGCCGTCGCCGCCGCCAAGGCAGCGGCGGAGGAGGGCAGCGTCCCCGGCGGTGGGTCCAGCCTGATCCACGCCGCCAAGGTGCTGGCCGACGGCCTCGGGCTCACCGGTGACGAGGCCACCGGCGTGCAGCTGGTGCGCCGCGCGCTGGACGCCCCGCTGTTCTGGATCGCCCACAACGCGGGCCAGGAAGGCGCCGTCGTGGTCTCCAAGGTCCGCGACCTCGACTGGGGCGCCGGCTACAACGCGGCGACCGGTGAGTACGGCGACCTGGTCCAGTCCGGCATCGTCGACCCGCTGAAGGTGACCCGCTCCGCGGTCGCCAACGCGGCCTCCATCGCCCGCATGGTGATCACTACCGAGAGCGCAATCGTGGAGAAGCCGGAGGAGAAGCCGGAAGCCGCCGGGCACGGGCACGGGCACGGGCACTGAGCCCGGGCTCGTGACCGCGTAGCCGGGCCGGCACGCGCGAAAGATCGGGGCGGCACCCACATCCTGGGTGCCGCCCCGATCTCTTTCTCACCCTGCCCGGAGTCGAATGACGCCCCTCGTGGTCATTCGACTCCGGTGGCCGTTCGCGGTCCTCGCCGCGGCGGCCGGCACAAGCGCATCAGCTGGCCGCGACCGCCAGCTGCTGGCGCTTGCGCGCCTTGATGATCACTTCTCGCTCCGATTCCGACAGTCCGCCCCAGATGCCGTACGGCTCCTGCACGGCAAGTGCATGGGTCCGGCACTGCGCGATCACCGGGCAGTGTTGGCACACCTCTTTCGCCTTCGCCTCGCGCCGGGCTCGCGCCGGGCCGCGCTCGCCGTCCGGATGAAAGAAGTACGCGCTGTCCATGCCTCGACAGGAGCCCCGTATCTGCCAATCCCAGATATCGGCGTTCGGTCCTGGAAGACGTCGAGTGTCTGCCATTGCGCAAACCACCTCCTAGCGGTGGGTCCCCTCCCCGCTGCGGCGGCGCCGCAGCCTCGCATGATCCGACCGTAGAACCGCGCCAAAACTTGTTCAACCCTTATCGCGCCAAAAGCTGTTCATCATTGGAGTGATCTTTGGGCGACGAAGATCGACGCCCAGCGGCTTGCCCTCCACGAGCCAGAACCGGAACATGTCCCGCGTGACGACGCGGCCGGAACCTGTGCAGGGACGGGACACCTCCAATCCCTCCAATCCGAGCGACGATCCGGGGCCGGTCGAGGGCCCCGACGGCGCTGCGTCGGACGACCAGCCGCGCCTCAGCGTCGCTGCGGTGGCCCGCCGGCTCGGTGTGGCTCCCGCCACGCTGCGCACCTGGGATCGCCGGTACGGGCTCGGCCCCAGCGATCACACCAGTGGTCGGCACCGTCGGTACGGCCCGGACGACATCGCGCGCCTGGAGCAGATGCAACGCGCTCTGCTGCGAGGCGCCTCGCCCATGGAGGCGGCCCGCTACGCGCGCACCGTCGCCGCACCGCTGCCGCAGCGATACCCCGATTCGGCCGAGCAGCAAACGCAGCCCGACGAATCCGGCGACGGACCGATGATGTTGTCCGGTGTGCTCGACGGCGCGGGCGACATCAAGTTGGTCGGCGGCTCCAACACTGGCGGGCGCGGGCTGAAGCTCACCGGAGCCGGATCGCGCACCCGCGGCCTGGGGCGCGCGGCGCTCGCGCTGGACTCCTGGTCCGTGCAGCGGTTACTGATCGAGTCGATGGACAGTGACGGGGTCGTGGAGACCTGGCAGGGCATGCTGCAGCCGGTGCTGCGCGCGGTCAGCGAACGTCGGCAGCGGTCCGGCTCCGGCATCGAGGTCCTGCAGCTGCTGGTCGACTGCGCGTCAACCGCGCTGCGGTCGGTGATCGCGAACGCGCCGGCGCCGGTCAACCCGCGCCCGGTGGTGCTTGCGCCGGTGCCCGGCGAAGCGCAGGAGCTCGAGCTCGTGGCGCTCGCCGCGGCGCTCGCGGCCAACCGCGTCGGCCACCGGCTGTTCGGTGCCGCGCTGCCGAGGGAAGGGCTGGCCGCGGCGGTGCGCCGCTCCGCGCCGGCTGCCGTGGTGCTCTGGGCGGACCAGTCGTACTACGCCTCGCCGCGCGTCCTGGACGACATCCCGATCACCCGGCAGCGCGCCCGTGCCTTCGTGGCCGGCGGCGGTTGGGCGCAGCAGGCGCTGCCCGCGCACGTGGAGCTCCTCGATTCGCTCGATGCCGCTGTGGCGCGTGTTTCGGAGACCGTTCTGAGCTGAATCGGGCACGATTGTGTCATAAATCACACTGAGCTGTACGGGTGGGGTGACGCTGTTCGTGCGGACGGGCGAAACGGCGGTCACGACTGGGTGCAATCGGGTGAATACTGCAGGTACGGGGCGTGGCCGGCGGCCTCCCGGGCGGTGAACCACCCGGTCTTGGCGGCTTGCTCCGTTCCGGTGAAACCGCCTCCGACGTGGGGGACGCAAAATTTCTTGACGGATTAAGCACCGGATCGTGTCAAGGTTTTGGCCCCTGCGTCCGATAGGGGAGGTGGAACGTCACTCGCCTGCAGGAAAGGAGTTCCCGTGACGACGGTCCTGATCTGCGATGACCGACGTAGCGTCCGGGAAGGGCTCACTCGTGTGATGTCTGCTGTCCCCGGAGTGAGTCGAATCGATTGCGTCGCACATGGTGACGAGCTGTTGGCCCGCTTCTCGCGGCAGGCCGTCGACGTCGTGCTGGTGGGCACCCAGCGTGCGGTGCCCAACGGCGTCGAGGCCACCCGTCGGCTCGTCTCTGCACATCCGCAAGCGAACGTGATCGTGTTCGGTGCGCCGGACGACGCGGCGAGCATCGCCGCCGCGATCGCCGGTGGAGCCCGTGGCTACCTCCGCTGGGATGCTTCCCGGCCGGAGCTGGTCGCGGCGCTGGCGCACACGTTGGCGAGCACTTCGGTGCCCGCACCCCGGCAGCCGTCCGACCCTGGCGTGCAGCTGACGGAGCGCGAGCTCCAAGTGCTGCGGGGCATGAGCCAGGGCAAGAGCAACGGCCAGATCGGCCGGGAGCTCTACCTCTCGGAAGACACGGTCAAGACCCACGCGCGCCGGCTGTTCCGGAAGCTCGGTGTGCGAGACCGTGCGCAAGCGGTGGCGCACGGTTTCCGCCGCGGCCTCGTCGCGTGATCGCCGCGCGCGGTGATCACCGCGCAGCTGCCGATCGGAGCGCACCGGCAGGACGATCCCGAGCTGCCGGTGCTCGGCGAGAGCGTTGGCTTGGAGCGAGCTGACGTTACGAGTGCGGCTGTGGTTTCGCGTCACTTCGGCACGGCCCGGATTCCGGGCCGAGGTCGCCGACGCGGCGCGAACCACAGTCCGCCCGATCGGACATGGCGGGATGAAACCGGCGTTTGCGGCAAATGGCGAAGATGCCCCGAAATCGTCGTAGTCGCCCGGTCGTACTACCCCTGTGAAGATCGTCTCAGATCTTCGCTTGTGGTCCACCTCGATCCCGGTGGCCTGGTCAAACGCCGCCGGGCACGGCGTCTGGTATCTCTGAATGTGTGACGACGACGGTCCCCTCCCCCCACTCCCTGTTCAACGATCGTTCCTTGCCCGGTACGGTGAGCTCGGCGCGGCGTGCGAGGCACGCGATTTCCGCCGGACGAATCCGAATCGCTTGAACGCGTAACACCAGGGCTGCTGTCTGCGATGACCAACGTGGGGGACGGGCTGGACGCTCTAGTAGGCGCCGCCGTCGACGGCGATCGTCAGTCGATCGAGCGCTTGCTGGCCGAAATCCGTCCTTTGGTGGTGCGGTACTGCCGCGCCAGAGTCGGACGAAACGAGAGGTCGTTCGCTTCGGCGGACGACGTGGCCCAGGAAGTGTGCCTCGCGGTGCTGACCGCGCTGCCCACCTACAAGGACCAGGGTCGTCCATTCCTGGCGTTCGTGTACGGCATCGCCGCACACAAGGTGGCTGATGCGCATCGTGCGTTGGCACGCAACCGCTCCGAACCGGTCGCAGACGTTCCGGACACCCCGGAATCCCAGGCCGGACCGGAGCAGCGGGCCATGCAGGGTGAGCTTTCGGGCAGGATGGCGCAACTGCTTCGCATCCTCCCGGCCAAGCAGCGGGAGATTCTGTTGCTCCGGGTGGTCGTCGGGTTGTCGGCGGAGGAAACCGCCGAAGCGGTCGGTTCTACGCCGGGCGCGGTACGCGTGGCTCAACACCGCGCGTTGGCCCGGCTGCGAAAGACGCTGTCCGCGGAGGAGGTGGTCTGAATGGCTGAGCGGAAGGGGCCTGAGGGGGAGCAGGCGGGACGCGACCCTGTCGAGTCCGGTCGGCACGAGGACCGTTCGCGCGGTGCAGACGAGCGGGACCTGACGCCCGCTGAGGGGTGCGCAGACGAGGGAACGGAACTGATCGACAACCATCGGGATTCCGACTCGGCCGAGTCCGAAACCACCGAATCCGACACCGCGTCCGCCGAGACGGGCGGTGCTGACGTGCTCGACTTCCGGCCGCGCCCGGCCGACGGGAGCGACGAGCTGGTCGACTTCGACGACTTCGGCGAAGAACCGATCGACCTGAGCGCGCTGCAAGCCGACGACGCGTTGCTGGACGTGCTCGGCGGAACCAACCCCGACGTGGCCGCGCAGGCCGACGAGCGCCCCAGCCTGGAGGCGCTGCTGGTCGCGTGGCGGCAGGACATCGACGCCGCGCCGATCGGCGATCTCGTCGACGTGGAGACCGCAGCCTCGGCGATCGCGGCGGGCAACCGCCCGCGCCGCAGGCTCAAGCGCCGGCACCTGGTGCCGGTCGCCACCGCCGCCGCGGTCCTGATGATCACGTTCACCGGTGTTGGCGTGGCCGCTCGCGACGCGCAGCCCGGCGACATGCTGTGGGGCGTCGCCCAGGTCCTCTACACCGACCACACCCGCGCGGTCGTGGCCGCGAGCTCGGCTCGCGAGGAGCTGAACACCGCGGAGGGTGCGATCGAGCAGGGCAACCGCACCGCTGCCGAGGCCGCGCTGCGGTCCGCGCAGGAGCAGATGCGGGGCGTCGACGACGAGCACGGCCTGTCCGACCTGCGCGCCGCGCACGCTTCGTTGACCGCGCGGATGGACCACGAGCACGAGCAGACCTCGCAGCAGCCGACGTCCGAGACGCCGCCGACGCCGAGCACTTCGCCGTCGCCGTCGCAGCCGCTGCCCCCGCCGGTGCCTCCGACGGACAGCTCGTCGCAGCCGCCGTCGTCGTCCACGCCGCCGGTGTCGAGCACATCGCCGAGCGAGACCAGCGGCAGCTCGGAACAGCCGTCCAGCGGCTGGGGCTCGGATCTCTTCCCCCAGAAGAGCAGCAGCAATCCGTGACGGAATGATTGCCCAGTACTCCTGAAACAGAAGAGGGGCTCCCGGTGGGGAGCCCCTCTTTTTTGTTCGTGTGCGGTGGAAAGCTTCAGTGGGTGGTTTCGCTTTCCGTCACGCCGTCCGCGTAGCCGCGGCAGTACTCCCAGGTGACGTAGGCGCTGGGGTTCGGGTCGAACGCCGGTTCGTGCGGGCGCATCTGGCCGTCGTGCAGCAGCTGCTCCAGGCTGGCGCGCAGCAACTCCCAGTCGTGGTAATGGCATTCGCCGCAGTCCGCGCAGTCCACCACGATGCCGCGGAGCCCGCGGGGCTCCAGCAGTGCCTGGTAGACGGCGAGATCGGTCAGGTCGGCGAGCAGTTCGGCCCGCTCCTCGTCGCCGAGCGGCGGTCCGTCGTCGGCGTCGTGATCGCCGAGTGCCATGCTCGGATCTTCCGGGTCACCCGCGAACGGGTCTGGTGGCATCGGGTCGTGCGGCACGGCCCGCACGCTACCGGCTGCGTCGACCGCGTGGGGTTGTCGGGGCGGATTTCGGTGCCCGCCGTGGCGTGGCACACGCCTCCGCAGACGGGCAAACGGGCCCTGACCTGTCGTCTCTATCTCGTCTCTATCATTGAGGGAATCCCCGCCGCCGATGCCACGTTGCACGACGTAATCGCCGAGGACATCCAAGCCGCATCCGCAGGTTTGTGGACCACAGCGTGAAGGAAGGCACCTCCCTCGCCATGACCAGCGAACTCTCCGCACCCGGCCTCCCCTCGAAGTTCGCAACACTGGGTCTGACCTTCGATGACGTCCTGCTGCTGCCCGACGAATCCGACGTGATCCCCAGCGGCGTCGACACGTCCACCCAACTGTCCCGCAACATCCGGCTGCGGGTGCCGCTGCTGTCGGCCGCGATGGACACGGTCACCGAGGCCCGGATGGCGATCGCCATGGCCCGGCAGGGCGGCGTCGGCATCCTGCAGCGCAACCTGTCCGTCGAGGAGCAAGCCGCCCAGGTCGAGGTGGTCAAGCGCTCCGAGGCCGGCATGGTCACAGACCCCGTCACGTGCTCGCCGGACGACACCCTCGCCGAGGTGGATGCGCTGTGCGCCCGCTTCCGCATCTCCGGTGTCCCGGTGACCGACCCGGACGGCACTCTCGTCGGCATCATCACCAACCGCGACATGCGGTTCGAGGTGGACTACACCCGCCGGGTGCGCGAGGTGATGACCGCCACGCCGCTGATCACCGCGCAGGTCGGCGTCACTGCGGAGGCCGCGCTCGGGCTGCTGCGGCGGAACAAGATCGAGAAGCTGCCGATCGTCGACAACGCCGGCAAGCTGCGCGGGCTGATCACAGTCAAGGACTTCGTCAAGACCGAGCAGTACCCCAGCGCCACCAAGGACCCGGACGGCCGGCTGCTGTGCGGTGCCGCGGTCGGCGTCGGCGCGGACTCGCACGAGCGCGCGATGGCGCTGGTGGACGCGGGTATCGACGTGCTGATCGTGGACACCGCGCACGGGCACTCGCGCGCCGTGCTGGACACCGTCGCGACGCTGAAGAAGGAACTCGGCAACTCCGTCGACGTCATCGGCGGCAACGTGGCGACCCGGGCGGGCGCCCAGGCGCTGGTCGACGCCGGGGCGGACGCGGTGAAGGTCGGAGTCGGGCCGGGCTCGATCTGCACCACTCGCGTCGTCGCCGGGGTCGGCGTGCCGCAGATCAGCGCCATTTACGAGGCGAGCATGGCGTGCCGCCCGGCGGGCGTGCCGCTGATCGGCGACGGCGGCATCCAGTACTCCGGCGACATCCCGAAGGCCATCGCGGCCGGTGCGAGCAGCGTCATGCTGGGCAGCCTGCTGGCCGGTACCGCCGAGTCGCCGGGCCAGCTGGTGCTGGTCAACGGCAAGCAGTTCAAGGTGTACCGGGGCATGGGTTCGCTGGGCGCCATGCAGTCGCGGGGACAGGCGAAGTCGTACTCCAAGGACCGGTACTTCCAGGACGACGTGCTGTCCGAGGACAAGCTGGTGCCGGAAGGCATCGAGGGACGGGTGCCGTTCCGCGGGCCGCTGGCGCAGGTCGTGGACCAGCTGATCGGCGGTCTGCGCTCAGGCATGGGCTACACGGGCTCCAGCACCATCCCGGAGCTACAGGACGCGAAGCTGGTGCGGATCACGGCAGCCGGGCTCAAGGAGAGCCACCCGCACGACATCACCATGACCGTCGAGGCACCGAACTACACCACCCGCTGAGCACCACCGACCCGGCCGCCGTCTCCCCGCGAGGCGGCGGCCGGGTCGTCTTCGGCGCGGGATGGCGGGGTGAACGGACCGTTTGCCTCGTTTGGAGCTTGTTGCGTTTTCGGCGAAAACGGCTGAACCGAAGTACCAAATCAGTCTCGATCGCCGCCGTTTGTCCGCCAGTGGCCATCTCAGCCGTGATCGATCGATCACGGTCCGTGGTGGGCGTAATTTTGCAACAGGCTCTTTGACATAGAGCGGGCGAACAGGCCGTTCGCTCCACCTCACCGGCGGCAGCGCGAGCTTAGGGGCCCCAGTTGTACGTCGCCCGGATGCCGCAGCGAGAATGTTCCGTCGGACAGCGGTGCTGCGAGGAGGGACTGACGTGCGGGATCAGGTTGAGATCGGCATGGGTCGGACGGCCATGCGCGGCTACGACTTGGACGACGTGGAGATCGTGCCGTCCCGGCGGACCCGGTCGTCGAAGGACGTTTCGTTGTCCTGGCAGATCGACGCCTACCGCTTCGACATCCCGCTGGTCACGCACCCGACGGATGCGATCGTCTCGCCGGCTACCGCGGTGCGCATCGGCGAGCTCGGCGGTCTGGGCGTGCTGAACGCCGAGGGGCTGTGGGTGCGGCACGAGAACGTCGAGGAGAAGCTTTTCGAGGTGGTCCGCGCCGCCGAGGAGAACAGCGACCCGGAGGCCGCGATCCGGCTGCTGCAGCAGCTGCACGCCGCGCCGATCCGGGCGGACCTGCTGGCCACCGCGCTGAAGCAGATCAAGGACTCCGGTGTCACCGTGGCGGCGCGGGTCAGCCCGCAGCACGCCGAGGAGCTGACCCCGGACCTGCTCGCGGCCGGCGTCGAGCTGCTGGTCGTGCAGGGCACCATCATCTCCGCCGAGCACGTGGCCCGGGACGGCGAGCCGCTGAACCTCAAACGGTTCATCGCCGAGCTCGACGTGCCGGTGATCGCCGGTGGGGTCGGCGACTACCGCACCGCGATGCACCTGATGCGCACCGGCGCGGCCGGGGTGATCGTCGGCTTCGGGCAGTCCCGCGCGGCCACCACCACGCAGGTGCTGGGCATCGGGGTGCCGATGGCGACCGCGATCGCCGATGCCGCCGCGGCCCGCCGCGACTACCTGGACGAGACCGGCGGGCGCTACGTGCACGTGATCGCCGACGGTGCCCTGTCGTATTCGGGGGACATCGCGAAGGCGATCGCCTGCGGTGCCGACGCCGTGATGCTCGGCGAGGCGTTGACCGAGTCGGCCGAGACGCCGGCGCAGGGCTACTACTGGACGTCCGCCGCCGCGCACCCGAGCCTGCCGCGCAGCGAGATCGTCGGCTTCGCCGGTTCCGGGGCGGACCTGGAGCAGCTGCTCTTCGGCCCGAGCAGCGACCCGTACGGCACGCTGAACCTCTTCGGCGGCCTGCGCCGCGCGATGGCCAAGACGGGTTACCGGGACCTCAAGGAGTTCCAGAAGGTCGGCCTGATGCTCCGCGGTTGACCCGGTATTCGGGTGCGGAGCGCGGGTCCGTGCTGAGCGGTTGGAGCGAACGGACCGTTCGTGTCGTCTATCGAGGTGTTCAGGCCGTTCGCTGCACTTCGGTTTGCGGGCGTCGGCGCAGGTTTTCGGGGCGTCAGCGGAGCTGGCGGTAGAAGGCGCGGAGGTCTTCGGTCAGGTGGTTGGGGGCTTGGAGGGCCGGGAAGTGGCCGCCTTCGTCGAACTCCGACCAGTGCACGACGTTGTTCTCCCGCTCAGCGAACCGGCGGATCGCCCGGCCCTCGCCGAACACCGCCACTCCGGTCGGCACCAGTGACTTCTCCTGCACGCCCCAGGTGCTCTCCTCCGCCTCGCGGTACAGGCGCGCCGACGAGCCCGCGGTGCCGGTGAACCAGTAGATCGACGCCTGGGCGAGGAGGTCGTCGCGGCCCGGCGCGGTCGGGCCGCAGTCGCCGAACCACTCGTAGATCTCGGCGATCCAGGCGAGCTGCCCGACCGGTGAATCCAGCAGGGCGTAGGCCAGGGTTTGCGGGCGGGTGCCCTGGATCCAGGCGTAACCCATGCGCTCGTTCATGAACTGCTGCAGCGACACGATCCTCGCCTGCTCTTCGTCGGTCAGCCCTTCGAGTTCCGCCGGATCCCCGGACGGCGACCCCAGCATGCCGCACACGTGCACTCCGCTGATCCGGTCCGCCGCGACGACTCCGAGGTCGCGGGTGATCTTCGCGCCCCAGTCGCTGCCGTGCGCGCCGTACCGGCGGTAGCCGAGCCGTGCCATCAGCTCGTCCCAGGCTCGCGCGATTCGCCTTACGTTCCAACCGGTTTCGCGCGTCGGTCCGGAGAAGCCGTAGCCTGGGATCGACGGCGCGACCACGTGGCAGGCGTCGGCCGGGTCGCCGCCGTGCGCCCGCGGGTCGGTCAACGGCCCGATCACGCGGCGGAACTCCGCCGGCGAGCTCGGCCATCCGCTGGTGATGATCAGCGGGTGCGCGTCGGGCTCCGGAGAGCGGACGTGCAGGAAGTGCACGTTCTGCCCGTCGATCTCCGCGGTGAACTGCGGGAAGGTGTTGAGCCGCGCCTCCTGCGCGCGCCAGTCGAAACCGGTCCGCCAGTACTCGGCCAGGTCCCGCACGTAACCCAGCGGAACGCCGTAATCCCAACCCACGCCGGGAAGTTCGCCGGGCCAGCGGGTGCGGGCCAGCCGGTCTTGCAAGTCGGTCACGGCGGCCTGCGGTATGTCGATGCGGAAGGGCTGGATCTCGGTCATGCGGCGACGCTATTGCGGTGTTAGGCCGACATCGGTCCTAAGTGGGCGGCAGACTTGGCGACATGCCGGACACCTCGGCGCGCCTGCTCAAGCTGCTGTCGCTGCTGCAGACACCGCGCGACTGGGCGGGGGCCGAACTCGCCGAGCGGCTCGGCGTCAGCTCGCGGACGGTGCGTCGCGACATCGAGCGGCTGCGTGAGCTCGGGTATCCGGTGCACGCCACCCGGGGCACGGCCGGCTACCGGCTCGGCGCTGGGGCGGCGGTTCCGCCGCTGCTGCTGGACGACGACGAGGCGGTCGCGGTCGCCGTCGGCCTGCGCACGGCCGCGGTGTCGCAGGGGTGGAGGAAACATCGGCGCGGGCGCTCGCGAAGCTGGAGCAGGTCTTGCCGTCGCGGCTGCGGCACCGGGTGCAGACCTTGCAGGGCGCCATGATCGCGATGCCGGGCGAAGGCCCGACGGTGGACGCGAGCGTGCTGACCGCCATCGCGGCGGCCTGCCGGGCGCACGAGCAGCTCCGCTTCGACTACGTTTCCCACGACGGCACGACCAGTCGGCGGACCACCGAGCCGCACCGGCTGGTCGGCCGGGGGCGGCGCTGGTACCTGGTGGCCTGGGACGTCGAGCGCGCCGACTGGCGGACGTTCCGGGCCGACCGGATCGAGCCCAAGATCCCGGCCGGCCCGCGCTTCGCGCCGCGCGAGTTGCCCGGCGGCGACGTCGTCGCCTACCTCGACGAACGGCTGCAGGTCGCGCTCTGGGAGTACCAGGCGACGCTGCTGATGCCGCTGTCCGCGACGCGTCTGGCCGAGCTGATCACGCCGACCTGGGCGCTGATCGAGCCGGTGGACGAGCACTCCTGCCCACTGACCATGGGCGCCGACTCGATGCACCTGCCGGCGGTCTTCGCCGGGATGCTCGACGTGGACTTCGAAGTCGTCGACCCGCCCGAACTTCGCGACCACCTGGCCAATCTCGGCGAGCGGTACCTGCGCGCCGCCGATCGGGCGTGACGCCGCCCCGTTCGGAGCGCCCGGCTGGCGATTTCGCGCGAAATCGCCGATTTCCGGTGAGGTGCCCGCTCCGCGTGAGCCCTGCTTCGGCGGCGGGCACCGGCAGGGTTCCACCTTCTGCGCAAAACGGGTTCGGAAAGGGTCTCGGCACTAGCTACTGGCGAGTAGTTACGTCTAACCTGTCGCGCATGGCTGGACGTGACGAGAGCGGTACCGATTTCGACGTGGTCGTCATCGGTTCCGGGTTCGGCGGCAGCGTCGCCGCGCTGCGCCTGACCGAGAAGGGCTACCGCGTCGCGGTGCTCGAAGCAGGACGCCGGTTCACTGACGACGAGCTGCCCAGGACCTCCTGGGACCTGCGGAAGTTCCTCTGGGCGCCGCAACTCGGCTGCTACGGCATCCAGCGCATCCACCTGCTGCGCAACGTGCTGATCCTGGCCGGCGCGGGCGTCGGCGGCGGGTCGCTGAACTACGCCAACACGCTCTACCGACCGCTCAAGCCGTTCTACAACGACCCGCAGTGGGCGCACATCACCGACTGGGAGGCCGAGCTCGCCCCGCACTACGACCAGGCCACCCGGATGCTGGGCGTCGTCCAGAACCCGACCGAGACCCCGTCCGACGTGGTGATCAAGCGCGTCGCCAGCGAGATGGGCGTCGGTGACACCTACCACCACACGCCGGTCGGCGTGTACTTCCGCAACCCCGGGCAGACCGATGCCGACCCGTTCTTCGGCGGTGCCGGGCCCACCCGCACCGGCTGCACCGAATGCGGCGCCTGCATGACCGGATGCCGCGTCGGCGCGAAGAACACGCTGGTCAAGAACTACCTGTACCTTGCCGAGGGGGGCGGGGCCAAGGTGTTCCCGATGACCACGGTGACCCGGCTAGCGCAGGGCCGCGACGGCCGCTGGCGCATCGCGACCGCGCGCACCGGCGCGAAGCCGGCCAGGCGGCCGAAGATCTTCCGCGCCGACCAGGTCGTGGTCGCCGCCGGTACTTGGGGCACCCAGAACCTGCTGCACCGCTGCCGGGACAACGGCGACCTGCCGCGGCTGTCCGAGCGGCTGGGGCGGCTGACCCGGACCAACTCCGAGGCGATCATTGGCGCGCAGATGAAGAAGCCGGACCCGAACCGCGACTTCTCCACCGGCGTGGCCATCACCTCGTCGTTCCACCCGGACACCGACACCCACATCGAGCCGGTGCGCTACACCAAGGGCGCCAACGCGATGGGGCTGCTGCAGACCCTGGCGACCAAGGGCGACGAGGGGTCGCGCTGGAAGCAGTGGGCGCGGAGCGCGCTCAAAAACCCGTCGCTGGCGTTGCGCGCGCTGTCGGTCAAGAACTGGAGCGAGCGGACCGTGATCCTGCTGGTCATGCAGAGCCTCGACAACTCGCTGACCACCCGGCTCAAGCGGCGCTTCGGCAAAACCCTGCTGACCTCGGAGCAGGGGCACGGCGCGCCCAACCCGACGTTCATCCCGGCCGGTGAGCAGGCCAACGATCTGGTCGCCGAGCAGATCGGCGGAATCGCGGGCGGCACCTGGGGCGAGCTGTTCGACATCCCGATGACCGCGCACTTCCTCGGCGGCTGCGCGATCGGCGAGGGCGCCGAGCACGGCGTGATCGACCCGTACCACCGGGCGCACGGGTACCCGACGATGTCCATAGTGGATGGTTCGGCGGTCAGCGCGAACCTCGGCGTGAACCCGTCGCTGACGATCACCGCGCAGGCGGAGCGGGCGTTCTCGATGTGGCCGAACAAGGGCGAGCAGGATTCCCGGCCCGCCCAGGAATCCGGCTACCGCCAGGTGGATCCGGTCGCCCCGAAGGCCCCGGCGGTCCCGGCCACCGCACCCGCGGCGCTCCGCCTGCCCGTCGTGTGACGCAGCCGGAGCACGCAGAGGAATCCGGCCATCGCCGGCCAGCCCGGCCACGCCGTCAGGCCCGCGGTCAGCGGGCTCGGCGGCTGGTCGGCTGCGGCGAAGACCCACGGCAGCGCAACCGCGGCGGTGCTGGCGAAAGTGTGCGCGAGGACGGCGGGCACCACCGAGGCGGACCGCAACCGCAGCCAGGTGAAGACGCGGCACGACCAGCACGCAGGTGACCAGGAAGGACCCGATCGAGACCGGCCACGACGCGCCGGGGTACTGCCCGCCCAGCAGCGCGTCGGCAGATGCCAGAGCGCGACGACCACACCGGTGCCGACCAGCGCGAACATCGGCCCGCGCGGCAGCAGCCGGGGCAGCGGGAACCCCTGCCAGTCCAGTCCGTCGCCGAAGAACATCGGTAGGAAGACGAGCATCTGGAGCAGCAGCCCGGCCGCCCAGAGCCCCAGCTCTGGCCACGGGATGCCGTGCTGTCCCAGGGTTTCCGGGGCGAACTGGCCGCGGGACCCGGAGAAGTTCGCGAGATCCGGGTGATAGGTCCCGGCCGCCGCGGCCACCACCAGCGAGACCAGAGTGAGCAGCAGCGGCACGGCGAAGGCGAGCGCGCTTCCCGCGAGGTGCCCTCAGGCCAGGTCAGGGGATAGCGTGGCGCGGATGTTCCGGCAGCGTTCCACGCGGCGCAGGACCAGCACCGCGGCGAGCGTCGGCGTGAGCATCACGGCGGCGATGCAGAGCCGTTCCAGCAGGCCCATCGAAACGTCGTTGTCATTGCGGCGAAAACCGGTCAACCACAGCGGCGTCATCCGCCCGCCACATGCCCGCGTAGGCGAGTCCGGTGAATGTCAGGACCGAGCGGGGTGTGATCGCCGAGCGGCTGGTCGTCACGGAGCGGGCCGTGCTCAAGCACGTCGGGAACATCTTCGCCAAGCTCGACCTGCCCGTCGGGGATTCCGGCCACCGCCGGGTGCTGGCGGTGCTGGCTTATCACGGCGGCTGAGGGCCGCTTTCGGTCCAGGCCGCCGCAGGGCCGTCGCGAGCCGCACGGGCGCGCCCCTCCGGCACTGAGAGGCGTCGGTGGGCGGGGACGATCCCGGCATCAGTCCGTGCCCATCCGGTCGATGGCGGCGGCGATGCCGTCGAGGAGCAGTTCCAGGCCGAAGGTGAAGTCGTGGTCCGCCGGGTCTTCGGCGACCTGGTCGGCGTGCGGTTCGAAGACGTCGGCCGCGAAAAGCTTCGCCGCGTCCGGGAAGCGGTTCGGGTCGACCAGCGCCGCCAGCGTTTGGCCGTAGTCCTGCTCGACCTGCGCCTGGCTGAGGCCGGTGTCCCGGCGGCCTTCTTCGAGTTGCCGGGCCAGCACGATCGCGTGCCGCACCTGCCCGCTGACGGCGTTCAGCAAGCCCACCTGCGTCCCCAGGCCCAGCCCGGTGTCCCGGAGGACCCGCAGCAACGCGTCCATCCAGCTGATGGCGTTCGGCCCACGAGGTGGGCCGGAGGTCGGCACGTCGGTCAGCCACGGGTGTTCGGCGTACCTCGCCCGGATGGCGAACGCCCACCGCCGCACCCCGTCGCGCCACCCGAGGTCCGCGCCGAGGTCGGGGGCTGGGCCGGTGGCGTGGTCGACCATCAGCTCGAACAGTTCGTCCTTCGAGCCCACGTGGCGGTACAGCGACATCTTGGTGACGCCCAGCGGCTGCGAGACCTTCTGCAGCGTCACGCCGTCCAACCCGTCCTGGTCGGCCAGGTCCACGGCGGCGCGCACCACCCGGTCGACGTCCAGCTCGGCTGGTCGGCCGAGCCGCGACGACGCGGGGAGCCGCCAGAGCCTCGCCAGGTCGGCGGGCACCTCCTGGTCAGTCATGACGCGAATTCCTCCAAATAATGTCCCATGGATAGTATCTCTTGGATATTATCTGCTCGATGATCGGTGGATCGGATCGGAAACGGAGAAGAAGCTCATGACTGGACAGCTCACCGCGGCCAGGGAACGCGTCCACGACGTCGACGCCCTGAGAGGTTTCGCCCTGCTCGGAATCTTCATCGTCAACATCACCTTCATGGCGTCGGGCTACCCCGGGAACCTCGTGGCCGACCCGGCGTTCTCCTCGACCTTCGATGACATCGCCCGCAGGCTGTCGTCAGTACTGGTCGACATGAAGTTCTACCTCCTCTTCTCGTTCCTGTTCGGCTACAGCTTCACGCTGCAGATGGCGGCGGCGGACCGAGCGGGAGCGGCCTTCGCGCCACGCATACTGCGCCGGATCGCCGGCCTGTTCGCGCTGGGCGTGCTGCACATCCTGTTCCTCAACGGGGGCGACATCCTCACCACCTACGCGGTGATCTGCCTGATCCTCTTCTGGATGCGCGGGGTCAGCGATCGAACCGCGCTGCGCGTCGTCGCCGCGGTGTACGGCGTCGTGCTGCTCAGCATGCTGGCCAGCGGCCTCTTCATGGACACCGCTGCGTTCCTGCCCCCTGAGGCCGAGGCGCTGGTCAATGCCGAGCGGGCGACCCAGGCGCTTCTCGGCGGCTGGGGCGACATCATCGGCGAACACGTCGCAGGGCTCTCGCTGCTGGTGATCCAGGCCGTCTCGATGCAGGGCCCGACCGCGCTCGCGATGTTCCTGCTCGGCATGGTCGCCGGCCGCCGTCGGCTGCTCGCCCAGGTGGGTGGCGACGAGGCGATCCTGCGCCGGATCCAGTGGATCGGCTTCCCGGTCGGGCTAGCGGGCGGCCTGATCTACACCTTCGGCGGAGGCAACGGCCAAACGCTGGCCGTCGCGGCCAGCGTCGCCACCGCGCCACTGCTGGCGGCGGCGTACGTCGCGACCCTGCTCCGCGTGATGCACAGCCCGCGCTCCGCGTACGTCCGCGCCGCACTCGCACCCGCCGGGCGGATCGCGCTGACCAACTACCTCGGCCAGTCGGCGCTCGGCCTGCTGGTCTTCACCGGAATCGGCATCGGCCTCGCCGGCACCTTCTCCCCAGCGGCGACGACGGGCCTGGCGCTGCTCATCTTCGCCCTCCAGCTGGCGGCAAGCGCATGGTGGCTGCGCCGGCACCAGTACGGCCCGGCCGAATGGCTCCTCCGCTGGATCACCAACGCCCGGCGCCCCGCCTGGCGGAAGCGCTGACTCCGCTGACCCGCACCCCGCCCGTTGCGGCGGCGGCCCCGGGTCGCGCGGCCCCGCGGGAGGCCCGGGGTCGGTGCCGCTGTGGCCTCGGTTACCTGGGACAATGGGCCCCACCGCTCTCGCCAGGAGGTTTCGACGACGTGTCCGGTACCGCAAGCAGCAACGGCCCCGACCGCAAGGGGCAGGGGCCTGTCCTCGTTGTCGATTACGGCGCCCAGTACGCGCAGCTGATCGCGCGACGGGTGCGGGAGGCACAGGTCTACTCCGAGGTCGTGCCGCACGACATCCCGGTCCAGGACATCGCGCGTCGCGACCCGGCCGCCATCGTGCTCTCCGGTGGCCCCGCCAGTGTCTACGCCGACGGCGCGCCGCAGATCGACCCGGAGCTGTTCAACGCGGGCATCCCGGTGTTCGGCATCTGCTACGGCTTCCAGGCGATGACCTCCGCGCTCGGCGGCACGGTCGAGCACACCGGCACCCGCGAGTACGGCCGCACCGAGCTGGACATCAGCGGCGACGGCGGCACGCTGCACGCGGAGCTGCCCGGGCGCCACCCGGTGTGGATGAGCCACGGCGACTCGGTGAGCAAGGCCCCGGCGGGCTTCGCCGTCACCGCCGCCACCAAGGACACCCCGGTGGCCGCCTTCGAGAACGTCGAGCGCCAGCTGGCCGGCGTGCAGTACCACCCCGAGGTGGTGCACTCGCCGCACGGCCAGGAGGTGCTGCGCCGGTTCCTGCACGAGATCGCCGGGGTTCGCCCGCAGTGGACCACCGCGTCCATCGTGGACGAGACGGTGGCGGCGATCCGCGAGCAGATCGGCGACCGGCGGGCGATCTGCGCGCTGTCCGGCGGCGTCGACTCCGCGGTGGCCGCCGCGCTCGTGCACCGCGCCATCGGCGACCAGCTGACCTGCGTGTTCGTCGACCACGGCCTGCTGCGCTCCGGCGAGCGCGCCCAGGTGGAGCGCGACTTCGTCGCTGCCACCGGCGTCCGGTTGGTGACCATCGACGCGGTGGACCGGTTCCTCGGCGCACTGGCCGACGTTACCGACCCCGAGGAGAAGCGCAAGATCATTGGTCGCGAGTTCATCCGCGTCTTCGAGCAGGCCGCCCGCGACCTGCAGGCCGAGGCGGGCGCGGCCGGCGAGCAGATCGACTTCCTGGTCCAGGGCACGTTGTACCCGGACGTGGTGGAGTCCGGCGGCGGGACCGGCGCTGCGAACATCAAGAGCCACCACAACGTCGGCGGCCTGCCCGACGACCTGCAGTTCGAGCTCGTCGAGCCGCTGCGCGCGCTGTTCAAGGACGAGGTGCGGCGGGTCGGGCTGGAGCTGGGCCTGCCGGAGACGATCGTGCACCGGCAGCCGTTCCCCGGGCCGGGCCTGGGCATCCGGATCATCGGCGAGGTGACTGCGGAGCGGCTCGCGACGCTGCGCGCGGCGGACTCGATCGCCCGCGAGGAGCTGACCGCCGCGGGCCTGGATCGCGACATCTGGCAGTGCCCGGTGGTGCTGCTGGCCGACGTCCGGTCGGTGGGCGTCCAGGGCGACGGCCGCACCTACGGGCACCCGGTGGTGCTGCGCCCGGTGTCCAGCGAGGACGCGATGACCGCGGACTGGACCCGGCTGCCCTACGACGTGCTGGAGCGGATCTCCACCCGGATCACCAACGAGGTCGCCGACGTCAACCGGGTAACCCTCGACGTCACCTCCAAGCCCCCAGGCACCATCGAGTGGGAGTGACCGGAGAGGTCCGACGAGGTGAAGGGCGCCTTCGACAACTGGTCGAAGGCGCCCTTCGCGCTTCATCCGAACGGGTCAGGACCTCGGTGACCCTTTTCCCCAGGGGATTCCGCGGCCAGCGCCCTTTTTGTCAGGCCGTGTCCGGTGGTAGCTCGACGCGGACTTGCCCGGTTTGGACCTGCTCTGCGCACCATGCGCACACCGGACGATCGTCCTTTTCAGACACCTCGGCAGGTGGGGTGAGTACGCCGCACAGGGCGGTCAGCTTGCCGTCGTCACGCGGCACGAACCTGTTGAGCAGGATGTGGTTCTGGTAGCCGAACGCGGCCCAATACCCGGTAGGAGTGTCCTCGATGGATTGATCATCTGACACGGCTGCTCTTTTCCACGAAGGGAGCCTCACGTAGGCGGGACTGGGGCTGGACTGGGGCTGGACCGGTGGATGCACCGAAGGGTGGCGCGCCAGGGATAACACCAAACGCACGGCCCACCTGGCTGTAGTTCTGCGACAGGGCATCTTTTGCCGAGTTGGCCGGCCGAGTTGGCCGGCGGAAGGTGCCCTTCACGCCTCTCGCTGTCGGGTAGTGGGGTGGCCGGTCGGTGCGTGGGGAGGGGAGTCGCACCGACCGGCCCGCAAGGGTCCGGCGCCGTAGGTCGGGGGCGCGTCGGCGTCCGGGCCCGAGATTCGGGGGGTTAGAGGCGGTGGAGGGCGTCGAGGATTCGGCGTTGGATTTCCAGCGGTGGTGGCTGGGGCGCGTTGATGTCCTTTGTGGAGTGTGGTGGGGGTTGGGGTTCGCGCAGGTGGTGCCGACCGCCGGACGCGGCTTCGGCGGCGGCCTGGGCTAGCAGGTGCCGAACCGTCAGCGCGCCCTCGCCGCCGCCGGAATGTTTGCCGTACTCGGAGAAATAGCGGGCCGCGAACCACGCGACGACAACGACGACAGCTGCACTGAGCATGAGCGCGGGGATCATGAGTTGGCCCTCGTTGCGTCGATGACTGCCAGTTCGCGGCCGGGAACGGTCGCGGTGTTGCCGCGCAGTGCGACGACCAGGCAGTCGAGGCCTCTCGCGGCCTTTTCGAGATCGTCAACGTTCCACAGGCCGCGCTCGATGTCGTCGACCGCAAAGCCGAGTATCACGATCGCGGACCGCATGAGTTTCGCGAGCCGGGCGTAGTCGCTCATCGCGTACCGCCCTTCGGCATCGGAATCCCGGCGAGCTCGTGAGCTTTGACGTTGCACTCGGGACAGGTTTCCCACAGCCACGCCACGTCGGAGTTGTCTGCGGGCAGTTGATGCCTGCACAACGTGGCCACCACGAAGCCATTCGGGTAGCCGCCAAGGGGTTTCGTGTCGGCGCTGGCATGTCGCTTTCCGCCGGCGGGAACCCAGCTGAACGGGTGCGGCCGGTACATCACGACGCCGCCTGCGAGGTGGTGACACGGGTGGTGTCCTCTCGTCGCGGCTCGTTGACCACTGGTTTTGGAATTCCAGCTGCATGGCGACCACATGGATTCACCCCTGAATCATGAATCTCGTCTGACACATCAGAAGTTATCGGCGATAATGTCAGATCATCAAGTCCCGCGACCGGGTGAACACTCGGTGACCTACGAGATCGTTAAGATGACGGCCATGTCATCGGCGCGGCAGCGGCAACTGGGCAGCTGGCTTGAGAAGCTGCGCAAGCAGCAGGGCTACGACGTGGAAGACGCCGCCAAGGTCCTGGGCTGTTCGGTCAGCAAGATCAGACATATCGAAGCCGGCCGATCCAAGGTCAAGAAGACCGAGCTGGCCAAGCTGCTGCATTGCTACAAAGCACCGGACGACGTGCGCGAACAGCTGGAGGCTACGCAGGCCGACGCCGAACAGCGCGGTTGGTGGGAGTCATACCGAGTGCCGGACTGGTTCGCGCCGTTCGTCGAGTTCGAGAGCTTCGCAAGCGAGGCGTACAACTTCGAACTCGACTTGATTCCCGGGCTGTTGCAGACCGAGCGCTACGCCTACGAAGTGCACCGGGCGGGTCGATATACGACCAATCCGCCGGATATCCAGCGTCGGGTGAAGGCACGCATGGAGCGCCAGCGCAGGCTTGACGAGAACCCGCCCTTGGAGTTTCGCGCCGTGGTAGCTGAGGCGGCGTTCCATCGGCTGGTCGGCGGGCCTGAAGTGATGCGCGAGCAGATCGATGCCGTGATCGAGCGGTGTCAGTTGTCAAACGTGATTCTTCAGGTGCTGCCGTTCAAAGCGGGCATGCACGCCAGTCCATCTGGCACGTTCATCGTGTTGGCGTTCTCTCGGCCGGACGACGAGTCGATCGGGTTCATGGACTCGCCGCTTGGTGGTCACACCGTTGATAAAGAAGACGACGTGGCGGCCCTGCGTTACGTCTTCGACGAGGTCCGCTCCCTGGCGCTACCTGCTCCCGAATCGTTAGATCTTCTGCGTACCATCAGGAACAACCTGGCGTAAGACACTTAGGAGGTTGGTGCGTGGACCTCTCCCGCACGACGTGGCGCAAGTCGTCGCGGTCGAACAGTGGCGGCAACTGCGTCGAGGTTGGTCGTGTCGGTGGTGGCGCTGCGGTGCGGGACACCAAGGATCGTGCCGCCGGGTACTTCACGGCCACCGGCTCTCAGTGGCGGGCGTTCATTGGCGCGGTGAAGGCCGGCCGGTTCGGCGACTGACCTGGGTGCCTGAATGGCCGTTCCTGGTGCCGGTGGTGCAGGGAACGGCCATTCGTGTGTGGTCAGAAAAGGGTGCTGGCCGCAGAATCCCCCTTGGCATCCCGCGCACATGGGGTCTTTCATCGTGTTCGAGTTTCCGAAGGCTTCGCCGATCGTGCACATGGAGCACTACCGCTCGTCGGTTTCCCTGCACAACTCGGGTATCGCCAACGCGTACAAAGATGCGGTTATTAGCCTGCACGAGTTGGCGATGCCTCCTGAGGCATCGGTGGAGTTCATCGCCAGGCGCGCAGACGAGTTGGAGGCAGCTGCATGACGTTAGAGCCCACGGGTTGGCGGAAGTCGTCCCGTTCCGGTCAGCAGACAAGTTGTGTCGAGGTTGGTCGTGTCGGTGGTGGCGCTGCGGTGCGGGACACCAAGGATCGTGCCGCCGGGTACTTCACGGCCACCGGCTCTCAGTGGCGGGCGTTCATTGGCGCGGTGAAGGCCGGCCGGTTCGGCGACTGACCTGGGTGCCTGAATGGCCGTTCCTGTTGCCGGTGGTGACGGGAACGGGCCATTCGTGTGTGGTCAGAAAAGGGTGCTGGCCGCAGAATCCCCCTTGGGGGAAGGGATAGCACTGGAGAAGGGTGACCGCGTGTTGTTACCGCTTCTCCGGAGGGCGAGGGGGTTTGCCCTCCATGTTCTGTGCGGACCAGTCACCGAACACGGGCGGTGCGGTCTTGGGCAGGCCGAGGTCGTCCCACGGGTCGGTGTTGGGCTCGGCGTATTTGTTGGTGTGTTCCTTGTCCTCGTCGCCGGAACGCTGACCCCGTCCCGGTGCACCGGCCGCGCCCGCAGCACCCGCGCCACCACGCGCCGCGCCACTCGCGCCTGAGCCTGCGCGGCTGCCGGGTGTGAGGCCGCCGACACCGGCTCGACCACCCCCGCCCACGTTGCCCGCACCGCCGCGAACACCCGCACCGGTTCCGGGGCCGACACCGCGGCCCGAACCCGTACCTCCGCCGACTCGGCCGCCTGTTCCCGGCGCGGGAGTTCCACCGTCAGAACCGCTGGGCGGGATCACCGCGTCACCGACGAACCCGCCGCCACCGGGCCCTGGCTTCGGAGTCGCCGTAACTGCCAGTGGAGTCGCGCCGGCCGTGGGTGGATTCGACCATGCCGAACCCGACGCGGCCGGAGCTTGCGGCGACGGACTCACCGACGAATGCGCCGGTGGCGTCGATGTTGAAGGGGGCGGACCGAAGGTGTGTGGGGTCGACGGTCGGTCCGCGCTCGTGTCGCTCGTGTCGCTGGTGGAGCTGGTGGCGGTGTAGTTCGTGCTCGGGTCGACCTTGTTCACCGGCGTGGACTGGGCCGAAGTTACATCCCCGGCGAAGGTGGGCGGCGGCGGGAACTGCTGGATGCCGTTGACCCGCTCGTTGGTGGCCCCGGTGTAGGACTCGTACTGCTCCCGCGCCTGCGCCTCGACTTCGTCACAGCGCTCCTCGTGCGCTGCACGAACACCGGACTTGATCCCGTAGGAGATCGGGTTGACGTAGTCACCCCAGCCGATGTTGTCCGGCGGCACCTGGTACGGCGGGGGGAACGCGTTCTTGAAGTCCGCCGAGCCCTGCGCCTGCTGCTGCACCGCCGCCCCGGACTGCGCGGCAACCTCGATCGCTCCTCGGGTCGCCTGCGACAGCGGCGTCACAGCATCCCGAGCCTGATCACCCGCGCCGCCCCGCATCATGATCTCGGAGTCCTTGAGCACCCGAGCCAGCGCGGCGTCCGCGTCGGCAAAGGCTGAGCTCACCTGCTCCCGCCAGTTCGCGGCGGCCTGCGATGCCGCGGCGACACCCGGCCCGGCCTCCACCTCGCCGTAGATCTTCGGGTGATCAAACGCCGCAACGGCTCGCCCTGGTATCGCCTGCTTACCGAACAACCAATCAAACGCCCCCATAGCCCCTCCCGTAGCTCCCTACCGAATCCGACCTCACGCAGGAGGAAGATTCTTGATCACCATCTCTGCGATCTTGTCCGCGGCTGCACACGGACCGGAAAACCCTGATTCTTTGAAATCCTCAGTACCCATCTGGAAGTCGACCAGGAACAGTTCTGTATCCGATGTGCTCACATAGGTTCCACACGAACCGCTAGTGGCCCCAACGTGAGTTGCTGGATACCCCGCGACCTCAGCTGTCGGCTTACCATCTGCCACGATCTTCGTGGTGTACCGCAAGCCCTGGCCTTGGACTGTGTCTGGTGAAACCTGCAAGGCCAACTTGGCGCCGTCCCAGGCGCAGTTGGCTTGACCCCATTGGGACTTGTCCTGTCGCCCAGTGGTCGTCGCGCCAACTTCTTGCAGCTGCTGTGGGTTAAGCAGCTGGCAGGGGTCGCTAATGGCCTTGAGGTTCTTGGGCTGGTCGATCCGGAACGGGTCGTTCACTGCTGACGTGGTCTCGCCCCCGGTGGTGGGCTCGGGCAGCCCTGGTGTCGGGCTGGAGCAGCCGGCCAAACCGAGAACGAAAAGGCTTGCCGCAGCGGCGAGGGTGGTACGTGTGGTGTTCACAGTCAGGCCATCCGGTTGTCGTCATCGATGCGCTGGTGGTCCTCGATCGCCTTCTGAACAGCGGCCTTGAAACCCTCAATCCAGTCGATCATGCCTTGCGCTGTGTCGAACAGACAGCCCTCGCCCCCTTGGGCCCGTTCGCTGATTTTCTTGAACGCTTCGACCGTGACGTCGTCGGCGAATGGAGGCGTGACGTTTGAGAGCTGCCTCGCCAATCGTTGCGCCTCGACGTATTTGGCGCGGACTTCGTCGAGTCCTGCGAGAACGCGAGGCAACTGGTCGGGCTGGATCTCGAAGGTCTGGTGACCGTTCACGGTGCCCGCCGCGATCATCGCGGCGCCGGTGACCGGGTTGAACGGGGTCATTGCCATCCCGACGGCCTGCATTGCTGCGGCTTGCTGCGGTGACATCGGCTCGCTCACGCCTGGTGTCCTCCTGCATTCGATCGTCGTCCGGCCGTGATCCTGGCACAGCCCTCCCTCTTCGTGGGCAAAGTCAAGTAGGACCAGCCACATCGCCCAGCCCCGAACCGCTGCTCACCGGGGCAAGCGTCTATCGCTGCTGGTCGCGGACCTTTCGTCGGAGGTCGTCGCGGTAGGAACGCAGCGCGCCGATAAGCACCTTGGTGTCGGCTGGGGTGACCAGCGTGTTCTCGCCCCGTGGCGGTTGGGTGATCCGCGCGACCCTGCCGGTGGGGCTGTGGTGGGTCGTGATCGCCCACGGCCAGAGGTGGCTGTGGCCGTCGGGCTCGCGGATGCCGACGTTGAACTGCCCGATCATCCGGTCCGCCATGTTCGCGAGCTTGCCGACCGCCTTGGCGTCGCCGGCGCGGATTCCGGCCTGGCCGAGTTCGTAGGCGATCCAGTCGCCCTGGTCGGCTTGGTGGTTCTCGGCCTCCGTGCCGGCGGCGGCCAGGATCTTCGTCGGTACCGTGACACCCTGGCCCGCCGCGGGGATAACTTCGGGCAGGCACGCAACGAGCGCCTGCCCGGCGGCGTTCGGGGCGACCTCATCGATCCATACTCGGTCGCGGCTGAGGACGAAACGGAACGCCAGGTGATTCACGGTCACCATCGCCCGCGTTTCGGGCTTGTCCGGCTCGGTGAGGTAGAGGTAAGAGAACGACTGACCATAGGCGCGGAGACGATCTCGTACCACTGATCGTTCAGCCTGCCGCTGCGGTCGATCCAGCCCTTGGCCCGCGCACTGTCCTGTGCGGCCTCCAGCGTCGCTCGCGGATCGTCGGGCTGATCAAGCCCGCTGCGAGCCGAGGTCACGAACACCGGCACATCGAACTTCCGCCGTGCTTCCGCCGCCGAGACCAGCCCGGCATCGTGCCGGGCCTTCTCCTGCCGCACGATCGCACCGAACTCCCAGAAACTGCACTCCACCCCAGGCCCCGGATATTTTTGTCGTGTTCTCTCGTTTGGGAAGCCTATCGCGCAAGCTTTTCGGACGAGGCCAGTCGGCCGCACTCCGGGGACATGTCACCCATCTAGCCGTGTCGCACGACATATTCCGAACATTCCGGCCGATCACGAAAGAGCACCGGCAACGGGAACGACCCGGACCCAGTCGACGAGGTAGCGGACGTTGCCCGCGGCGACCTTGTCCACCGTGGACTGTGGTAGGCCGAAATACGGTTCCGTCACGCCGTTGACGCCGTTCGGGTACCCGCCGCCGAGCGCGAAGTTCAGGATCAGGAACTGCGGGTCGTCGTACGCCCACGTCCAGCCCTTGGACTCGATCTCCTGCTTGGTGACCCGGTACGTCTCGGTGTCGTCCACGAAGAAGGTCAACCCGTCCGGAGCCCAGTCCACTTCGTACACGTGCCAGTCCGCCGGGTCCTTGCCATCGAAGTTCTGGCGCTTGGTGAACGGGGTGTCGCCGTGGTACTCCGGGCCGTGCAGTGCCGAGCTCGTCCACGGCTCGCCGACGTGCTCCATCACGTCGATCTCGCCGCACTCCGGCCACGGCTTGCCCGCGTCGATGTTCGCGCCCAGCGACCACCACGCGGGCCACAGCCCGGATGCGGTGGCGTTCTCGGGGAGCTTGAGCCGTGCCGAGTACCTGCCGTAGGTGAACTCGACCTTGTCCTGGGTCTTGATCCGGCCGGAGATGAAGTCGTAGGTCTGGCCGTCCGGCGCCTGGTGGCCGGGCTCGAACCGGGGGTGCAGCGCCAGCGCACCGTTGCTCGCCCCGGTCGACGGGTCCTGGTCGAGGTAGATGGTATCGGGCGAATCGACGTACGCCTGCTGTTCCTGGTTGACGGTGCCGAAGTTCTCGCCGGTGACCTCGACCGTCCACTTGGAACGGTCGAGCTCCGAACCGGAGAAGTCGTCGAAGAACACCTCGGCGCGGGGCGTCGCACCGGCTTCGAGCAGCGGCGCGGAGGCCAGCAGGGCGTGTGCGGCATCGGCCGCGAGCAGTCGTCTCGGGGCCATGTCGGCTCCTTCCGAGTAGTTGGGAGCGCCCCACTCCCGCGCACCCAGCGGTCCGAGTGGATCGATCGAGTATGCCCACCGGTTCCGCATCAGGTCCCGCGCGTGGCGTGTTTTGGAAACGCGTTCAGATCCCGCGCACCGGCCGGGAAGGGCTGCGGCGATTTCGCGCGAGATCGCTGTAGCCCGCGGATCGCGGTCCCGGGCGGAGTTGTGGCGAGCGTTGCTGTTCTGCCGAAATCGATGCCCGAGCCGGGCGTGCGGAACTAGGGTCGGGCGGGACTGATCTGGGGAGGGCCGATGGCCGTAGTCATCATCGGTGTCGTGCTGCTGGTCGCGGCCGCCGTCGGGTTCTACTTCATGCGTCGCGCCCGCGACGAGCTGCACGCGATGATCGGCGCGGAAACCCTGCCGGTCAACGAGTTGGAGCTGCTGCGCAAGGCTTCCGACGACGTCGGCGCGCGGGGCGGATTCCGCAAGGAGTGCGAGGTCGTCGGCGCGGCGCACCCGCGCCCGGAAGGCGTGCTCATCTCCGAGCTCAGCAAGACCGAATGCGTTTGGTTCCGCTACGTCGTCAAGCGGCGCTATGAGCGGGTGCGCTACCGGGATGGTCGTCGGCACGTCGACCGGGGCAGCGAAACGGTCGCCGAGCACACGTCGTGGGAGGGCTACGCGCTGCGCGATGACCACGGCATGCTGATCGGCGTCGATCCCAACGGCACCAAACCGGATCGGCCGGAGCAGGTCGTCGACCGGTTCGAGCCGCACAACCCGCAGGGGCCGACTGTGTTCGGGTTCCAGCTGCCGAACATCTTCGACAACAGCGGCACGGTCGGCTACGAGTACAAGGAGTGGGTGATCCGGCCCGGTCGGCGGCTGTACATCCTTGGCGAGGCGCACGACAAGATCGGTCCGCTGGTGATCGGCAAGCCCGAGCAGAAGGGCTTCTTCATCATCTCCACCCGCAGCGAGCAGGAGGTGCGCGACAGCCTCCGGACCCAACACCGGTTGCTGGCGTTCGGGATTCCGGCGGCCGCGCTGGCCGGGATCGTCTGCGTCGTCCTCGGCATCGTGCTCTGACGCGCCGTTCCCAGACCCACCCCGGGGTGCTGCTCCGCAATTTCAAATGGAAATCGGCCCTTCGATTTCCATTTGAAATCGAAGAGCCTGGGACGGGACGACCTCAGGTGTCGCGGCGGGTGCGGAACGAGGCGATCAGCATGACGACGCCGATCACGACGGCGGCGACCGCCAGCAGCCATTGGATGTGACCGCCGAAGCCGAACAGCAGGCCGCCCGCGACAGCGACCGAGAGCAAGCCGGCGACCAGCGTCACCACGTCCGGACCGTCCCGGTCGGGACGATGGTTGATCTCGTTGTCAGCCACGGGTGACCTCCACGCTTCCAGTGCCCACCACGAGGTCGAGCACGATGTGCCCACCGCCGGGGCCGTCTTCGCCCTGGTCGGTGACCGAGATGTCCGCCCCCCGGCCGTCCGCCGTGTCGTTGAAGCACCGCACGTCGCCCAGTTCCGACGCGCACCGCGCCGTCACGTCCACGTTCGGTGGCAGCTGGACGGTGATGTCGCCCAACCCGACGTTGGCTCCGGTGCGCAGCTCCTGGCCGTCGGTGATTTGCAGGTCCCGCAGGTCGAACAGGACGGAACCAGCCGACCGCTGGTAGTGCGGGAGCACGTTCTCGATCGAGGTGGGCCGGACCTCGTCGCTGCCCATGTTCCCGGTGAAGTCGCCCATCGGCAGCACCGCCATCGCCATGGCCAACGCGCCGACCGGGATCGCGGCCCCGATCAGTCCGCGACCGCCCCGCAGGAACGCGCCGCCGATCATGCCGAGCCCCAGCACGGCGAGCGCGATCGCCAGCGCCGACTCCTGCGGCGCGCCGATCGCCGCGGCCAGAACGGATGCGAACGCCGCCAGCGCCAGGGTCGCGAAGGTGATCCAGCGCCGTTTGGGCCGCGGCGGCGGTTGGGGTTCCTCGGGTTCGCTCGGTTCGGGCAGATCCCAGGCGAACGGTGCGGCCCCCAGCGGGTCCCAGGCCGGCGGCTGCTGCGGCGGCTGTTCGGCCTGCGCTGCGTTCGTCGTGGTCGATGCGATGCCGGGGTAGACCCAGGTGTTCTCGGCCACCGGAACCGCCGGCTGTGGACCGGCGACGGGAGCCGCTGTGGCCGGTGCTGTCGCCGTCGGCGTGACGCCGCGGTCGCCGTAGTTGCGGTGCAGCAGGTAGAGCGCGCCGAGACCGAGGGCCACGCCGATGATCGCCGGCGAGCTCGTCAGCCAGAACACGCCGGGGATCAGCAGCAGCACGAGGACCACGGCCAGCCCGGTGGACGTCGGCTCCCGGGTCGGCTCGGTCGAGCCCGGCAGCGGATCGCCTTCCTTCGGGAACACCAACCAGCCCAGCAGGTAGAGCACCACCCCGGCGCCGCCGTAGATCGTGGCCAGCACGAAGGCGACGCGAACCAGGATCGGATCGATGCCGTACCGCGTGCCGATCGCGGCGGACACGCCACCCAGCTTGCCGCCCGTGCGAGGCCGCATCGGGCGGGTAGCCCAGAAGCCCCGCAAGGTTTCCTCGAAACCGGCGGCGCCGGATAGCTTCGTGCTGCTCATGGCTACCACTATCCGAGAGCGGTGCCCCCGGAAGCATCAGGGACGCCCCTGAGACTGCCCGGAAAGTCAGGGGCCGTCCCCGATGCCCGCGCGCGTGCGGGCGTGTGACGATCGTTGTCGTGAAGGCCCGGTTTAAGCGGAAACGGACTCATCAGGCGGAAGCGGCCGATGCAAGGCCGCTGGCGGAGCGGCCGACGGTGCCGCTGTCGACGCAGTCCACGTTGTCCGGGCAGTTGCGGCGCCGGCGCACCGGACGGCTGGTGGCAGGGGTCGCCAGCGGTGTCGCAGAGCACCTGAACCTCCCGGTGCTGTGGGTGCGCGGTGCCTTCGCGGCGCTAGCCGTGTGCGGCGGGGCGGGGATCCTCGCGTACGCGCTGCTCTGGGTGTTCGTGCCGCAGAGCAGTGGCGCGGAACAGCCCATCTCGGTCAAGGAACGCCAGCAGGGCGTCGGGATGATCCTGCTCTGCATCGGGGCGATGGTGGCGGCCGTGTCGTTCATCGCGGCGCCGACGTGGGTCGTCGCCCCGCTGGTGGTGGTGCTGGTCGGGGCCGCCGTGGTCTGGCGGGAAGCCGACGAGTCGCAGCGCCGCCGGTGGCGGCAGGGCGCCCGGTCCGGGGTGGCGGGCGCGCTGCTCGGCGGCGGCGGGCGGGCGGCGCTGGTGCGCATCTCGGCCGGGGCGGCGCTGGTGGTCCTGGGCCTCGTGATCTTCCTGGTCGGCACCTCCTCCATCGACGACGTCCGCTTCGGATTGCTTTCGGTGCTCGCCACGCTGATCGGCGTAGCGGTGCTGACCGTGCCGTGGTGGGTGCGGCTGGTGCGCGACCTCAACGTCGAGCGGGCCAGCCGCATCCGCTCCCAGGAGCGCGCCGAGATCGCCGCGCACCTGCACGACTCGGTGCTGCAGACCCTCACGCTGATCCAGAAGCAGGCCGACTCCGAGCGCGAGGTTCGCCGCCTGGCGCGGGGCCAGGAACGCGAGCTGCGGAACTGGCTGTACGGCCCCGACGGCTACGGTTCCGAGCGGGAGGCGGCGATCGACGACGCGCCCGCCGCCCGGTTCGCCGCCGCGCTGGGCCGGGTCTGCGGCGAGGTCGAGGACGTCTTCGCGATCAAGGTCCAGCAGGTCGTCGTCGGCGACTGCGACCTCGACGAGCGGCTGACCGCGCAGCTCGCCGCGGCCCGGGAAGCGGTCGTCAACGCCGCCAAGCACGCGGGGGTCGCGGAGGTCAGCGTCTACGCGGAGGTGGAGTCCGAGCAGGTCTCGGTGTACGTGCGGGACCGCGGCGCGGGGTTCGACCCGGACCGCGTGCCCGACGACCGGCACGGCCTCGCCGACTCGATCCACGGGCGCATGCAGCGGCACGGCGGCCGGGTCAAGGTGCGCACCTCGCCCGGCTCGGGCACCGAGGTGCAGATGGAAATGCCCAGGGCCGCGGCGTGAACTCGCGCACCCTGCGGGACGAACCCAGCGATGGAGGATGTTGATCGTGACCGGTGAAGCGACACCCGAGGTCAGCGAATCCCGGCCGGTCCGGGTGTTCCTGGTTGACGACCACGCGTTGTTCCGCGCCGGGGTACGCGCCGAGCTCGGCGCGTCCGCCGACCGGGTCGAGGTGGTCGGTGAGGCGGGATCGGTGGCCGAGGCCGTCACCGGGATCGATCACTACCGCCCCGAGGTGGTGCTGCTCGACGTGCACATGCCCGATGGCGGCGGAGCCGAGGTGCTCCGGCAGGTGCGCAGCAAGAACATCGAAGTGGTGTTCCTGGCGCTGTCGGTGTCGGACGCGGCGGAGGACGTCATCGCGGTGATCCGCAGCGGGGCGCGCGGTTACGTCACCAAGACGATCTCCGGGCGGGAGCTCGCGGACGCGGTCGAGCGCGTGCGGGCGGGCGACGCGGTGTTCTCGCCGCGGCTGGCGGGCTTCGTGCTGGACGCCTTCTCGGAGGGCCCGAACTCGGCCCCGGTCGGCGACCCGGAGCTCGACCTGCTGACGCCGCGGGAGCGTGAGGTGCTGCGGCTGCTGGCGCGCGGCTACGCGTACAAGGAGATCGCGTCCGAGCTGTTCATCTCGGTGAAGACGGTGGAGACGCACGTGTCCAGCGTGCTGCGCAAGACCCAGCTGTCGAACCGCTACGAGCTGTCCCGTTGGGCCTCAGACCGCCGCCTGGTGTGACTCGGGTCTTTATAGGCAGCGGTAGCTGTTTGCGGTGTGGCACTCAACCGGCATCGCCGCGGGTTCTCAGGCCGGTCCCACCCCGCCGGGGTTCCCTGCGAGGACAGCCCCGACGTGGCGTATTGGACATGCATGAGTCGGGGATCCCACAGCGAGGCGGGCGCCTGCGCTACCCGCACCGCTGCGCAACCGCTTCCGCCTGTACGCGGACCTCGGGTTCAGCGGCGTTTTCGCGGTGCTGTTGGGACTCCTGCTGCTCGGGGTCCTGGTTCTCGCGGTGGGCGGGTCTGCGCACCGCCGGGCGCAGCCTGAAATCGCTGCATGCCGAGCCGGCGCCCCGGACCCGCGACGACCAGCTGACCTGACCTCCGGGGATTTCCCGGTTCTGGACCGGGAAATCCCCGGACCAGGTCATTTCAGCGGGTGGTTGGTGGCCAGGTCGGCGTAGAGCTGGGAGCCGCGCATCAACGCGAGGCGGATCCTGGTCCAGGCGCCGGGCGGCTCGATCGGCGGGAGCTCGTCGGTGCGGGTGATGCGGGTGGCCTCGGTGCGGAGCTGGTTCGACATCTCGTCCTCGAGAGCGGGTGCGGCAACGGGTTTCGGGATGGGGGAGCGGCGGGTCAGGGCTACGCCCAGCAGCACGATCGCCATGCCCAGCAGGACCCGCAGGCCCAGTTCTTCGCCGAGCAGCAACCAACCGAGCAGCACCGACACGATCGGCATCAGATAGGCCACCGTGGACGCCGTCGTCGCGCCTTCGTCGCCGATGATCCGGTAGTTGATCGCGAACGCGAGTCCGGTGCCGAAGATGCCCAGGGCCGCGACCGCGAGCAGCGCGAGGGGCTCCCAGCGCACCGGCTGCAGGCCGTCGAGCGGGAGCGCCAGCAGCGCGTATCCGGTCGCGGCGACCATCTGCATGGCGGCCAGCGCCAGCGGTGGCAGGCCGTGGTTCCCGGTGAGGTTCCGTCCGATGTAGACGTAGCCGATCCCGTAGCTGACCGCCGCGCTCAGGCAGGCGAGCACGCCCCAGCTGAGCAGGCTGCCGCCCTGCCACGGGGCGAAGATCAGCAGTACCCCGAGGAACCCCAGCAGCAGTCCGCCGAGCCGGGTCGGCGGCATTGCCTCGCGACCGGCGAACAGCCCGAACAGCACCGTCCACAGTGGCGTCGTCGCGTTCAGCACGCCGGTCAGGCCGGAGTCGACGGTCTGCTCGCCGAGGCCGAACAGCACCCACGGCAGCGCGCTGCCGAACAGCGCGGCGACGGCGACGTGCCGCCACAACTTGCGGTCGCGGCTCGGTCGCATGCCGCGCAGCGCGCACAGCGCGAGGAGGACCGCGGCGCCGAGCACGATGCGGGTCAGCGCGATCTGGGTCGGGGAGAGCGCCCCCAGCGCGAGCTTGATCAGCAGAAAGCTGGAGCCCCACAGCAGCGCCAGCACGCCTAGTCGGACGTAGTTGGTCGGGTTGTTCATGTCCTGTCCGGTCTCGCGGGGTATCGCGTGGTCGAGGTGTCGCCGTGAAGGTAGGTCGCCGGTGTCTCGGCGCCCGCCGAACCGATTTCCGCCTACTACGTTGCGCCAACCGAGACATAAGTACAAGTGAAATAAAATCAATCGATGTTTTAGGTCTGCTGTATCGTGGAGTCGTGTTGGACGTACGCCGGATGCAAGTGCTGCGCGCCGTGGTCACCAGCGGCTCGGTCAGCGCGGCCGCGACGAACCTCGGGTACACCCCGTCCGCGATCAGCCAGCAGCTGTCCACGCTGGAGAAGGAGGCGGGCACGCCGCTGCTGGAGAAGGTCGGGCGCGGGCTCCGGCCGACCCCGGCGGGCACCCTGCTGGCCGAGCGCGCCGGGCGGATCGCCGAGCTGCTCAGCAGCACCGAGGCGGAGCTGGCAGACATCCGCGCCGGGCGCACCGGCCTGCTGCGGGTGCGGTTCTTCCACACCGCCAGCGTCGGGCTGATCCCGCCCGCGGTCGCCAAGTTCCGGGCCGAGCACCCCGAGGTCCAGCTCGACCTGCGGATGCAGGAGGTCGGGCTGCTCGACGAGGTGGCCCGCGGCGAGGCCGACCTGGCGATCATCGTGGTGGGGCGTGCGGTGCCCGAACGACGCGGGGTGCGGTTCGTGCACCTCGGCGACGACCCGTACCGGCTGGTGCTGCCGAAATCGCACCCGATGGCCGCCCAGGACTGCGTGGACCTGGTCCAGCTGGCCCGCGAATCCTGGATCAACAGCGCCGTGACCAGCGATGACGTCTGCTCGACGCTGCTCAGGGACGCCTACGCCAGTGCCGGGTTCACGCCCAAGGTGGTGCTGGAGACCGACGGCAGCTACTCAGCGCAGGGCTTCGTGGCCGCGGGGCTGGGCGTTGCGCTGGTCCCGCGCCTGGGCCTGGACGTCGTGCACCCCGGAGTGGTGGTGAGGCCGGTGCGCAACCCGGAGCCGGCCCGCCGCCTGTACGTCGCGGTGCGGGAAACGGTAGCCGACCGCCCGGCCACCCAGTCCGTGCTCAACACCCTCCTGGAGATCGCCCAAGCCTGAAAACGTGGTCCAAACTCGCTCTGCCACGCAGAACGAGTTTGGAAACAGTCTCTGGCGGGGCGGTCAGTTGCGGCGGTCGGTGTTGATCAGCGGCTTCCCGTCGGGCGTGGCGACCATGCCGAGCATGTGCGACTCGGTGATCTTGCTGTGGCCCTTGGTGAACTGCAGCGTCACGATCACGTTGGCCCCGGACTGCACAGGCTCGCCGATGATCTTCACGTCCTCGATCGTCTTCCAGAACCCCTCGTAGCGGTCCTTGCCCTGCGACTGCAGGTTCGGCCCCAGCAGATTCCAGGCCTGGTCCAGCTTGCCCGGCACCAGCGAGTAGTACCTGCGCACCACGTCCACGATCTCGTCCTGGGACGGCTGCTGCATCGCGCTGGTCGACGGCGGGGAGCTGCTGGTGGTCGCGGCCGCAGAAGGCGCCGTCGCCGTGGTCGTGGTTGCCGTGGCCGACGAGGCGCTGGACTCCGGGGGCGTCTGCGGCGGGGCGGACGGAGCGGGCTGCCCCTGCGGTGTCCCGTCTCCGAAGGCGTTCGCGGCGAGCACCCCGACCAGCACCGCGACCACGATCGCCACCACCCACAAGGCGATCTGGCGGTAGTTGCGCCGCGGTGCCTCCTGCTGCGCGGGCACCGCGCCACCGAGCATGGTGGGCGGATTGGCCGCCGGGGGCGGACCCATCCGGTTGCCCGCGGGCGGCGTACGCGGCGGTGCGGCTTGCGGCCGCTGCCAGCCGCCGCTGGGCGAAGCGTTCGGAATCGGCCGCCCGTCGAGCACAGCCTGCAGCAGCTCGCGGGCCTGCGCCATGGTCGGCCGGTCGACCGGGTCCGGGCGCAGCAGCTGTATCAGCGCCGGGGTCATCGGCCCGGCCTGCTGCGGCGGCTCGATCTGCCCGCGCGCCACCCGGTGCAGCAGGCTGATCGCGTTCTCGTCCACCCCGAACGGCGGCCCGCCCTCGATCGCCGCGTACAGCGTCGAGCCCAGCGAGAAAACGTCGGAGGCAGGCGCCGGATCCCGTCCCAGCGCCACCTCCGGCGCCAGGTAGGCCGGGGTGCCGGCGAGGATGCCGCTCTTGGTGACCGCGACATCGCCGATGGCCCGGGAGATGCCGAAGTCGGTGATCTTGGCGATGTCGTTGTCGCCCAGCAGGATGTTGCCGGGCTTGAGGTCGCGGTGCACGATGCCGGCCATGTGCGCCGCGGCCAGCGCCCCGGCCACCTGCACGCCGATCCGCGCCACCTGCAGCGGCGGCAGCACGCCCTGCTCGTCGATGACCGACGAGAGGCTTTGCGACGGCAGGTATTCCATGACCAGGACCGGCTGGCCCTCGTCCTCCGCGACGTCGAACACGACGATCGCGTTCTGGTGCTGCAATCGGGCGGCGATGCGACCTTCGCGCATCGCCCGCTGACGGGCTTCTTCGGTTTCTTCGGGGGTGTAACCGGGCTGCAGCAGCAGCTGCTTGACTGCGACCGTGCGGTGCAGGCGCTCGTCAACGGCCTGCCACACCACGCCCATGGCGCCGCTGCCGATCTGCTGCTGCAAGCGGTACCGGCCCGCGATCAAACGACCTTCGGCGCTCACCGGTGTCTCCTGGTACTGGCTGTGCCTACTTGGACAGTACTGACCGGACCCCCGTGGCCAGCTTTCACCCGACGGTGCGCAACGTTACTGGGCGTCTCGCACCCGATCGCACACCGGGGCCACCCGTGCCCGAACACACTCGTGGCCGGGGAGCTCACCGCGTGGTGAACGCCCCGGCCAGCCCGTGTTCGCGAGCGGATCCTACTCCCCGGACCCGCTGCTGTTCGGCTCGCTCGTAGGCGTGTCGTCGGGTTCCGTGGGGGGCGTCGTCTTCGACGTGGACGGCGGCGTCTGCGAAGTCGACGGCGGCGTCGTCTTCGGTGTCGTCGGCGGCGTCGTGCTCGGTGTCGTCGGCGGCGTCGTGCTCGGGGCGTTGGTCTTCGTGGCGGTCGGCTCTTCCTCGCTGGTGGTCTCCGGCGGCGGCGGCGGAGGCACCGGGTTTACCTGCGAGGTCGTCGTGTTCCCGGTGTTCTCCGGCGGCTTCTGGCTGTTCATCAGCGCAGAGGTCACCAGCACCGCGATCACCGCGACGGCCACCAGCGCGATGCCCGAGATCACCACGGGCCGCTTGCTCCTGCGCGGCTTCTCGTAGATCGCCGCGTCGCCACGGGTGTCGGAACCCATGTACGAGGTGGCGTCCGCGTAGGCCTGCTCGGAGTACGGCTCGTCCTCGTAGTAGGACGCGACGGTGGTGCCGTTCGAGCCGGCGACGCTGGTCGGGGCCAGATCGGGCCGGCTGGAATCCGGAGTCAGCGCGGGCGGGATCGGCGCCGCCATGGCCGGGACCGAGGTCACCGAACCGCCGTCGGCCACCGCCTGCAGCATGTCCCGGACCTGTGCCATGTCCGGCCGGTCCTCGACGCGGGCGGCCATCATCGCCATCAGCGGCGGCACCATCGGGCCGGCCTGCTGCGGCGGCTCGATCTTCCCGGCGGCCACCGCGTGCAGCAGCGCGAGGGTGTTCTCGTTCAGCCCGAACGGCGGGTGGCCCTCGATCGCCGCGTACAGCGTCGCGCCGAGCGAGAACACGTCGGAGGCGGGCGTCGGCTCCTGGCCCATCGCCACGTCGGGGGACAGGTAGGCGGGCGTGCCCGCGAGCATCCCGGTCTTGGTGACCTGGACGTCGCCCTGCGCCCGCGAGATCCCGAAGTCGGTGATCTTCACCTGGCCGTTGTCGCCGAGCAGGATGTTGCCGGGCTTGATGTCGCGGTGCACGACACCGGCGGCGTGCGCCGCACCCAGTGCCGAGGCGACCTGCGTACCGATCCGCGCCACCTCGCGCGGCGGGAGCGGCCCGTGATCGGACATCATCCCGGCGAGGCTGGTGGACGGCAGGTACTCCATGACCAGGACCGGCTGACCCTCGTCCTCGGCCACGTCGTACACCGAGATGGCGTTCGGGTGCTGGAGGCGGGCCGCGATGCGGCCTTCCCGCATTGCCCGCTGCCGCGCTTCCTCGGCCTCACCCGGATCCAATCCGGGCTGCAGCAACAACTGCTTGACCGCGACCGTGCGGTGCAGGCGTTCGTCGACACACTCCCACACCACGCCCATCGCGCCACTGCCGATGCGTCGCTGCACTCGGTAGCGTCCGGCGACCAGGCGACCTTCGTCGCTCACCGACGTCTCCCCGTACTGCTATCGATGCTCAACGGGCACCGCATGAACCCGGGAGGATCGTCCCGGGCACGGCCCCACCGAACATCGGCGGATTAGGCGGACCGGCTCCGGCCCCCCGATATGTACACGTTCTCGACGCGGTCCGGTTTGGCCGAATGGCTCGATCCGAACCGCGATAAGGGAGCCTAGCCCACGCCGTGTTGGCGTAGGCCCGAAGTCGAAAAGATCGGTGCAACCCAATTCGACGTTACGCTGCCGCCCTAGCGCGGTCGGCCGAACCGGATCCGCCTCACAGTCGTTTCCGCTGGTGATGTTGGGCGTATCGGGTCCTCCGAGGCGTCCGCGCGGGGACGTGCGCCGGCTGCGCGGAGCAGCGATATCGCCGCTGTCCGGTTCATCCCGGTACGGCGGCGGGCGTTTCCGCGGGCTCGGTCGTTGTCGCATTGTTGTGAGAAGCCGTTCCCGCGCCGCTACCGGGGAGAGACGTGCCGGGCGCCGAGCAGTTCGGCCTCGACGATCTTCGGATGGGCACCCGATTCGACTGTGAGCAGCTGGCGGAGCACCACCCGGTGCCCGTCCGGATAGCGGGCCTCGACCTCGGCCAGCACCACGCCGACCGACCTCGTCTGCGCCCGCAGCTGCAGCGATTCGACGGCTTCCCACCCCCGGACCAGCGCCGCCCGCTGCCCGGCGAGCAGTCTCGGGTCCACCAGCGCAACGGCCGAGCTCGGGTCGTGCTGCAAGCGGCGGTAGAACTCGTTGACCAGGCTGAGCGCCGATCCTTGGCTGCCCGCCGTGGGGTTGGCGGTGCTCTGCTCCGCAGGTTCCGGCGCGTCGCTGGTGCCGCCCGAACCGGCCACTGCGGCGAAGCCGCCGTTGTCGGCGAACGGCCAGCCTGCGTTGCGCACCAGGTCCGGTCGAAGCGCCGACACGCCGTCGATCGGGGCGGCGGAGGAAGCGGGGTGCGGCGCGGCGGCAGGTTCCGCGATGATCATCGCGCCTACCGAAGCGGCCCCGAGGATCAGCAGAGCACCCAGCGAGCCGAGGACGATCCGGCAGCGCAGCGACAGCGCGTCATCCGCCGGATCAGGCGTCTTGAGGAGTTGGTCGGCGAGGCGCTCGTGCTCCGGGGACAGCGGGATCCGCTTCATCAACTCGGCCACGGTGATCGCGCCCGCACCCGAGTCGGCGTGGTCGTGACGTCTGCCGGTCGAAGGGTGATGCTGCACTCGCTGGCCCGTCCTCGTGAGTTGGCTCCGCCGAACTCGTACCGCGACGATGCCCTGATCGAGAAGCCTTGCCGTCGAGTTCACCGGAAGGGAACGTTGCGGAGGCTCGAACGGAGCAGTGGATCAGGATTCGTGATCAGAAGATTCGCTTGTCGGAGGTGATCAGCGGTTCGTTCTCCAGTGTGTACCGCAGCTCCCGGCGCTGGGTCTGCACGGTGCCGTCCGCCATGGTCAACCGGAGGGTGTGCACCGTGCTGTTCGGTGTCGCGTAGCCGTCGACGATCTCGACCGACTCGGCACCCGAGTACCGGGCGGCGAACGCCTCGTAGCCCTCGGCCCGCAACGATCCGGTGGTCATCGAGTAGGCGTCCCGCAGGTCGCCGCGGCTGATCGCGGCGTGGTACTCCTGGCTGCGTTGCTTGATCGCCTCGGTGTCGCCGAACAGCAGCTGCGGGACCCCGGGCACCCGCGTCCCGCTGGTCGAGGTCGGCGCGGCGCTGGAGGTCGACCAGCCGAGTATGCCTGGAGCCGGAACCGTGCCGCTGGCGGAGCTCGACGGGCTCGGGGCGCCTTCGGACACGGCCATCGGCGCCAGCGCCTGCACCGAGCCGGTCGTCCGCACGGACTCCGGCCGGGTCGGATTGCCGGTCAGGTAGTACGGGTCCGAAGGCGGCAGCGGCGGGTAGTCGCGGCCGCGCGGCATGCTCGGCAGCTCCAGACCCTCGATCGTCGTCGTGCTGTCGGCCAGCAAGGTCGTGATGAACATCAGCCCGCCCAGCGCGGCGGCCGACGAGGCGATCGCGAACCAGGCCGCCTGCCGCCAGGTCCGCGGCGGGGTGACCGAGGCCGGGACCATGCCCAGGTCGAACTTGTGCAACCCGCCCACCGGCATGGTGTCGACCAGCGGGTCGGTCACCAGCCCCGCGGCGAGCGCGTGCGACGCCTGGCGCTGGCGGGGCACCGGTGTCCACGAGACCGCTGCTCCGGTCTTGCGGTGCCGGCCGTGCGCGGGCGGTTCCGGCGTCGGCGGCCTGTCGAGCTGGCCGCTCCAGCCGGGGGTTCTGCCGCTGTGCATCGGAGGTCTCGACTTTCTGCGACTCGCGGGGAGTTCACGACGTGTCGACTACGTGGAATGCCTCGGCGAGTCGACCGGCCATGCCGTGCCGCTCGGCCGTCCGTGCCAGGTGCCGCCGGATCATGCCCTGGAGATCGTCGAGATGGGCGGTTTGCGACCGGTGTGCGGACAGCGCCGCGAGCTTCGCGTCGAAGAAATCGGTGATGTCGACCGCCCGGTTGACCCGCTCTTCGGGTGATTCCGACATCCACAGCTCGCTCACTGTCCACGGCTGCAGCCCTTCCTGCAGCAACTCGGGGTGGGCGAAGCCGTTGCGCGCGTCCGGGTAGATCGCGGCGAGGGTGGCCTCACCGACCGCGCGGTGGTCCGGGTGCGAGGTCGGGAGGTGGGCCCAGTTGATCTCCGGGGAGTGGCTGATGACCCGGTGCGGGCGGACCTGGCGGATCACCCTGGTGATGTCCCGCCGCAGCTGCAGGTTCGCGGTGACCTGCCCGTCCTGGTAGCCGAGGAACTGCACGTCGGTGACGCCGACGGCGGCTGCGGCGGCCCGCTGCTCGTCCTGCCGGATGCGCGGCATGTCCTCCCGCAGCGTGTGGTCGAAGCCCCCGGCATCGCCCGCGGTGCACACGCAGTAGGTGACCTGCACGCCGTCGGCGACCCAGGAGGCGATGGTGCCCGCGGACCCGAAGTCGACGTCGTCGGGGTGCGCGGTGACCACCAAAGCACGCCGGGCTGCTGTGGACGCTTCCGGCGAAGTGGTCATGGTCACAGCGTAAGGGGGCAGGCGTGCCGACTCCGGTGCGGGGTCGAACGACTACTCGTTGTGATCAAAAAGGCCTTTCGGTGCGTTGTGATGCATCGAAAGGCCCAATATTGATCGCGCGGATAGGCGCACAGTGGCCTTGATCGCTCTCGGCGTCAGCCGTCACCGCGTGACGCGTCCATCAGAACTGCCCCTTGCGGAACTTGCTCTGCGTGGACTGCAGCGCCTTGAGCGAGGCGACGCCGCCACCTCCGCCGAGCAGTATCGCGAAGATCTCCGCGCCAGTGCCGCCCGTGCTGATCAGCATGGCCAGCAGGGTCACGCCCAGGCCGACTCCGGCGATCGGGAATCGCTTCCGGGCAAAGTCGACGGCCGGCTGGCCGCCTGCGCGCTTCTTCGCGGCCGAAGTCAGCATCGCGAGGTAGCCCGCGTGTCCGGCGGCGACGAGCACGCCGGCCAGCGTCACGAGAAAGGCCACTAGACCGAGAACCATGACCACAGTCTGCCTTGTTTCCCCCGTGTCCGGTATGGGTGATATCCCGGATATGCCTCGCGGGCTGCTGCAGGTAGCCGAACGCCGGGGGGTTCCGGGGTGGCGTCGGAAGTTCCGCCGAACGCACTACCGCGGAAAACGCCCGGTCAGCAGCGTCGCCGCGGTGGCAGGCGGAAAAGGTTGTGGTTTGGCCCTGGATTGAGACGGGACTCACGCCTTAGGTTCTCAGGCTATGAGCGATCGGTTGGCCGGGTCGGTTGGTGCGAGCTCTGCGCGATCCAGCGGCCTGGACCTGGGGGACAAACGAGCAGTGGTCACGGGCGCGGCGAGCGGGATCGGCGCGGCGGTCGCCCGCCGATTGGCCGAGGCCGGGGCCGAAGTGATCGCGGTGGACCGGGCTAAAGGGATCGAGGCGGTCGCGGCCGAGTTCGGCGCCGAGGCCAGGGTCGTCGACCTCGCCGACCTCGACGCCGCCGCGGAGCTGGGCGCCCGGGCGGACATCGTGGTCAACAACGCGGGTTTCCAGCACGTCGCGCCGATCCACCGGTTCCCGACAGACACCTTCAGCGCGATGCTGCGGGTGATGGTGGAGGCGCCGTTCCGGATCGTGCGTGCCGCGCTGCCGGGCATGTACGACCGGGGCTGGGGGCGGATCATCAACATCTCATCCGTGCACGGTCTGCGCGCCTCGCCGTTCAAGAGCGCCTACGTGACGGCGAAGCACGCGATCGAAGGGCTGTCCAAGACGACCGCGTTGGAGGGTGCGCCCCACGGGGTGACGTCGAACTGCGTCTGCCCGGGTTTCGCGCGGACCCCGTTGGTGGAGCGCCAAGTCGCCGAGCAGGCGGAGCTGCTCCGGGTGCCGGAGGACCAGGTCGTCGAGGACGTGCTGCTGGCCCGCACGCCGATCAAGCGCCTGGTGGAACCGGTCGAGGTCGCGGAGCTCGCGGTGTGGCTGTGCGGACCGGGCACGACGTCGATCACCGGCGCCTCGTTCCCGATCGACGGCGGCTGGACCGCGCACTGAGCCCCCCGCTGCGGCACCGGTGGGATCCGCCGGTGCCGCATGGGGAGGTGGGTCTTGTCCGGTCGTGGGCGCGTTGGGGGTGCGCACGACCGACGCCTGCTCCTGCGTCGTGGGGTTCGTCAGTGGCCGAGACGGCCGCGGCCCAGGCGCAGCAGAATCATCGCGAGTTCGCGGCCTTCCGGCCCGAGCTCCCGGTAGCGCGCGAGCACGTCCATCTCGCGGTTGTAGACGATGCGGGGTCCGCCGGCCGCCATCCGGGCCTGGCCGACCTGTCGGGAGACCTCGGCGCGGCGCTTGACCAGGCGTAGGATCTCGCTGTCCAGGTAGTTGATTTCCTCGCGGAAGTTGCTGATGGCCTCCGCGGCGGCCTGCTCGGCCGAGGCGAGCTCGGACTGCGGCTGGTCACCGTCCACAGTGGCGTTCATCGGGCGTTGTCCTCCGGCTTCGGCCCCTGCCCCCGGCCCCGGAACGCGCGAACGCCCCGAGTCCGAAAACTCCGGGGCGTCGTAGTGGTTTTTGAGCTCACGCAACTACGGGCGCTGGAGTCCCGGGCCCGTAGAAAAACTCGTAGGTCTGCGTTCGCACGCGCTCAGTCTGCCACAGCCGGCATCGCGTTTGCTGTGACGTGGACCACTCGTCCCAACGAGTGGACTTCGAATCATTCGATCACCAGTTCGAGTTATTCCCCTGGATTGCGCCGGGGCCGCCGTGGATCTTGGAGCCATGACTACCGAACCTCCTGCCCACCGGCACGCCGAACGGCACCCTGACCGGGCTCGACGTCGACTCGCTCGGCGGCTCGTCGAGCGGACTGCCGACGCACGCTGCGGATCACGACGACGCCCGCCGCCACGCCGCCCGCACATGTCAACGCCAGCACCGTCCAGCCGTAGCCGACCGCCCGGGCGGCCTCGCCGAGCGCCACCGCGACGGCGGTCTGCACCCCTGCCCACAGCACGGCGCCGATTGCCGAGAGCCCCAGGAAGCGGCGGAACGGCAACCGCAAGGTGCCCACCACGGCCGGGACCACGGCGTGCACCACGGCGACGAAGCGCGTCGTGATCAGCGCGCGCCCGCCGGTGTCCTGCACGACCGCCTCGGCGGCCTGCCAGCGGTGTGCGCCGATCTTGCGCCCGGCCCACGTGTTGCGGAGCCCGGGGCCGATCACGCGGCCCAGCCAGTAGCCACCGCTCTGCCCGATGACGTTGCCCACCACCGCCGCGGCGAACAGCGCCGGTGCCCACCTGGCGCCGAGGACGGCGATGGTGAGCAGCAGCGTTGCTTCGCCCGGGACCAACAAGCCGATGAAGATGGAGGTTTCCAATGACAGCAGGACCAGGGCCAGCAGCACGCACAGCCACGGGTTCAGCGTCGCGGCCCACGCGATGAAGTCTCGGAGCGCGGCATCGATCTGGTTGATCCACTCCATGGGCGGCTCATTCCGTTTCGTGGCGGGTACGGCGGTCGGAATTCACCTTCCAGGCCTGCTGCGCGCGGCGGATCCGGGCATCCCCTGGCCGCCCCCTGACCTTTCGGTGGCCAAGGGGGCGGTCGGCAGGGCCCACCGGTGGGCCGATGCGGTGACTGCGGGGACTACGGAAACTGCGTTGGGCACGGCGGAGCTGCTTTCTCTTTCGCCACAAGGGCAACAGCCGCCGCTGTCGTGCTCGACGCATCATCCGCCCAGGCAGCCGCAGCCGGTGCAGCGGCTTGGAGTCCGCGCGGATCGGCTCGTGCGGCGGTGCGATCTGGAGCCCCGGGCACCGGGATTCGGGTTTTGTCCGGGCTCGCCGGTAACGTGGAGCAACGATGAGCACCCCACTCGACCTCCAGTGGCAGAGCGATCTACCGCAGCACGGATCGCTGCAATCGGACGAATCCGGGCCCGCCTCGCGGTCCGGTCCGGATCCGGACGCCCTGCTCGCTGGTCTGAACCCGCAGCAGCGCGACGCCGTGGTGCACACCGGCTCGCCGCTGCTGGTGGTGGCGGGTGCCGGGTCGGGCAAGACGCGGGTGCTGACCAACCGGATCGCGTACCTGCTGGCGGGGGGCGCGCATCCGGGCCAGATCATGGCGATCACCTTCACCAACAAGGCCGCGGCCGAGATGAAGGAACGCGTCGTCGAGTTGGTGGGTCGGCGGGCCAACGTGATGTGGGTGTCGACGTTCCACTCGATGTGCGTCCGGGTGTTGCGCCGCGAGGCCAAGACGCTGGGCATGTCGTCCAACTTCTCGATCTACGACTCGGACGACTCCCGGCGGCTGATCACCATGATCGCGCGAGAGCAGGACCTGGACTCCAAGCGCTACCCGGCGCGCACGCTCGCGGTGCACATCTCGAACTTGAAGAACGAACTGCTGTCCCCGGAGGCCGCCGCCGAGCAGGCGGGCAACGATATGGAGCGCAAGGTCGCCCAGGTCTACGCCGCCTACCAGCGCCGGCTCGTCGACTCCAACGCGATGGACTTCGACGACCTGATCATGCGCACGGTCGAACTGCTGCAGGAGCACCCCGCGGTCGCGGAGTACTACCGGCGGCGCTTCCGGCACGTGCTCGTCGACGAGTACCAGGACACCAACCACGCGCAGTACGTGCTGGTGCGCGAGCTGGTCGGCACCGAGGCGGCCGACAGCGGCATCGAGCCCGCCGAGCTGTGCGTGGTCGGTGACGCGGACCAGTCGATCTACGCCTTCCGGGGCGCGACGATCCGCAACATCGAGGAGTTCGAGCGCGACTACCCGCAGGCCAGGACGATCCTGCTGGAGCAGAACTACCGTTCCACGCAGACGATCCTGTCCGCGGCGAACGCGGTGATCCGGCGCAACCCGAACCGGCGCGACAAGCGGTTGTGGAGCGACGCCGGGGACGGCGAGCAGATCGTCGGCTACGTCTCGGACAACGAGCACGACGAGGCGGCGTTCGTGTCCGGCGAGATCGACCGGCTGGTGGACGATGGCGACGCGACGTTCAACGACATCGCGGTGTTCTACCGGACGAACAACCAGTCCCGGGTGTTCGAGGAGGTGTTCATCCGGCTGGGCCTGCCGTACCGGGTCGTCGGCGGGGTGCGCTTCTACGAGCGTCGCGAGGTGCGGGACGCGCTGGCCTACCTGCGGGTGCTGGACAACCCGGACGACACGGTGAGCCTGCGCCGCATCCTCAACGTGCCGAAGCGCAGCATCGGGGACCGGGCGGAGGCCGTGGTCGCAGTGCACGCCGAGCAGGAGCGGATCTCGTTCGCCGCTGCGCTGCGGAAGGCGGCGGCCGGGCAGGTCCCGCTGCTCAACACCCGGGCGCGCAACGCCATCGCGGGTTTCGTGGCGCTGCTGGATGAGCTCCAGGCGGTCGCGGCGGAGTCCGATGTCGCCGAGATCCTGGAGCAGGTACTGGAGCGCACCGGCTACCGCGCCGAGCTGGAGGCCAGCGACGACCCGCAGGACGCCACGCGGGTGGAGAACCTGACCGAGCTCGTGACGGTCGCGCGGGAGTTCACCGAGATCCAAGCGGGAGCTCCGGTCGGCGAGCCCCCGGCCGAGGTCGACCCGTCGGCCGAGGCCGTGGTCGCGGCCGCGGTGCCGGCCGCGGAGGACGCGGAGGAGGCGGCGCTGGGGTTGCCCGCCGACGACTCGCTGTCGGCGTTCCTGGAGCGCGTCTCGCTGGTGGCGGACGCGGACTCGCTGCCCGAATCCGGCGACGGGGTCGTCACCCTGATGACCCTGCACACCGCGAAGGGCCTGGAGTTCCCGGTGGTGTTCTGCACCGGCTGGGAGGACGGGGTGTTCCCGCACTCGCGGGCGCTCGGCGACCCGGCCGAACTGGCCGAGGAGCGGCGGCTGGCGTACGTGGGCATCACCCGCGCCCGGCAACGGCTGTACCTGTCGCGGGCGCTCATGCGTTCCGCGTGGGGCCAGCCGATGACCAACCCGGCTTCCCGGTTCCTCACCGAGATCCCGGACGAGCTGATGCACTGGCGCCGGATCGAACCGGAGCGCGCCGCCCCGCAGGTGCGCAGCACCTGGGGCAGCCGTGGCGGTTTCGACCGCACCGGCTCGGATTCGGCCCAGGCCGGGCTGGCGGCGCGCGGCATGCGCAGTACCGGCATGAAGGGCTGGAAGGACACCGTCGCCATCAAGCTGGCCGCCGGTGACCGGGTCACCCACGACAAGTACGGGCTGGGCACGGTGCTGTCCACCGAGGGTGAGGGACCGCGGGCCACCGCGACGATCGACTTCGGTAGCTCCGGCACGGTCCGCTTGATGCTGATCGGCAGCGTGCCGATCAGCAAGCTATGACCCGACGGCGGGAAGTTCATTGTCCCAAGTAGACGATGTTCGAGTTCGCGTGGAACAACCGGCGCCCGACCGAGGTTCGGCCCTGCGGTAGCAGCAGAACGACCTCGCGAGAAACGTCGTGAGCGAAACCCGGGCAGTCGTTGACGAGTTCCAACGCAGACTGGGCAACGTACGATCGGTGCGTTGACCGACCTCTTCGCGGACCGCATCGAGTGGAACATCCACGGTGTGGAGGGAGTGCCGTGGACGGGGCGCCGAACCACGGGCGGAAGCAGCGGCGTTCTCCGCATCGCTTCCTACGCATCATCTCCAGCCCGAGGAGTTCGCTGTGGATCGGATCCTTGTCGACGGGACGGACTCCGCCGCATCCGGCAGATCGTGAGAGCCACCGGCAAGCCGTTTTCAGGTACCGGGGTGCTGCTCATCGGCGAGTCAGCCGGCGGCGACTCGCCCTTCGGCGGGCAGGCGCCCGGGCGGCTGCTGAGCTACGCACCTGGCACCTATGAACCGCTCGGCAGCGTCGAGGTAGGCAGCTTCCCGCTCACCATCGCGTCCTCGCCCGACGGCACGCGCGCCTACGTTACCGCCGTCACGTCCTCAACGGTCTCCGTCATCGACCTCGAAACCCATAGACCTCGAAACTCATCGCACGGTGGCCACGTTGCCGATCGATCGGCGCGGCGAGCCCGGCGCGCACGGTCTCGCTTACATCCCGGCAGGTCGGGGGTGCTTGGGCTCGTAGAGCCCGATCTCGGCACCGCTGGGCAGGCGGAGGGCGGTGAGCAGTCCCCAGCCCTCGTTGCTGACCGGGCGGGTGATCTCGACGCCGCTCTCCTGCAGTTCACCGATGGTGACCGCGATGTCGTCGCACATCAGGTAGAGCTGGCAGGTGGGCTCCCCGTGGGTGGGGTGGGTGGCGAGTTCGGCGGGCGGCAGCCCGAAGATCAGCCACCCGCCCCCGGCGTCGACGGACTCGAACCCGAGCACGTCGCGGAGGAACGCCCGATCCCGCTCGGCGTCCCGGCTGAACAACAACAAGTGCGCCCCGTTGATCATCGCCACCACCTCCTGACGAAACCGTGCCACGCCGGAGGGCAGGCCGCCGCTTCACGAGCTGCGAGCGCGTCGAGCGGGCATCTTCAGAGGCGTGCGGGCAGCGCGCTCCACAGCGCGATCAGCGCCTCGGTGCGCTCGGACCGCGCCGTGCCGGGTCATCGTCGCAGGCCAGGACCACGCGGTGGATCTGCGCATCCATTCCTGGCACGAGCAGCGCAGCGGTCAACTCGTGGTCGGGCCCGCCGACGGAGCACCGGCGGAGTTGGTTCGCTCTCTCCGGGGTCAGCCAGTCGAACAACCGTCGGAGCCGCGCGACCCCTCGGTGGTTCGCGGAGTGTGCTCGAAAGGCACGGTGCGCAGGCCGGAGTGCCTGGCGTGGACATCCAGCATGCCGACCGCCAGCACGCGCACTACCTCGCTCCACCGCGGCGGAAGGTCTGACATTTCGCGCAACAAACCCGGCCAGATTGCTCTTCGGGCTGCTGGAGGTGCTGCTCGCTGAGCGAATGCAGGATGGCGCGCTTGGCGCACCCCGCCGAGGACGCCTGGACACCGGTGGAGTTGAGCCGACCGTTCTTCGACCGGCTTGCGGGGCCGAAGAAACTGGCCATGCTGCCGGGCGCCGGGCACCTCCCGATCGAGTCGCCCGGCGTGCACCGGCTCTTGGACTTGGCGACGTCCCGCTGAGTCAGAAGCGGTAGCGGAGCATCCGGCCCATGCGGCGGACGGCGGTGATGCGTCCGGACGCGCCGATGGCGGCCCGAACGGGCTGCGGGTAGCGGTCCAGCTCGGGCGCATCGGTGAACGACCACTCCGTGACCAGCCGCAACCCGGGCACGCTGGATTCCAGCGACTGCGGGTCGTCGATGCCCCAGTGCAGGTGCGCCCCGGCGTGCACCACCGCCGGGTTGAGCCGGTTGGACACCCGGACCCCCAGGCTGCTGAAGGCGTCGAAGAGCAGCTCCCCACCGGGGAAGTGCTCGGTGATGCGGCGCAGCAGCGCGATACCGTCCACTTCGGACAGATACATCGTCAGTCCTTCGGCGACCGCCAGCACCGGCCGGTCGCCAGGGATGTCGTCGAGCAGGTCGGGCGCGGTCACCGACGAACCGATGGTGTGGTGGTGCGGGCGTTCCGGGAAGAGGCGCCGGCGCAGCTCGATGACGTCGGGCTGGTCGATGTCGTACCACTCGACCCCCTCCGGCGGGTCTGTCCGCTCGAACCGGCTGTCCAGCCCGCAACCCAGGTGCAGGACGGTCATGCCGGGCCGCAGCCTCTCCTCGACCCAGCGGTCCAGCGCATTGGCGCGCATCGCCACCGAACCCGCGTTGCGCGCACCCATCTTGAACTTGCCGAAGTCGAAGTCGATGCGCTGCACGGCCTCGTCGGCGTACCGGTCGCCGAGCATAGGCTCGGCCGATCGGTTGTCCAGCGCGCGCAGGTAGAGCGTCGCGAGCATGGTCGCCTGCGCTCCGGTCAGCTCGACCTTCTCCTGCTGCTTGTGCTCGAAGCTGTAGCGCAGCAGCCGCATGGCCTTGCGCAGCGGCGGAAAGGCGTTCATGAACTTCGCGATCGCCCGGTCGGTCGCGTCCATCTTCGCCAGACCCGGCAGATCCATCATCGGCAGTTCCTGCCGCAGCCGGAGACCGGGGACGCGCAGTTCGAGGGCGTGCGGATCGCCGATCCCCCAGTGGAACTCGGCACCGGTCCGTTGCAGGAACCGGGAGTAGCGGGCGGCCCGGACGGTCCACGGCAGCACCGCGTCGAACGTCATCTCGCCGACCTCGAAGCGCTCGACCAATCGCCGCAACAGGTCCATGCCGTCCGCTTCGGTCAGGTACATCGTCAGTCCCTCGGCGATGACCAGCGTGGGCCGCCCCGTCGGGATCTCGTCGAGCCAGTCCCGATCGGTCACCGACGCCGCGATCGTGCGGTAGTTCGCCTGGGCCTGCGGGTAGAGCCGGTTCCGCAGTTCGATCACGTCGGGCAGGTCGATGTCGTACCAGTGCGCGTCAGCGGGGATGGCGAGCCGGAACGCCCGGCTGTCCAGGCCGCACGCCAGGTGCAGCACCACCGCGTCGGGGTGTTGCGCGAGGTAGTGCGCCGCCCAGTCGTCGAGCTGCTTGGCTCGCAGGACCACCGTCATCCGGTCCCCGGAGCCGAGGCGCAGGCTGCGGAAGTCGAAGTCGATGCGGTCGAGCAGTCGATCCGCGGTCTCGTCGCTGAGCACCGGGTCGGGCCTGCGGTTGTCCAGGGCCCGGGCGTGGAGAGGGCCGAGGAGCGTCTGCTGCGCGCCGGTCAACCGGATCTGTTCGGTTCGTTCGGTCACGTTCTTAAGCTACAGTGATTTCACAAATTCGTGAAATAAGGAAACGTTAAAATCTTTCAGGTGATCGATGCGGCTGGTGAGGATCGGAACATGACGGAAGGCTCCGGCGACGAGGTGCCGCGGTTCGTCGAACGGTTCGCCCTGGACCTGACCGGCGCCGGCTTCCCGCGCATGGCGGCGCGCGTGCTCGCGAGTCTGCTGGTCGCCGACGAAGGGCGGCGGACGGCGAGCGAGCTGGCCGAGGTCCTGGACGTGAGCCCAGCCGCGGTGTCCGGAGCGGTCCGCTACCTGGTGCAGGTCAAGCTGGTGGTGCGGGAGCGCGACCCCGGCGAGCGGCGCGACCACTACCGGGTGCTGGACGACGTCTGGTACGCCAGCATCATGCAGCGCGATGCGGAACTGATCGGCTGGGAACGCACCCTCGCCGAAGGCGTGGCCGCAGTGGGCGCGAGCACGCGGGCGGGGCTGCGCCTCGACGAGACGCGGCAGTTCTTCGAGTTCCTCCGCGCCGAGATCCCGGAGCTCATGCAGAAATGGCACCGGCAGCGACGGCCTAGCCGCGCCACCGGCGCCATTCCGCGAGGTCCGGGAACTCAGGTTTGGTCTTTCAAGCGGCGCCAGCCGCTTAGTCCACCCTCGTGACGAGCACCGCCGCGGGTTCTCAGACTGTGCCCACCCCGTCGGGGTTCTTGGCGAGGCCAGTCCCCGGCGTGGTGAATTGGCATTCATGAGTCGGGGATCCCGGAGTCCAGACGGCGGCCGTAACTCCCGCAGGGGGCCGCTACCGGTACCGCTGCGCAAACCGAGCTGGGGTGCAAGGTTTACGCGGGCGAGATACCTCGGGCCTGCATCCAGGGCAGCGGGTTGATCTTCTTGCCGCTGGTGTTCCACACCTCGAAGTGCAGGTGCGGGCCAGTGGAGAAGCCGCGGTTGCCCATGGTGGCGATCTGGTCGCCGGCCTTGACCTTGGTGCCCTGCTTGGCCGTGATGGTGTTGACGTGGCCGTAGACGGTGATCGTGCCGTCCTCGTGCTGAACCCGCACCCACAGGCCGAAACCGCTGGCCGGGCCCGCCTCGATCACGACGCCGTCGGCGACGGAATAGATCGGGGTGCCCTTGGCGTTGGCGATGTCGATGCCGTAGTGCGTCGTGCCCCAGCGGCCACCGAAACCTGAGGTGAATGTGCCGGCGGCGGGGATGACGTACCTGGGTGCCCGCGCCGCTTCCTCGGCGGCGATGCGGGCCGCGTCGCGCTCCTGGGTGATCCGCTCGCTCTTCGCGAGCTTCTCCATCTCGGAGCTGACGTCGGTGGTCTTCGCCACCGGGAGCATCGCCGGGGCCGGGGCGCTGCCGCCGACTCCGGTGTAGGTCTGCTCGGCCATCGCGGTGTTGAACGAGGCCGAAGCGTCAGAGGGGTTGAAGTCGTCGTGGTCCGGGGCGGCGTGCCCTTCACCTGCGGCCATCGATTGCCCGGCGGCTGCGAAGGCGCCAGCGGCGACGGCGGCGACGACCACGCGGCCGCGCCACACCGATACGGGTGAGGAGTCCCGGGTCTTCGCCGGGCTACTGGAGGGGTCGTCGGGGGACGCCTCCGCGTAGCCCGGGGAGTGTTCTTCGCCGCCGGGGGAGCGGTGTCGAGCCAATGCTTGCCCTTCCGTCTCGGGGAGCCGGATCACGTTCCCGGGCGGGGATCCCGGGGGCCGGTCGGGGAACCGGCCGAAGGTTGTCCTTCGTGATCAGACCGTGACAACGGACCGGGGGACAGTAACCAAGCTGATCCCCTAGGGGCAAATCCCCGTCCGTGGTGTCTTGGACACGGAGCGTGTTCGAAAGGTGTTCCGCGGGCCTCATTGTCAGGCGTGCGCGGATACTGGGCGTGGTCGTCGCGTAGCGAAGCTGCCTGCGGCTTCGTGATCGATGCGGGGCGGTTCGATCGGGCCATGGCGGGCTCCGGGATGCCTCGATCCAGGCAGCTCGCGGTAGCGAGGCGTGATATGAGTCACATTCGAAGAGCCGCTTGATGGGCAACCGCAAGTGCTCCGTTCGGTGGGCCCTAGGGGATGTCCCGGAGGGTGCGACCGGCGGGTGGCGTTCGCGCCCGGGGTTGCTAGCGTCTGCGCGGTGACTGCGCGGCCCGACCTCCCGTCCGGCGGTTCCTCGGCTCCCGCCACGAATCCGCAGCCCGACCCCGATCCCCCGATGCGGCTGAGAAAGGCGATCGTCGTCGCCGCCGTAAGCTCCGTGCTCGTCGGCCTGGGGCCGCTGCTCGGGCTCGTCGTTCCCAGCGCTCCCGCCGCATTCCTGGCATGGCCGCTCCTGCTGGTGCTCGCACTGCTCGCCCCTGCGACGGCGTTCGTCTTCGCCCGGCGCGGGCGGCTCGGGACGGCGGCAGCCGTGCTCGTCGGCCCAGCGGCGCTCGCTCCCGGCCGATTGGTGCTGGACCTGCAGTTCGTCGTCGACGCGGGGCTGGCCACCCGCCCCGAGCTGCTCCGGGTGGAAAGCCTCGACTCCTTCGCCCCGTCGACCGGGGTCTGGCTGCTGATCGCCGGGCACGTCGCGGCGATCGTTTCCGGTTTTCTAGCGGTCCGGGGTGCCGAGCACGGCGACGAGGGCACCGGCTCGCACCGGCAGGGCCTGCTCACGCTCGTACTGTGCGCCGGCGTGATCGCTGCCGTCGGCGTCCTGATGGCACCGTTCGTCTCCGACGATCCATATCTACTGCCGAACCCGGCCCTCGACGGACCGCTGGTGGTGCTGATCGGCAGCTTCCTGCTCGCCGTCGCGGTGCCGAGCGCCGCCGGATTCGTGGCGAGCTCCACCGACCCGGAGTTCGCCCGCGGCGGGCTGCTCGGCGTGGCCGCCGCGGTGGCGTGCGTGGTCGTGCCGCCACTGGTCGCGGCGGCGATGCTCGACGACATCCAGTTCGCCTGGGGGCCCGTGTTCGGCCTGGTCGCGGCGATTGCGTTGGTGGTCCTGGCAGTGCCAGCGGGACGAGCCGACTCCGCCGAGTCGGCCGACGACCTGCGCCTGCCCGCGCTGACCCGGTTGATCACCGTCTCGGCCGTGCTCGCGCTGGTGGCCGGCGCGTTGGCGCTGCTGGCGGCGGCGGTGCCGCAGGTGGAGATGCCCTACGGTCTGCGCGACCCGTCGCCGTACCCGGCGCGGATGCTGTGGCCGGCCGGGTTCCTGCTGGTGGTGCTGGGGGTCGGGCTGCTGCTGCCGCGCGCCTCCAGGTGGCTTCGCCCGGTGCTGCCGGTGGTATGGGTGGTGATTCCGTTCGCGGCGGCCGGGGTGCTCGACGCGGTGTTCACCGCGTTGCAGGCCGCGGACGCGCAGGCCGGATTCGGTGCCTGGGCGGCCGGGATCGCGGTGCTGTTCGCCGCGCTCGCGGCGGTCGTCGCCGGTATCGCCGGTGCGGTGGAGCGCGACGAGGTGGATCTCACAGAGATCGCGATGCACCGGTTGGTGCTGTTCCCGTCGCTCGTCGCCCTGCCGCTCGCGGCCGGTGCGTTCAGCTTCCCGGTGGTCACAGCCCCGGACTACACGGCGCCGGGGGTGTTCACCGACTTCGGGACGACGTCCTGGGGCCTGGTGGTCGCGCTGGCCGCGGTGGTCGGTGCTGCGGTGTTGGCGCCGATGTGCCGGCCCGCCCGTGCTGCGGCGCTGCTCATCGGAGCTGTGCTCGTCGTAGCGGTCCGGGTGCTGGAGTTTCCGCTGACCGCCGAACGGTTCCCCGGCGCGGCGCCGGGCCTGGGGCTGTGGTTCTGCGCGGCCTGCGCGGTCGTGTTGCTCGTCACTGCCCTCGCCGCGGCCCGCGTGCCGCGGGACCGGCACTGACGAGGGTCTTGACTGCTCAGGGCCCGTGAGTGCTTTTCGGTGCGGTCGCGCCCCAACGCGCTCACGGGCCCCGACCAGCGGAAACGTCCGTCCGGTCCGCGAGCGTGAGCCTGCACCGAATTCCCCGATCTGCCGTCTTGCCGACGCCGGAAGAGCGGTCGAGAATGCGTGGCGCACCGTCGCGATGCGCTGTTCCGTTCGTCACCACGGACGTCGAGATCGAGCCTGCGGAGCAGTCGAATCCCCGTGCTGGACGGTTCGACCAGGGCTAATGCCCAAACTCAGGTGAGGCAGTTCACCAGGTGCGCCGCCCCATGCGTCGTCGCAGGTCGATATCGTCACCGAGTCCGACACCGACGTCGCAGGAGAGTCGAGTGGACCTGTACGAATACCAGGCGAAGGAGCTCTTCGCCTCCCACGGCGTGCCGACGCTGCCCGGCGCCGTGGTAACCGAGCCGCAAGGGGCCAAGGCAGCCGCCGCAGAACTGGGCGGGCCCGTCGTGATCAAGGCCCAGGTGAAGACCGGGGGCCGCGGTAAGGCCGGCGGTGTGAAGCTGGCCGAAAACCCGGATGAGGCCGAGACCAAGGCCGAGGCGATCCTCGGTCTGGACATCAAGGGCCACATCACCCGCAAGGTGCTGGTCACCACCGCCTCCGACATCGCCGACGAGTACTACTTCTCGTTCCTCCTCGACCGCGCCAACCGCAACTTCCTCGCGATGGCCTCCGTCGAAGGCGGCATGGAGATTGAAGAGGTCGCGGCGACCAAGCCCGAGGCGCTGGCCAAGATCGCGATCGACCCGATCGAGGGCGTCGACCAGGACAAGGCGCGGGAGATCGTCACCGCTGCCAAGTTCCCGGCCGACGTCGCCGACCAGGTCGCCGACGTGATCGTCCAGCTGTGGGAGACGTTCGTCGCCGAGGACGCCACGCTGGTCGAGGTCAACCCGCTGGTCAAGGACCCGCAGGGCAAGATCATCGCGCTGGACGGCAAGGTCACCCTCGACGAGAACGCCGCGTTCCGCCAGGCCAAGCAGGCCGAGTTGGTGGACAAGGAAGCGGAGAACCCGCTCGAGGCCAAGGCCAAGGAGAAGGGCCTCAACTACGTCAAGCTGGACGGCGAGGTCGGCATCATCGGCAACGGTGCCGGGCTGGTCATGTCCACCCTCGACGTGGTCGCCTACGCCGGCGAGAAGCACAACGGTGTGAAGCCGGCGAACTTCCTGGACATTGGCGGTGGCGCCTCTGCCGAGGTCATGGCCGCGGGCCTGGACGTCATCCTCGGCGACCCGGCCGTGAAGTCGGTGTTCGTAAACGTCTTCGGCGGCATCACTGCCTGCGACGCGGTTGCCAACGGCATCGTGCAGGCGCTGAAGATTCTGGGCGACGAGGCCACCAAGCCGCTGGTCGTCCGCCTCGACGGCAACAACGTCGAAGAGGGTCGCCGCATCCTGGCCGAGGCCAACCACCCGGTCGTGACGATGGTGGACACCATGGACGGTGCGGCCGACAAGGCCGCCGAGCTGGCTGCGGGGGCATGAGGCCATGGCTATCTTCCTCAACGAGAACAGCAAGGTCATCGTTCAGGGCATCACCGGCTCTGAAGGCACCAAGCACACCGCTCGGATGCTGCGCTCCGGCACCAACATCGTCGGCGGCGTGAACGCCCGCAAGGCCGGGCAGACCGTCGAGATCGAGGGCAAGCAGCTCACGGTCTTCGGCACTGTCAAGGAGGCCCTGAAGGAGACCGGCGCCGACGTGTCGGTCGTCTTCGTGCCGCCGAAGTTCGCCAAGGACGCGGTGATCGAGGCCATCGACGCCGAGATCGGCCTGGCCGTGGTCATCACCGAGGGCATCCCGGTGCACGACTCCGCCTACTTCTGGGCGCACGCCAACGCCACCGGCAACAAGACCCGGATCATCGGGCCGAACTGCCCGGGCATCATCTCGCCCGGCAAGTCCAACGCCGGCATCATCCCGGCCAACATCACCGGCCCGGGCAAGATCGGCCTGGTGTCCAAGTCGGGCACGCTGACCTACCAGATGATGTACGAGCTGCGGGACATCGGTTTCTCCAGCGCCGTCGGCATCGGTGGCGACCCGATCATCGGCACCACCCACATCGACGCGCTGCAGGCCTTCGAGGACGACCCGGAGACCGAGGCCATCGTCATGATCGGCGAGATCGGTGGGGACGCCGAGGAGCGGGCGGCCGACTACATCAGGGCCAACATCACCAAGCCGGTGGTGGGCTACGTGGCCGGTTTCACCGCACCGGAGGGCAAGACCATGGGCCACGCGGGCGCCATCGTCTCCGGTTCGTCCGGCACCGCCGCGGCGAAGAAGGAGGCCCTGGAGGCCGCCGGGGTCAAGGTCGGCAAGACGCCGAGCGAGACCGCCAAGCTGATGCGCGAGATCGTCAAGGGCTGAGCGCCCGATCTCGGCACATCGTTTTCGGGGCCGGACGCCTTCGGGAGTCCGGCCCCGATGGCTTTCTGAAAGCTTTTGGGCGGCCGGCGGAACTTCGAGTGCCGCCCCGACGTCCGAGATCTTGCGGCGGTGCCGACACGCATGCCCGGCCGATACCGTTGGCAAGTCCCGGTTTTGCGGTCTTCCGGCACACCGAGCCCGGTTGATTCGATACCGTCAGCAAGCTCCGCCCCCGAGTGTTCAAGCGAGGAGTCCGTCCAGCCATGTCCGCGCCCTTCCCCCGACAGTCGCCGCCGACAGCCCAGGGAAGCTCCGGCGTTTCGCTCGGTCTCAACGAGATCTTGGTCCTGGTGGCGGCAGGCGCCGGTCTGATCGGATACCTGATCGGCTTCTTCGACGGGGTGGCCGGGGTGGCGATCGGCAGCCTCGTCGGTTTTTCCCTGATCGTCTCCGCGTCGCTGGCGGGCCTGCGGTTCCTGCCGAAGACGCCGGACGCGCTGTTCGCGGCCGCGCCGCTGTCCGCCTACGCGACGCTCGCGCTGCTGCAGGACCTCGTCGGTGGCGCCTCGGGCGGGATCGTCGTGGTGCTACTGCTGCTGTCGATCGCGCAGTTGGGTGCTGTGGTCGGCATCCTGCTTATCGAGGCCGGCATCGTCAACGCGCCGTCGAAGTCCGCGCAGCCGAAGCCGCCGTTCGGGCAGTCCGGCCCGTTCCAGCCGGGCAAGCGCGGTGGCCCGTCCGGTCCCGGTGGTCCCGGTGGTCCCGGTGGACCGAGCGGCCCGGGCGGACCCAGTGGTCCGGGCGGACCCGGTGCGCCTGCTTGGAACCAGCCCGGTCAGTTCGGTCAGCCGGGCGGCGGTTGGAGCCCGGCGTCCGGTTCCCAGCCCCAGCAGCCCGGTGGTTGGGAGCCTGCCTCCGGTACCCCGAACCAGCCGGGGCAGCCCGGCCCGTCGGGCCAGGCCGCGCCGCCGTCGAGCCAGTCCGGTCAGCCGAGCCAGTCCGGTCAGCCAGGACCGTCGGGTCAGTCCGGTCAGCCGAGCCAGTCCGGTCAATCGGGCCAATCGGGTCAATCCAGCCAGGGCCCGGGTCCGCAGGGCACCCAGCAGATGCCGCACCCGGGCGCCAACCCACCTAGCTTCTGATCGGTTCGGCTTGGACGAGCGCGGGCGGCTCTGCCGCCCGCGCTCGTTCTTTGCCGGCTCGCGGTTCGCGATCGAGCTAAGCGGCCTCGTTGCGGGATCCGTTCGGTTGCAAGGAGGTCGGACGACTAGGACCGACTAGGACGTGATCCGCCCGGCATGCCCCCAAGCGTCGGTCCCGTTCGGTACGAGACGACTCGGCACCGATGTCGAATGTGGACCAAGCGTGTCGCTCGATGGGCGGAGGTTGCGGCGTGTTGTGACCCGTTCGGCGGAATGCCAGTGCGACATTCAGCTGCGTGTCCGTGCTCGACTCGATCCCCCACGCCATCGCCGACGGCCCCCGCGAACGCCGGCTCGGGATGCGCTGGTGGTTGCTCGCGGTGGCCGTCGTCGTGGTCCTGCTCGCCGGCTACCTGATCGCCGCGGGGCTGATCGCGCTGGTGATGGCGACCGCCGACGGCGCGCAGTTCAACCCGGTCGTGGTGCTGGTGGGAGCCCTGCCAGGGTGGCTCGCGTTGCACCAGACGGCGCTGAAGATCACGGACGCCCCGCTGAGCGTCCTGCCGCTGCTGCCGACCGCGCTGGTGATGCTGCTGATCGCCATCGCATCGGCCTGGGTCGCGCGGCGCTCCCGCCTGCGACGCCCGGACCAGGCGTGGCCGTTGATCACGGCGATGGGTCTGGTGCACGCCTTCGTAGGTGCCGGCATCGCAGTGGTGCTGGGCGGGCCAGTGCACGCGATCCCGGTGGATGCGTTCGTGAGCTGCGGGTTGACCGCGACGATCGCCTCGGCGGCCGGCGTGGCGAACCGGTGCGGGCTGATCTACCTGGTCTGGGAGCGGGTCGAAGCCGAGGTCTGGTCGGGCATGCGCCTCGGCCTGCTGGCGCTGGCCGCGCTCGTCGGGGCCGGTGGCGTGGTGCTGCTGGCCGGGATCTGCCTGTCGGGCTCGGCGATGGTCGCCGCGATGACCAGTCTCGGGAACACCGCAGGTGACGCGGTCGGCGCCACGCTGGCGTCGATCCTGTACCTCCCGAACGCGGTGCTGGCGGGCTGGTCCTTCGCCGCCGGGACGGGCCTGTCGATCGGTCGGCTCGATGTCCAGCCGCTGCACGTCGTGCCCGGCCCGGTGCCGGACTTGCCGCTGCTCGCAGTCCTGCCGACGCACGATTCAGCGGCCTGGTGGGCGATCGTGCTGGCGCTGCCGCTCGTCGTCGGGCTCCTCGTCGGAGCCGCCTGCCGCCGGGTGCCCGGCAGCCTGGCGCGCAGGCTGCTCGCGGTCGGTGTGGCGGCCGTGGTCGCGGCGCTCGGGACGTTGCTGCTCGCGCACGTCGCGGGAGGCGATCTGGGCAATGGTCCATTCGGGCAGGTGACACTGCGGCCCGTCGCACTGGCCGCGGCGACACTGTGCTGGGTCGCGATTCCGGCCGCCGCCGTCACCTGGCTCGCCGGGCCGGACATCTACGAGCCCGCCACCGAGGAAACCGCTGGTCCGGAGGCCGATGGCGAGGCTCCCGAAGGCGCGAACGCAGATGCAGCCGACACCGCCGATGACGCCGCGGACACCGATGCGGACAGCACCGCCGATGCCGACGGCGATCACGCCGACCCGACGCCCGACGCCGCATCCGCGGAGGACGAACCGGACGACTCGGAACCGGCGATTCCGCAAGCCCGCACGGCCGCGGATGCGGAGCCGCCCGTGCGCAAGGTCAGCGAGATCGACCCCACCGAGTTCGACGGCGACCTCTCCGGGGACGACCGGAGGTGAGGGCTGCGCCACTCGCCAGGGCCCTGGCGGCGTCGGCACCGCAATCAGCGCTTACGCTGCTGCGAGAGATCGTGCCGAGGCATGTCAGGAGCGAACGCTGAACCCGAGTACGCCCGACCAGCCGAGCGCCGCCGCGCACTCGCAACACACCCGGTTCGCCACTGCTGGCCCAGCGCGGGTCGTCGTACTGGTGTCCGGCTCCGGCACCCTGCTGCAGGCCCTGCTCGATGCGACGAGCTCACCCGACTTCCCGGTGCAGGTGGTCGCGGTGGGTGCCGATCGCGACGGCATCGAGGGGCTGGCCCGCGCCAAGCGCGCCGGGGTGCCGACCTTCGTGCACCGGATCAAGGACCACGCCAGTCGTGCGGACTGGGACCGGGCGCTGACCGAGGGCTGCGCCGAGCACGAGCCGGACCTTGTGGTCTCTGCCGGGTTCATGAAGCTCGTCGGCGACGACTTCCTGGCCCGCTTCGCCGGCCGGTACCTCAACAGCCACCCGGCGCTGCTGCCGTCGTTCCCCGGCATGCACGGGGTGCGGGATGCGCTGGAGTATGGGGTTCGGGTCACCGGCTGCACGTTGTTCGTGGTGGACGCCGGCGTGGACACCGGGCCGATCCTGGCGCAGGAAGCGGTCGAGGTGCGGTCCGACGACGACGAGGCGAGCCTCCACGAGCGGATCAAGGCCGTCGAACGGCGGCTGCTGGTCGACACCCTGGAAGAGCTGGCGTTGCACGGTTGGACCGTGCAGGGACGGAAGGTGAGTATCCCGTGACCGCGAACTCGCAGGAGCGGCGAGCCGTTCGCCGCGCGCTGATCGGCGTGTCGGACAAGTCTGGCCTGCTGGAGCTGGCCACCGGGCTCCACGCCGCAGGTGTGGAGATCGTGTCCACCGGCGGCACGGCCCGCACGATCGCAGCTGCGGGCGTGCCGGTCACCCCGGTCGAGGAGCTCACCGGGTTCCCGGAGGCGCTCGACGGCCGGGTCAAGACCCTGCACCCGCGGGTGCACGCCGGGCTGCTCGCCGACCTGCGCCGCCCGGAGCACGCCGACCAGCTGCGCGACCTGAACATCGCGCCGTTCGATCTGCTGATCGTGAACCTGTACCCGTTCGTGCAGACGGTGGCCTCGGGCGCCGCGCCGGATGAGGTGATCGAGCAGATCGACATCGGCGGGCCGGCGATGGTCCGAGCCTCGGCCAAGAACCACGCGAACGTCGCCGTCGTGGTCGACCCGAGCCGCTACGAGTGGGTGCTGGAGCAGGTCCGCGAGGGCGGCTTCACGCTGGCCGACCGGGTCGAGCTGGCCGCGGCCGCGTTCCGGCACACCGCGTCCTACGACGTCGCGGTCGCGTCCTGGATGAGCAAGGTGCCGACCGGGGACGACTCGGTGTTTCCCGGCTGGATCGGGGAGACCTGGGAGCGCCGCTCCGCGCTGCGCTACGGCGAGAACCCGCACCAGCCCGCCGCGCTGTACGTCTCCGGCGGTGAAGCGACCGGGCTGGCGGCCGCGGCGCAGCTGCACGGCAAGGAGATGTCGTACAACAACTACGTCGACGCCGACGCCGCGTGGCGCGCTGCGCACGACCACAGCGAGCCGTGCGCGGCGATCATCAAGCACGCCAACCCGTGCGGGATCGCGGTGGCCGACGACATCGCCGCAGCGCACCGCAAGGCGCACGAGTGCGACTCGGTGAGCGCGTACGGCGGCGTGATCGCGACGAACCGCGAGGTGTCGCTGGAGATGGCCCAGCAGGTCGCCGAGATCTTCACCGAGGTGATCGTGGCGCCGGGCTACGCCGACGGCGCGGTGGACGTGCTGAGCAAGAAGAAGAACATCCGGATCCTGACCGCGCAGCCGCCCAAGAGCGGCCGGATCGAGATGCGGGCGATCTCCGGCGGCATGCTGGTGCAGGGCTCGGACGCCATCGACGCCGAGGGCGACGACCCGGCGAACTGGACGCTGGCGACCGGCTCGCCGGTGGACGAGGCCACTCTGGCGGACCTGAAGTTCGCCTGGCGCGCCTGCCGCGCGGTGAAATCCAACGCGATCCTGCTGGCCAACGACGGGGCGACCGTCGGCGTGGGCATGGGCCAGGTGAACCGGGTCGACTCGGCGCGCCTCGCGGTGTCGCGGGCGGGTGACCGGGCGAAGGGCTCGGTGGCCGCGTCCGACGCTTTCTTCCCGTTCGCGGACGGCCCGCAGGTGCTCCTGGACGCTGGGGTTCGCGCGATCGTGCAGCCCGGCGGCTCGGTCCGCGACGACGAAACCATCGCGGCGGCGGAGGCGGCCGGAGTGCCCGTCTACTTCACGGGGACGCGCCACTTCGCGCACTGATCATCACGAGTGGGGCGCCGGGCCGTTGCTGCTGGTCCGGCGCCCCGCTTTTTGGTACTCGGGGTACTCGGTGAACGCGTTCTCGAGTCCGTCGCGGCAGGACTTCTCGGTCAGTCGAAGCTCATCGAGGTATGCGGCCCACTCAGCAGCGTTCCGCTGCAATCGTGCGTAGGCGGCCAGGGCGGCTGCCTGCTCTGCAGGGCCGGCTGTGCGCGTTCCTGACATTTGCTTCCTATCGGTAGACGTCGGCTCGATGGGCGATCCGGACGACTTCGACCACCACGGTGTCGTCTTGAATCGCGTACACCACGCGGTACGCGCTCCGTCGAGCCGAGTGCAGGCCCTTGAACTCTCCGAACAGTGGTTTGCCGAGCCGGTGCGGGTTCTCGGCCAGCGGCCCGAAGATGAACTCGGCGCAAGCCGATGCGACCTTCTCCGGGAGGCATGCGAGGTCGCGCCCTGCACGTGCGGTGATCTTGATCGTGTAGGTCACTGCAGGTAGCGCCTCTTGATTTCTTCGGTGTCAACGAAGCGCTCCGCTGCCGCGTCTGCCACGCCCTCCCGAATGGCCTCCGCTTCACCGGGAGTGGTCAGTAGGTCCAGGGTCTCTTCTAGGGACGACAGGTCGTCGGGGGAGATGAGGACCGCGGCGGGTCGACCATGCCGAGTGATTTCAACTCGATCATGGGTGCTCTCGACCTGCGCGACCACCTCTGACAGCCGGTCGCGGGCTTCTCCTAATGGGATCGTCGTCATAAGTCGAGTGTAGCCAAAAGTTTGGCGTAAACCTCTCTCGAACAGATGTTCACTCAATCTGGCGATGGGTCTTGACGCGGGCCGCTGCGCAGGGTTTACTTGACCTTGTTCGAACTGAGGTTCGAGATAACGGAAGTGGCCGGTGTCGGGGTCGGCTACTCCGATGGAGTCGGCGCTGTGTTCCAGGTGCAGGCGCAGCGCAGACTCCACCGCTGTCTTCCCCACAGCGGCTGATGGGTGCCCGCGCCGGGGTCGGGCACCCATACGGTCACATGTGGGGAGGCAGCGATGTCCGCGATGGCGTCCTTGACGACGATGGACGCGTCCACGGCTGACGGGGTGTCCGTGGGTGTGCCGGCCGTCGAGGCGGGTGGTGTCCCGGGAGCGGGCCGGGTGCTGCCCACGCGGACGGAGCTCGCCGCCGTGCTGCCATGGCCAGGTTTGCGCCGTGGCAGCACGGTGGCGGTGCACGGATCGGTTTCACTGCTGTTCGCGCTGCTGTCAGAGGCGACGGCGAACGGGTCGTGGGCAGCGGTGGTGGGGTTGTCCGGCATAAGTCTGGTCGCGGCGGCCGAAGCCGGGGTGGAGCTCGCCAGGCTCGCGGTGGTGCCGCGGCCGGGCGGCGATCCGGTGGGTGTGATCGCCGCGCTGCTCGACGGGGTCGACCTGGTGGCGGTGGGCGGCACCCGGCAGGTGGCCGATTCGGATGCCCGCCGGTTGTCGGCGCGGGCGCGCAATCGAGGTTCGGTGCTGCTGCCGTTCGGTCCGTGGTCCGGGGCCGAGGTGCAGCTGCGGTGCGCCGATGCCAGTTGGCAAGGGCTTGGGCAGGGCCATGGCTACCTGTGGGAACGTGCCGTCACGGTGCGCGTGGGCGGGCGCGGTGCGGCGTCCCGGCCGCGTTCGTGCCGACTGCTGCTCCCGGCGCGGGACGGGACGATCGGGGTGCCCGCGGACGAGCCGGGCGAGATCGTCCGGCCGCAGCTGAGGCCGGTGGCGGGGTGATGGTGATGCCGCCTCGTCGCCTCGTCATCTGGTGTCCGGACTGGCCGGTGGTCGCCGCCGCTCGCGCCGCCGAGCTCGGACCGCTGGTGCCTGCTGCGGTGTTCGCGGCCAACCGGGTGGTGGCCTGCTCGGAGACGGCTCGCGGCAGCGGGGTGCGTCGCGGGATGCGCCGCCGCGAGGCGCAGGGCCGGTGTCCGGAACTGGTGTTGTGCGAACACGACCCGGCCCGGGATGTGCGGTTGTTCGAGCCGGTCGTGGCGGCGGTCGAAGAGCTGATGCCGGGCGTGGAGGTCGTGCGGCCGGGACTGGTGGCGGTCCCGGCGCGGGGGCCTGCCCGCTACTTCGGATCCGAGGGGGCCGTCGCCGAGCGAGTGGTGGACCAGTTGGACGCGCAGGTCGGTGTCGAGTGCCGGATCGGCGTCGCGGACGGGCTGTTCGCGGCCGTCCTGGCGGCTCGGCGCAGCGAGCACGTGGCGCCCGGGCGCAGCCGGGAATTCCTCGCCCCGCTGCTGATCGAGGAGATCGACCAGCTGACCGATCAGCTCAACGGACAGCGCGCTACCGATCAGCCGGAACTGGTGGATCTGTTGCGGCGGTTGGGGATTCGCACGTTGGGCGAGTTCGCGGCACTGTCCTCGTCGGACGTGTCCACCCGGTTCGGGCGGGCCGCGCTGCTGGTGCACCGCGCGGCCGGGGGCGGGGAAGAGCGGCCGGTCGAGCGGCGCCGCCCGCCGTCGGACCTGGTGGTGGAAGAGGAACTCGATCCGCCGCTGGACCGGGTGGACCAGGCCGCATTCGCGGCGAAGATCCTGGCGGACCAGCTGCACGCCAGGCTGGGCGAACTCGGGCTGGCCTGCACCAGGCTGGGGATTTCGGCCCGCACCGAGCACGGCGAGGAACTGCACCGGGTGTGGCGGTGCGCGGAGCCGTTGACGCCGGCGGCCACCGCGGACCGGGTGCGCTGGCAACTCGACGGTTGGTTGAACGGCCGCAGTGGTCGGCAGCGTCCGACGGCCGGGGTGAGCGTGCTGAGCCTGCGGCCGGAGGAGGTCGTCGGGGCAGGTGGGCTGCAGCTCGACCTGCTCAACGCCGCGACCGGGGAAGCGGACGCCCGCGCCGGGCGTGCGTTCGCGCGGGTGCAGGGCATGCTGGGGCCGGACGCGGTCCTGATCGGGGTGCTCGGCGGCGGCCGGGACCTGCGCGACCAGGTTCGGTTCGTGCCGTGGGGCGATGAACGCCGCCCCGCGCTGCCTGCCGCCCGGCCGTGGCCGGGGCGCATTCCGTCTCCGTCGCCATCTGTGGTGCCGGATTCGCCTTGGCCTGCGGAGGTTTTCGACGGCGACGGTTACCCGGTGGGCGTCACCGACCGGCATCGGCTCACCGCCGCGCCGTGTCGCGTGGGGGTGTCGGGCGGGCGGTCGCGAGCGGTGTCCAACTGGGCCGGGCCGTGGCCGGTGGCGGAGCGCTGGTGGGCGGAGCTGCTGGCGGACGGAGCGGGCCAGACGACGCCGGCGGTGCAGGTGCCGCCGCGGTCGTCGGTGCGGGTTCAGGTCGTGCTCGAGCCGGAGGCGGACCCGGCTGCGGCCGCTGGTGCCGACGATTCGGCGGGCGAGGTGGCGCTGCTGCTGGTGCACGAAGGGGGCCGGTGGTGGGTGCAGGGCGCCTATCGATAGTGACGAACACACGTTCGAGTGGAGTGCGGCTTATTTGGTAGCGTCGGTGATTCGAACAGGAGTTCACTGGCTTCATGAGTTGGTTCAACCCGCCCCAGACGTGGTCTGACCTGGAGAAGGCGCTCTCCGGGCGACCGTCTTTACCCGCCGGGCGCCGCCTGCGCGACGAGAGGCGGCCCGGCGGCGAGAACGAAGGTCCAGCGTGGACTCCGCAGCGCGTGGACGCCGCACCAGTGGTGCCCTATGCGGAGCTGCACGCGCACTCCAACTTCAGCTTCCTCGACGGCGCGAGCCACCCCGAGGAACTGGCGGCGGAGGCGGCGCGGCTCGGGCTGGAGGCGATCGCGCTGACCGACCACGACGGGCTGTACGGGGTGGTCCGCTTCGCCGAGTCCGCGGCAGAGCACGGGGTGCGCACCGTGTTCGGCGCGGAGCTGAGCCTAGGACTTCCGGCGCCGCAGAACGGGGTCGCCGATCCGGAAGGCCGGCATCTGCTGGTGCTGGCTCGCGATCCGGCCGGTTACGCGAGCCTGTGCCGGGCGATCAGCGAAGCCCAGTTGGCAGGCGAGGTGAAGGGACGCCCGGTGTACGAGCTGGAGCGGCTCGCGGGGGCGGCAGCGGGGCACTGGCAGGTGCTCACCGGGTGCCGAAAGGGCGCCGTCCCGGCGGCGCTCGCCGAAAGCGGTCCGGCGGCGGCCACCGCGGAGTTGGAGCGGCTGATCGAGCTGTTCGGCCGGGACCACGTCACGGTGGAGCTGACCGACCACGGGCTGCCCGCCGATTCGGAGCGCAACGACGCCCTGGTCGAGCTCGCCGACCGCGCGGGGGTGTCCACAGTGGCCACCACTGGTGCGCACCTCGCCCGGCCGGAACGCGCTCGGCTGGCCTCCGCGGTGGCGGCGATCCGGGCCCGCCGCAGCCTGGACGACATGGACGGCTGGCTGCCCGCCTGGGCGGGCAACTACCTGCGTTCCGGCGCGGAGCTGGCCGGGATGTTCGCCCGCTACCCGGGGGCCGTGCAGCGGGCCGCCGAACTCGGCCGGGAGTTCGCCTTCGACCTGAAGCTGGTCGCCCCGAAGCTGCCCCCGTTCGACGTGCCGACGGGCCGCACCGAGGCGAGCTGGCTGCGCGAACTCACCTACCAGGGCGCGCTCGACCGGTACGGCCTGCCGCAGGACAACCCTGCGGCCTACCGGCAGATCGAGCACGAGCTGGCGATGATCGAGCAGCTGGAGTTCCCCGGCTACTTCCTAGTGGTGTCCGACATCGTGGAGTTCTGCCGGAACCAGCGGATCCTGTGCCAGGGGCGGGGTTCGGCGGCGAACTCGGCGGTGTGCTTTGCGCTGCGGATCACCAACGCCGACCCGGTCCGCTACCGACTGCTCTTCGAGCGGTTCCTGGCCCCGGAGCGGGACGGGCCGCCCGACATCGACCTGGACATCGAGTCGGACCGCCGCGAGGAGGTGATCCAGTACGTCTACCGCAAGTACGGCCGGATGCACGCCGCGCAGGTCGCGAACGTGATCAGCTACCGGCCGCGGTCAGCGGTGCGGGACGTCGCGCGGGCCCTCGGCTATTCGCCCGGTCAGCAGGACGCCTGGAGCAAGGAGATCGAGCACTGGGGGCCGCTGCCCGAGGACTCTGAGATCCCCGATCCGGTGCGCGGGCTGGCCGGCGAGTTGATGGGCTTCCCCTGGCACCTGGGCATCCACTCCGGCGGGATGGTGATCTGCCACCAGCCGGTCAGCGAGGTCTGCCCGGTGGAGTGGGCGAGGATGCCCGGCCGCACGGTCCTGCAGTGGGACAAGGACGACTGCGCGGAGGTCGGCCTGGTCAAGTTCGACCTGCTGGGCCTCGGCATGCTGTCGGCGCTGCACTACGCGATCGACATGGCCCTCGAGCACCACGGAATCGAGGTCGACCTCGGCGAGCTCGACCTGAACGACGACGCGGTGTACGAGATGCTGCGGCGGGCCGACGCGGTCGGGGTGTTCCAGGTGGAGAGCCGCGCGCAGCTGGCCACGCTGCCGAGGTTGAAGCCGCGGGAGTTCTACGACCTCGTGGTGGAGGTGGCGCTGATCCGGCCGGGCCCGATCCAGGGCGGTTCGGTGCACCCGTACATCCGGCGGCGCAACGGGCTGGAGGAGTGGGACTTCGAGCACCCGTCGATGGCCGGTGCGCTGCAGAAGACCCTTGGCGTTCCGCTGTTCCAGGAGCAGCTGATGCAGCTCGCGGTCGACGTCGCGGGCTTCTCCCCAGCCGAGGCAGACCAGCTGCGGCGGGCGATGGGGGCCAAGCGTTCCGCGGAGCGGATGGAGCGACTCCGGGGGCGGCTGTTCGAGGGGATGGCGGCCAAGGGCATTTCGGGGGAGCTGTCGGAGCGGATCTACCAGCGGATGCTGGCCTTCGCGAACTACGGCTTCCCGGAGAGCCATGCCCTGAGCTTCGCGCTGCTGGTCTTCGCCAGCGCGTGGTTCAAGCACTACTACCCGGCGGTGTTCTGCGCGGCGCTGCTCAAGGCCCAGCCGATGGGTTTCTACTCGCCGCAGTCGTTGGTCGCGGACGCCCGCCGGCACGGGGTGCGGGTGCGCGGACCGGACGTCAACGCGAGTCGGGCCCAGGCCGACCTGGAGCCGGACGAGGCCAGCGAAGGCGAGCGGGCGGTGCGCCTGGGGCTGGCTTCCGTGCGCAAGCTCGGGGAAGGCGCCGCCGAGCGGTTGGTCACCGAACGTGCGGAGAACGGGCCGTACAGCGACATGGCCGGTGTGGCGCGCCGAACGCATCTGACTGCCGCGCAGATGGAGGCGTTGGCGACCGCCGGCGCATTCGACTGCTTCGGCCTGTCCAGGCGGGAGGCGCTGTGGAACGCCGCCGCCGCTGCCGGCGACCGGCCGGATCGGTTGCCGGGCACCACCGCGTCGGCCGCCGCCCCTGCGTTGCCGGGGATGGACGGCGTGGAGATGGCTGCCGCGGATGTGTGGGCCACCGGGGTGTCGCCGGACAGCTTCCCCTTGCAATTCGTCCGCTCCAGGTTGGACGAGCTGGGGGCGCTCTCGGCGTCACAACTGTCCGAAGTGGAGCACGGAACCCGTGTGCTGGTGGGCGGTGCGGTGACCCACCGGCAGCGACCGGCCACGGCGGGCGGCATCACGTTCCTGAACCTGGAGGACGAGACCGGAATGGTCAACGTCATGTGCTCGCAGGGTTTGTGGGCGCGCTACCGAAAGGTCGGGCGCACCAGCGCGGCGTTGCTGGTGCGCGGAATCGTCGAACGAGCGGAAGGAGTGATCAATCTGAGAGCTGACCGGCTGCAGAAACTGGAAGTGCGCATCCCCTCGACCTCGCGCGACTTCCACTAGCCACGGCGAGCCTCGCATCTCGCCGGCCACTGCGGCCACCGAACCCGGCGTCGACCATGCCCGACCGGCAGCGGAAGAACACTTCTCCCTCCCAGAGTGTGGTTCCGAAACCTGACCGGAGGCACCGGAAACGCCAGAGCCCGGGCACGACGTGCGTGCCGGCACGCGTGCCCGGGCCATTCGAAATCCCTGTCCACCCCTTGCCCAGCCGGATGCGCAGGAGGCGCCCTTGGTTGCTCAACATGCCGGTGCAGCACGTCGTTCGCCTTGGCTGCCCGTCTTTCGTGGCCCGGGCATTCGATGCTGCGGTGTCCCCGACATGGCGCTGCCGGGCGATGTTGCTCCTGACCGCTGACGTCGCGGGAAATTTCGGTGAGTCCGCCCGAGCAGAGGACTCAGGGCATCGCAGGAGGTTAGACACCCCATGATTTTGTTTGTCAAGCGGCGGCTTGCTGGTCTCGGTTGTGGTGTGCCCAGGCGGTGTGTTCGTCGTAGGTGCTCCGGGTCTTGAGGCAGCCGTGCAGGATGCCGACGAGTCGGTTGGACAGCTGGCGTAAGGCGGCGTGGTGGTTCATGCCGCGGCCGCGGAGCTCGTCGTAGTAGGCGCGGGCGCCGGGTGAGGCGCGGAGGGCGCAGAAGGCCTGCTGGTGCAGGGCGTCGACGAGCCGGTCGTTGTGGACGAAGCGGGCCAGCACGGTCTTCTTCTTACCGGACTGGCGGGTGATCGGGCTGGTGCCGGCGTAGTTCTTCCGGTTCTTCGCGCTCGCGTAGCGGTCGGCGTCGTCGCCGAACTCGCCGAGGGCCCGGGCCCCGAGGATCTGTCCCATGCCGGGCTGGGACAGGTAGATCTCAGCGTCCCGGGCTCGGCCAAAACACGCCTGCACCTGCTCTTGCACGGCGGCGATCTCGGTGTTGAAGGCAGTGATCACGCTAACCAGGGACCGCACCGTCACCGCGTAGGCGGCGGCCACGGCCGGCGGCTGGGTCAGGTGTTCAGTGTGCAGCGCGGTCTGGATCGCGGTGGTCTTCTCGTCCACGTTGCGGCGCCGGGCCCGCTTGAGCGCGCCCGTGATCTGCGCGCGTGACACCCTGGCCGCCTGGTCCGGGTCCGGTGCCCGGCCAAGGAGTTCCAGCGCATCCGGGGCGAGGAGATCGTCGAAGGCTTCCAGCGCGGCGGGGAAGAACTCGCGCAGCGCGGTGCGTAGCCGCAGCATGTGCCGGTGCCGGTCCCAGATCAGCGTCTGGTGCGCCCGCGCCACCACCTTCACGGCCTGGGCCTGCTCGGTGTCACCGGCGACCGCGCGTAACTGATGACGGTCGGTGCGCACCATGTCGGCCAGGGCGTGCGCGTCCCCGGCGTCGCTTTTGGCGCCCGAGGTGCCGTGCCGCTCCCGATAGCGCGCCACCTGCCGCGGGTTGATCGCATACACCGTGTACCCGGCCGCGATCAGCGCCTGGACCCATGGACCTCGATCAGTCTCAATCCCGATCACGACCTGGTCAGGCTCGGCGCCCTCGGGCAGATGCTCACCGATCAGCGCGTGCAGCCGGGCAACCCCGGTCACGCCCTCCGGCAGCCGAGCCCGACCCAGCCGCCGACCCGTCTCATCCTGCACCTCGACATCGTGGTGATCTTCAGCCCAGTCATCTCCGACGAACAACACATACCCTCCACACGGTCAGCATCGTGTCCTGAGCAGCGCGGAAGAGGAACACCGGCGGCCTAATGGTCCAGTGCTCACGCCAGCCTTCGGCGGGCACGTCACCCCATCAGTGGTCACGTCCTCCCCACGACCAGCGGGGGCACGGTCTGACCTTAGGCATCGAATGCCTGGCGACGAGAGTGCTCACTCACTGGCCGCTACCGGACCCGAGTCTGCCCGGTGGCCGACCCGGTAGCTCCCATTAGGCGATGCCGCAGCGGCGGATCGCCAGCAGGGCGTAGGCGCGCGGCCCTCTCCAGCTCCGTGATCGCGACGTGTTCGTCGTGCGCGTGCGCGTAGCGGATGTCGCCGGCCCCGTACTGGAGCGTCGGGATTCCGGCGGCTGCGTAGAGCCGCAGGTCCGTGCCGTACGGGGCACCCACCGCCACGGGCGGGGAGCCCCGGCCGCGGCGACGGCGTCCTGGGCTTCGGCGAGCAGTTGATGTCCTTCGGGCAGCCGTCCGCTGGCGAAGATCCCGCCCGGCCAGGCGACCCGGACCGGGTGCCCCGCCAACCACGGGTCCGCGGCGCACGCCTGCGCAATGGTCTCGGCGAAGTCGGCTTTCGCGGCGTCGATCGACTCGTCGATGCGGACGCCGTAGCGGCCTTCGGCGATCGCGAGGTCCGGCACCGTGCTGGCCCAGTCGCCGACTCGCGCCATGCCGATGGACAGCGGATACGGCACTTCGAGGTGCGCGACCAGCGGGTCGGGGTCGGCGTTGCGGCGGGCCTCCAGCTCGCGCAGCACCGGCAGCAGTTCGGCGAGCTTGTCCAACGCGTTCACGCCGCGGTAGCGGGTGGATCCGTGCGTGCTCTGACCGGTGATTTCGAGCCGGAACGTGAGTGACCCGCCGTTCGCCGCCACGATCGTGCCCGAGCTCGGCTCGGCCAGGACGCAAGCGGCACCGCGATGTCCGCGCTGGAGCGTCGCGAAGGCGCCCAGCCCGCCGTCCTCCTCGCCGACGACGGTGTGCACGGCCACCGACCGGGCGAGCCCGATCCCGGCCGTGCGCAGGGCCTGCAGCGCGCCGAAGATCGCGGCCAGCCGGCCCTTCATGTCGCAGGTGCCTCGACCAGCGGCGATGCCGTTCTCGACCCGCAACGCGTACGGGTCGCGGTTCGTCCACCGGTCGAGGTCGCCGGCCGGGACGACGTCGGTGTGCCCGCAGAACGCCAAAGCGGGCTCCGAGCCGTCGCCGTGCACGCCGACGCAGCCGTAGGCGACGTCGCGGTCGGCTTCCTGCCCTGGGAAGTCGGGCTGCTCGGCGAGCGCCCGGACGTCGATGCGCCAGTGGTCCACCCGGTGCCCCAGCGCGCCGAGCTTGTCGGCGCACACTGCTGGGCGTCGTGCTCGCTGCTGATGCCGCCGACGCTGGGGATCGCGACGAGTTCTCGCAGGTCGTTCAGAATCCCGTTCGCGTCCACCGCGTCCAATGCGCGACGTTCGAGGTCGGAGGGGGTTTGCGCGCCGTTCACGTTTCGAGTGTGTCGGATGCGTCCAACTGCTCGGCGCGCGCCCACTACCATCTCCGCGTGGCCGAAGGCGACAAAACCGAGCGTGAATTCGAGATCGGCAAGGACGGACTGGGCGGCATCGTCGTGGGCATGGACGGCTCCCCGGCGAGCTTCCACGCCGCGGCGTGGGCGGCCGGCCTTGCCAGGCGGGAGCGCGCCCGCCTGGTGCTGGTCTACGTCGAGGCGGTGGGCGGCGTGGCCTACTGGTCGCCGATGGGCGTCGCGGTGGCCAGCGAGGCAGCCGAGAGCCTGGTCGAGGAGCTGAAGAAGGAGGTCGTGTCGCACCTGAAGTGGGTGGACATCGACTGGGACTTCGTGCACCACCGCGGCGACCCGGCGGTCGGCCTGGAGCAGGTCGCGGAGCAGTACCGGGCGGATCTGATCGTGGTCGGCAGGTCCCGCCGCCGCGGTGGCCTGCTTGGCACCGTGCCGGCGACCCTGGTGGTGGAGGCGGTCCGCCCGGTGGTCGTCGTGCCGTGATCGTTCACGAGTCCGGGGTCAGCACGAGGTAGGCGAAGCCGAGGGCGCCGTGGTATCCGCGCAGCCACGTGGCGCGGTGCCTCGTCGGCGAGGGCGCGGACTCCGTCGCGTCCGGCTGCGTCGGGGTTGTCCAACAGCCACTTCTCCAGGGCGCCGCACCAGCTTTCGAAGCGGTCCCACTCGTCGGTGCTGGCAGTCGCGAGCCGCAGCATGCGGAATCCGCATTTCTCGGTGAGCTCGACCAGATCGGCGAGCGACAGGTCTACGCCGCGGTCGCTCCGCATCGGCGTCTCGTCCCGGAAGGCCTCGCCGTAGAGCAACCGTCCACCGCCTCGCAGCCGGGGCCGGATCGCTTCGAGTGCCTGCTGGGTACCGCCTCACGCATGGCTGCTGCCGACGGAGATGGCGATGTCCGCGGTTACGGCCCAGCTTGCGGCATCGCTTTTGGACGAACCGCACCCGCTCGGCGACACCACGAACCTCGGCGTTGCGGCGACTCCTGGCCAACTCCTCGTTGTGTCGATGCCGGTGCCGGTCGCGCTTTGCTCCGCTTCGAGCAGCCGCAGCAGCAGCTCTCCCCACCCGCAGCTCTCCTCAAGGGATCGGCGCGTTGAAGTCGAGGTCTGCGTGTGCGAGCAAGATCGGATTCACCCGGCGCAGACCGGTAGAGCCGCCTGCCACACGCAATGAATTATTCCGCTCGCGAGGGTTCGCTATTAATACTCATCGACGGGCGGAAGGCTGGGCTCGAATCAGCGGCTGTTAGCAGTGGCTGGGTGCCGGGGTAACGTGCCGCGACGTGCCGTTTCCTGATGAGGTCCGTCCCGTTGCAGTGGTTGACTACCGGCCGGAGTGGCCTGGGGAGTTCGAGCGGCTGTCCGAGCAGTTGCACGGGCAGCTGGGCGACCTGCCGGTCGCCATCGACAACGTGGGTTCGACCTCGGTGCCGGGCCTGCCGACCAAGGACTGCATCGACGTGCAGGTCCGGGCGCGTTCCATCGACGAGACCCGGGATGCTGCGCTGTTCGCCGCGATCGGCTTCCGGTGTCGACCCGAACCGTGGAACCACGTCGAGGTCTCGGGTGGGATCCGCTGCCGCAAGCTCGTCTTCGCGCCACCGATCGGCGCACGTCCCTGCAACGTCCACCTCTGGGAGGGCGCTGGCCCCAACGCCCGCTACGCGTTGTTGTTCAGGGACTACCTGCGAGCCGACGAACCTGCTCGCCGAGCGTGGGGGGCGTTCAAGCAGCGGCTGGCGGTGAGCGCGCCGGACCTGTCGGACTACGGGCAGATCAAGGCTTCCGCGACCGACGTCCTGATGGCGGCGGCCGAGCGGTGGGCCGCCGCCACCGGCTGGACCGTCTCGTGACCCCAGGAGACGGTGCCTCCGGGGACGTCGGTGCCGCGTGCCACCCTAGGGGCATGACGAGCGCGGTCGGTGAGGACTTCCAGGACGCGGTGCTGACGGACGAGCAGTGGCAGGGGCGGACGTTCGAGCGCTGCGACTTCACCGATGCCGACCTGTCCGGGCTGAGCACCCGCAATTGCGTGTTCACCGATTGCGTGTTCACCGGCACCGATCTCAACGGTTCGAAGCACGTCGCCACGGCGTTCCGGTCCTGCAAGTTCGAACGCACGGTGTTCGGCAAGTCCACTTTGGATGGATGCAGCCTGCTGGGGTCGAGCTTCGTGGACTGCCGCCTGCGCGCGTGGGCGCTGCGCGAGACGGACCTGACGCTGGTGGGCATGGGCAAGGCGGATCTGCGCGGCCTGGACCTGCGCGGAATCCGCTTCCGCGAAGCCAATCTCACCGAATGCGACCTCCGCCGCTGCGACCTGCGCGAAGCGGACTTCACGGGTGCCCGCCTGCTCGGTGCCCGCCTGGAAGAGGCGGACCTGAGGGAATCCCGGATCGACGCCGATGCTTTCGTGCAGGCGAACCTCAGGGGAGCCCGCATCGACACGATGACGGCCCTCGCCTTCGCCGCCGCCCACGGCCTCCGAGTCGACTAACCCTTCCCTGCAATCCGCCGACTTGGTAGGCGAGGTCGTCGAGCAGCCATTAGGTCCGCCGCAGCAGCACGGCCAGGGCTTCGGTGTCAGCGCCCATTGCGTGTCTACCGTCCCCCCAAACTTGTTGATGTGAACGGAACTTTCGCCTCGCTCTTCGGCGCGAAAGTTCCGTTCGCTCGTACCTGCCGATGTGAGACGCTGCGCGATCAGGTGCGCTTCCGCGTTGCAGTCATCGCACGTGGCCCACAGCCAGCCCAACTCGGTGTTGTCGGCCGACAGGTGTTGCTTACAAAGGGTTTTCACCTTCAGTCCCATCGGATAGTCGCCTCCCGGACGGGAGTCCAGGCTCGCGTGCCGCGGGTAGAAACGCCCTCACAGGAAGGGAAAAGCCATCGGATGCCCGCCCCGCCGGAATGTCCTTCCAAACCAGCGAGGCGGGCGAGGAAATCCACAGTGGCGTATGAAAACTCCTCATGCAATCCAACTTGTGTGATTACATCAAATGATCCCTCAATCCTGGGACTTCGTTATGTGATGACATGAAATAGCCTTCGAGAGCCTCGACTTTGGGAGATCAGCGATGAGCGAAGACGGTCCAGCTCCGAACGTGCGGAGCCGTCAGCTAGGCCGGGAACTGCGGAAATTGCGTGAGAAGGCCGGCATGACCCTCAAGGACGCGGCGAAGTTCGCCGGTCGCGAGCACCACGATCAGCCGGATCGAAGGCGGCTAGCAGACGATCCTGACGCGGAACGTGCGGCTGCTGTGCCAGTGCTACGACATCGGTGCGCCGATGCTCGACGCGCTGATCCGATTGGCGGAGGAATCCAACGAACGAGGCTGGTGGACGGACTTCAGCGACAGCCTCCCGGACTGGTTTGAATCCTTTGTCGGCCTCGAATCCGACGCCGGTCTTGCGGTACTCGCCGCACTTCATTGACGGCCTGCTGCAAACCCCGGAGTACGCAGCCGCCTTCTTGGAACTGGGTCCGAAGGCGACGGAGCAGAGCGTCAAGCAGCAAGTCGCCTCGACGAAGCGGCGCTGCGCTGGAAGGTTGGCTGCACCGATGCCATGCGCGACCAGATCCGCCACCTCGTGGCGCTCGCGGAGCGACCCAACATCACGATTCAGGTCGTTCCGTTCGACGCGGGCGCGTACCCCGGCATGCCGAGTCCGTATCACCTGCTGCGGTTGGCCGAGGGATTCGACGACATGGATGCCGTCTACCTGGAGAACCAGCGCGGCGCGGTCTGGATGGAGCGTCCCGCGGACATCAAGTACTACATCCGGCTCTTCGAGCGGATGATCGACGTCGCGCTTGCGCCGGATGAAACCGCGCATTTCATGGATAGCCTGGCTTCGTCCCTGTGAACACGTCTGAGGGAGAGGCGCGACGTGACGGATCTTTCCAGTGCCTTATGGCGAAAGAGCATGTACAGCACAGAGCAAGGCACTTGCGTGGAGTCGGCGTTGAACGTGCCGGGGGTTGGTGCCGTGCGGATTCGAAGGCTCCGGAGCAGGGGGTCTTGGTGTTCAGCCCGACCCAGCTGCGGGGGTTCCTCGCCGCAGCTGGGTCGGGCCGCTTCGACCTCTGATGAACGGGATCGGGTTACTCCATGGGTGGGCGGTCGTTGGCCGGCATTTCGGCCAGGGTGCCGTCCGCGAGGAGTTCGCTGATCGTTGCGGGGAGCACGAACGCCGTGCCGCCACCGGGCTGTTCGAACCACGGCACCGCGGTGCCGCGCATCGCCTGGAGCGGCCGCTGCACCCGGTACGCGAAGTACGAGCGGTTCGACCACTGCGGCGGCAGCGAACGGTGCGTATACGGCGTGCGGATCGTGTACGTGACGTTGCCGTTCGGCTCGCCGAACCGGTCCAGTTCGGTGCCCGGCTGCAACATCACGATCCGCCGGTCCCGGTACAGCGTCAGCGGCGGCTCACCGCTGAGCGGCTGGATCTGCTGCCCGCCCTGCGGCTGCCCAGCCTGCGGTTGACCAGCCTGCGGTTGACCTGGCTGCCCGCCCTGCGGCGGACGCGACAGCCCTGGCGGCGGTCCCTGCCGGTGCGGGCCGGCCATGCCGGGCCCGCCCGGGCCCGGGCGCCGCTCCGCGCCGCCGGCCGGGCCCTGAGCAGGACCTGGCGGCACCGGAGCGCCGCTTTCCCGGCGCGGCTGGCGCTTCGGCAGGGGCGGCGGCGCGCCCGGTCCGCCGACGGGCGGCTGCGCGGGCTGCCCGACCGGCGGCGACGGCGGTGCCGTCGGACCAGCCGGGGGCTGTGCGGGGCGGTCCAGCCTCGGTACGGACTGGAACCGGGTCATGTAGTCCCCGGCCTGGGCCGCGGGTTCCTGGCTCGATGGTTCCGGCGGCGCACCCGCCGGCTCCTGGTTCGCGGTGAACAGCGGGTTCGCCCCGCCGAGTTCCGGTTCCGGCGCCGAACGCTGCGGCAGATCGGCCGGTTCTGCCGGGGAGCGCTGCGGCAGGTCGGGAACTTCTGGAGCCGAGCGCTGCGGCAGATCGGCCGGTTCTGCCGGGGAGCGCTGCGGCAGGTCGGGAACTTCTGGAGCCGAGCGCTGCGGGAGGTCGAAGGCCTCCCGCAGGTCGGGAACTTCTGGAGCCGAGCGCTGCGGGAGGTCGAAAGCCTCGGGCGCGGAGCGCTGCGGCAGGTCGGGAACTTCCGGAGCCGAGCGCTGCGGGAGGTCGAAAGCCTCGGGCGCGGAGCGCTGCGGCAGGTCGGGAACTTCCGGCGCGGAGCGCTGCGGCAGGTCGGTCACCGGGACGGGGCCCGGCGCCGCAGCGATGGCGGGCCGGTCCATCAGGAGGCTGCCCAGCAGGTACGCGGCGGCGTGGTCGACGCGGGCGAACCGGACTTCCTCGCCGCCGTAGGAACCGGCGGTGACGACCCAGTCCGCGCCGTCCTCGATCAGGCAGCGGGCGTCCGGGCTGTGGCTGCCGATGCGGTAGCTGGCACCGTCCACCCGGTGGTCGGTGAGCCGGTCGTGCAGCTTGACCAGCACTTCCTGCGTGTCGGGCGCTACGGCCTCGTCGAGCACGTGCCGGGATCCGCCGGTCGGCTCGGCGCGCTCCTCCTCGGGCTCGTCGTCGAAGTCCGGCTCCGGAATGGGCTCCGGCCTGGCAGACGAGGTCTCCGGCTCGTCGTCGAGCCCGTCGTCGAGTCCGTCGTCGAGTTCGTCGACGGGCTGGTCGAGGAGCTCGCTGACCGCTGCGTCGCGGGTGACGTCGTCGACCTCGACGAGCTGGAAGCCGCGGCTGCGGATGTGCTCGACGAGTTCGGCTTCCGGCGGGACCCCGTACTGCGTCAGGTAGTACGGGGTGGCGCCCGGCCACAGCCAGGCGCCGTCGGTGTGCCAGGTGCCCGGCACCGAGGCGGCGCGCTCCGGGTCGAGCTGGTCCTCTTCGTCCTCGCGGGAGGCGAGCACGACCGGGGCGTTCTCCAGGTACTGGCGCAGCGCCGCGACTTCCTCGGCCGGGACCGGCTGGCGGTCGGCGACCACCGGGCGGCCCTGCTCGTCGTAGTCGTCGAAGACGTTGGCCACCTGGAACCCGTCGGCCGGTTCGGCGATCCCCGGCTCCGGGATCGGCGCCTGGGCGACAGCGGGTTCGGCGTCCACGAGTTTGGGGGCGGCGGGTTCGACCACCGGTGCCTCAGTGACCGGCGGCTCCACGGTCGACTGCTCGGCGGTCGGTGCTTCGGAGGTCTGGACAGGGGTGCCGTCGAAGCGCTCCCGCATCCAGTCCGGGACGTTCTCCTCGGCGCGCGGGTAGCGGCGCAGTTCGTCGACGTACGCGGCGCGCGGCAGCGGGCGCTGCCAGAGGGGCTCGGAATCGAAGTTGATGTCGATCCGATAGCTCGATGGACGTTCGACGACGTAGAGCGCGCTGAGCCAGGTGCCCACGTCGGGCCGGTACATGCCTTCGCGCAGGCGCTCGAAGATCTCCTGCAGTTCGATCGGCGGCTCCCAGGGGCGGGAACTGCCGTCTTGCGCGGCCACCTCACCCAGCAGGTCGTGGTACTCACCGGTGGCGCGGTACTCCACGGTGATCTCCTGCCAGTCCTCGGGAGCGCCCTGTAACAGCAGAACCCCGATCCTGCGGGCGATCTGCTCCTGCTCTTCCGGACTGATCGCTGTCGGACGCGACATGGGCGACATCCTCCCCCTCTCGACGAAGCAACCCGACTCCACCCCGGCCAAGACGCTACTCGACGCGGACCCGGTCATGTGAGTTGTGGGCGAGTTCAGCGCCGTTGATCCAGGACACGTGCGCACCTCCAAGATCCTCATCACATTGCGCGGTGATCTCGTCACGAGAGCCTGCCTGCTGGGCGGCCGGATGAACATCACACCACCAGGTGGATCGGACCAGCGGTGGTCCGGCCGAGGCGGATGGTCGACGAAATTCGGTAGCGGTACGGGCGTGCCAGACGCCAGAGTGAGTCGTGTGCTGCGTCCTTATCGACTTCTGGCGGCGGTTCCGAATGCGTCGAGCCTGATGGCGTTCAGCCTGCTCGGGCGCCTGCACATGCCGGCCCTGGCGATGGTGCTGGCCTTCCTGGTCGTCGACTGGACCGGGTCGTACGCCATCGGCGGCGTCATCGGGGCGACGGTCACGGCAGGTCAGGCCATCGCCGGACCGCTGCGCGGCCGGGCCGCCGATCGCAGTTCGGCGCCGCGCCTCCTAGTGGCGACCGGGCTGGGTTCCGGGCTCGGGATGGCGGCGATGGTCGTGGTGTCGCGCTGGGTGGATCCGGCGCAGTGGTGGCTGATGCTGCCGGTGGCGCTGCTCACGGGGCTGTCGCACCCGCCGATCACGCAGGTGGGTCGGGCGATCTGGCCGCGGCTGACCGATGGTCCGGCGCGGGAGGCGGCCTTCGCGGTGGAGGCGACGCTGCAGGAGCTGCTGTTCGTGATCACGCCGATGCTGGCGACGTTCGTGGTGGCCGCTTGGGGTCCGGTCGCCGCGATGTTGTCCTGCGCGGCCTGGGCGGCTCTCGGTGCGGCGATGTTCGCTGCTTCGCTGTTGCGCGCGGGGATGCGCGAGGCGCCGGGGGACGGCGCGCGCGGTGCCGGCAAGACCGGGTCGTTGTTCCGGGTGCCGGGTTTCACGTCGTTGCTGCTCTTCTTCGCGCTGCTGGTCGGCGGGTTGATCGCGGTGGACCTGATGCTCGTCGGCTGGGCCCGAGAGCGGGGCGCCCCGGAGCTGGCGGGGCTGCTGGCCATGGTGTGGGCGGTCGGTTCGCTGGCCGGTGGCCTGGTGTCGGGCGGTTTCGCGGCGCGCCCGCGGCTTTGGCTGCGCGTCCTGCTCGCCGCGCTCGGGCTCGCCGTCCTGGTGCCCGCTTTGCCGCCGATCGCCGATCCGGGTTCGCCGTGGTTGGTCGGTGCGATCTTGCTGGTCGGGGGCACCGCGATCGCGCCGACGCTGGCCGCTTGCAACGGGCGGCTGGCGGACCTGACGCCGGTCGAGCGGCGCAGCGAGGCGTTCGGCTGGATGGCCAGCGCGACGACGCTGGGCGGCGCGCTGGCCGCCCCGCTGGCGGGTTGGATGCTCGACATCTCAGGCCCGGCGGCGGCTGCCGCGGCGGCGGCCGGATTGGCGTTGCTGGGCTTCGGGTTTGTCGTACGTCACAGCGTTCGGGCATCGCGTGCGCTGCCGGGGACGGAGCAGACTTCGGTTACGTGACTGCTACTTCCGTGCGGCGAACGCATGACCGGCCGAAGACCCGGGAACGCGTGCTCGGCATGTTCGGCGCGGCCGGGGTCGGGATGCTGCTCGCCATCCAGGCGCGGATCAACGGCACGCTCGGAGCGCGGATGGACGACGGGATCGCCGCCGGGCTGATCTCGTTCCTGTGCGGTTTCGTCGTGCTCGTGGCGGCGACCTTCGTGATCCCGCAGGCGCGGCGCGGCTGGCGGAACCTCCGCGCCGAGCTGCGCAAACCGGATGGTCTGCGGCCATGGCAGTGCCTCGGGGGCGTGTGCGGCGGATATCTGGTGTTCACGCAGGGAATGGCGGCGACCGCGCTCGGCGTCGCGATGTTCACCGTCGCGGTGGTGGCCGGGCAGGTCAGTAGCGGGCTTGTGGTGGACCGGTTCGGATTGGGTCCGGCCGGGCCCCAGCACGTGACCCCGGCGCGGCTGTTCGGGGCCGGGCTGGCCGTGGTGGCGGTGGTGATCGCGGTGTCCACGCAGTTGGGAAGCGGTCAGGCGAGCTGGCTGGTGCTGCTGCCCGCTCTGGCCGGGATCGGGCTCGGCTTGCAGGCGGCGGTCAACGGCCGGATGAAGCAGGCCGTGGACTCCACGGTGTTCGCGGCGATGTTCAACTTCGGCGTCGGGATGACCGCCCTCGCGCTGGCGTTCGCGGTCGAGGTTGTGCTGCGCGGCCTGCCGCCGTTGCCGGCCGATGCGTGGCTCTACACCGGCGGTTTCCTGGGGACCTTGGTGATCGGCGGGTCGGTGGCGCTGGTGCGCTTCACCGGCGTGCTGGTGCTCAGCCTGGGCGTGATCGCCGGTCAGCTGGTCGGCGCGCTGCTGCTCGACGTGTTCGCCCCGGCCTCCGGTGCGGGCATCTCGACGTCCACGTTCCTCGGCGTGCTGCTCACGTTGGTGGCCGTCGGCGTGGCGGCAATGCCGGACCGGGCGGGACGGTCCGCGCGCCGTCTGCCACGATGAACAGCCGTGAGCGCGACGATTCTGGACGGCAAGGCCACCAAGGACGCGATTTTCGACGAGCTGCGGCCCCGGGTCGCCCGGCTCGTCGAGCAGGGGCACGCACCAGGGCTGGCCACAGTGCTGGTCGGGGACGACCCCGGCTCGCAGTCTTACGTGCGTGCCAAGCACAACGACTGCGCCAAGGTCGGCATCAAGTCGATCCGCAAGGACCTGCCCGCCGACGTCAGTCAGGCCGACGTCGAGGCGGTGCTGGACGAGCTCAACGCCGACCCGGCCTGTACCGGCTACATCGTGCAGCTGCCGCTGCCCAAGCACCTCGACGCCGGGCCGCTGCTTGAGCGCATCGCGCCGGAGAAGGACGCGGACGGGCTGCACCCGATCAGCCTGGGGCGCCTGGTGCTCGGCGAGGAGGCACCGCTGCCGTGCACCCCGCGCGGCATCATCGAGTTGCTGCGCCGCTACGACGTGCCACTGAACGGTGCGCAGGTCGCGGTCATCGGCCGCGGCATCACCGTCGGCCGCCCGATCGGCCTGCTGCTCACGCGGCGCAGCGAGAACGCCACGGTCACGCTCTGCCACACCGGGACCAGGGATCTCGCCGAGGAGGTGCGCCGCGCGGACATCGTCATCGCGGCGGCAGGCAAGCCGCACCTGATCACGGCGGACATGGTCAAGCCGGGCGCGGCGGTGCTCGACGTCGGCGTGAGCCGCACCGACGCCGGGCTGGCCGGGGACGTGCACCCGGATGTCGTGCAGGTCGCCGGGTTCGTGTCGCCCAACCCCGGCGGGGTCGGGCCGATGACCCGCGCGATGCTGCTGACCAACGTCGTCGAGGCGGCGGAGCGCAACGTCGGCTGATCCGTGCCGGGGGTGCCCCCGGGTAGAGTTCACCACCACGGGAGGAACGGCGTGAGCGAACGGTTCGGCGACGGGTCGCGCCTTTCGGTGCACGTGCCGTTCGGCCTGGTGCTGCTGGGCGTGCTGATCGGGCTCCTGCTGATCGCCCTGGGGCATTGGCGGCGGGGTTCGGTGCTGCTCGGTGTTGCGCTGCTGGTCGCGGCGGCGATGCGCGGCATGGTCCCGCAGGAGCGGGCCGGGTTGTTGGCGATCCGCAGCAGAGCTGTGGACGTCCTGCTCTACAGCGGGTTCGGGCTGGTGATCATCGCTGTGGCGATGACCATCAAGGGCGGGCTGCTGGGCTGAGCGCCGTGCGCATCGACCATCGGGCGGATCAGCCGGTTCGCAGCGGAATTCCCGAGCACGGCCGGATTCCGCGCTACTCCGCGGTGAAGATCGAGCTGCTCGATCGAGGAGCTGGGCGAGGGTGCCGCGCTGCCCGCGGAGCGGGAGCTCGCCGAGCGCTTCGGGGTGTCGCGGGTGACGCTGCGGCAGGCGGTCACGGAGCTGATGCTCGAAGGCCGGCTGATGCGCCGGCAGGGCAGCCGCACCGCCGTCGCGCCGCCGAAACTCGTGCAGCCGTTGGCGTTGACCAGCGCACCGAGGGCGTTCGGGCGCAGGGCCTGGAGCCCGGCCGGACAGTGATCACAGTGGAGTCGTGGGCGGCGGATCCGCGCCTGGCCGCCGATCTCGGGCTGTCGCCGGGGGACGACGTGGTACATCTGGAGCGGGTGCTGCTCGCCGAGGGCGAGCGCGTCGGGCTGGAGTCGAGCTACCTGCCGAAGCGGCGCTTTCCGGAGCTGCTGGGGGAGTTCGACCCGTCGGGCTCGTTGTACGCGTTTCTGCAGGAGAAGCTGGGCGTGCGGTTCGGCGAAGCCGAGGAGCGCATCGAGACGGTGCTCGCGACGCCGCGCGAGGCGCTGCTGATCGGCACCAACCCGGCGACGCCGATGATCCTTCTGCGCCGGCGGTCGTGGACCCCGGACGGCGAGCCGATCGAGCGGGTCCACTCCCTGTTCCGCGGCTCCCTGTTCTGCGGCGACCGCTTCAGCTTCGTCACCCGCCTCCGCAACTGAAACCCCTTCTCGCAGCCGGGTTCCCGCTGCCAGGCATTGCGCCGCGCCACCGTCCGTCAGCTGGTCCGGGCCATCGCCGCGAGGCGGCGGGCGAGCAGGGCGGCGGCCGCCCGCAGGTCAACGCCCGTGGGTGGTTTTGGTTGCTATAGAAGCTGTTTTGGAAGTGATCGTCCGAGGCGCGTTAGGGCGGGCTTGTGCTTTTGAAGCGGCGCAGCCGCTTAGCCGGCCCCGCAGCTTGCACCGCCGCGGGTTCGCAGAGGGCGCCTGGGAGTGGCCTGGCTCTGCCGCACCAACCGCTGTGAAGCGAACGGACCGTTCACCTCCATAGGAGCCTGTTGCGTTTTCGGCGAAAACGGCTGAACCGAAGTACCAAATCAGTCTCGATCGCCGCCGCTTGTCCGCCAGTGGCCATCTCAGCCGTGATCGATCGATCACGGTCCGTAATGGGCGTAATTTTGCAACAGGCTCATAGACGGCACAAACGGTCCGTTCGCTTCACACCAGCACCTTCCAAAACAGCCCCTACCGCAGCCCAAAGTGCTCACGGGCGGTTAGCAGCCGAAACGTCAGCCCGGGCTACTCCCACCAGAAGGACCAGGTGCGGCGGCCGCGGATCTCCTGGGCGTAGGCCCCGATGGTGCCCGTCTCCTGGATGATCCGGTCCGGGCAGAAGGTCCAGTGCTCCGCGGCGACCGCTGCGGCGTGGTCCGGGTCCTGCGGAGGCGCCGCCACGCTTAGGTCGAGCCGGTCCGGGCCTAGGCGCAACAAGCGCGCCCCGAAGCGCTCCTCCCAGCTGCGGGCCATCGCCGAAAGCCCCGCCGTCCGCGACACGTGGTTCGCCGCGCCCGACCAGCCCAGCGCCGTCAGTACGTCCGCGCCGCGCTGAACCGGGACCAGTGCGAGCCGGGTGTCGGCGTCGATGAAGCGCGGCAACTGCTGGTTGGCCAGGACATCCGGGTCCGCCAGCAGGTTCCCGCCCCGCGCCGGTCCCGGGCACGCGTAATCGAACGGGGCCAGCACTTCCAGGTCGTACGCTGGTCCCAGGTCGTCGTCGGCCTGCACCAGGCCGTCCCAGATCCGGACCATCACGTCGACGACCCGCCAGCGATCGATGTGCTCGAGCGGTTCCGGCGGCACGACACCGACGGTGCACCGCTCCCCGTAGACCTCGTCGCTATCGCACAGCAGCAGCGGCAACAAGCCGGTGAGGCTGTGCTCGGCTCGGAGGGCGGCGATCAACTGCGGCACCGGGGCGGCGTCGCTGATCCAGCACAGTGGGGTGGGGTTGTCGCTGAGAGCGGTCTGCTCGGTCAGCACCTCACCTGGCGGTAGCGGGACGGAAACCGCTGCACCGGTGCCGAAAACAGCGGACAGGTCGGCAGGAGCCCCCGCTTGCCGGTCGTCTCGCAACACTTCACCGCCTCCTAGCCAAACGCCCCTCGTCGCGGACCACCTTAGAGGCAGGCCTGGGCCTGTTTCCGCGGCGGTGCGCGCGCGAGGCCTAGGCGCGATCCGGCGAAAGGCCGGGGACGAGCACGATTCGCCCGGTCTCGGTGCCCGCCATGTGCAGGTCCAGGGCGCGCGCCGCGGATTCCAGTGGCAGCCGGCGGGCGACCAGGGGCCGCAACTGTCCACTGGCGACCATTCGGAGCAGCTTCGCGAGATCCGTTCGGAACTGGGCGTTCGGCTTGACGTAGTACATGCGCATCCGGCGGCCGCCCGTGCGCCCGAACAGCCGCGCCAGCTCCCAGCCGGCGAGCCGCCGCCCCAGGCCGAGGTAGGGCAGCCACCACGGTCCGTCGTCGTGCAGCGTCGCCGAACTGCCGTAGGCGTGCAGGGAGCCGCCGGGCGTGAGGAGTCGCCACGACCGATCCAGGCTCGCCGGACCGAGCGGGTCGAAGATGGCGTCCACGCCGCCGGGCGCGAGCTCCGCGACGCGGCTCCCGACGTCCTCGGTGCGGTGGTCGATCAGCTCCACCGCGATCTCCCGCAGCGCTTCGTGCCGACCAGCGGAGGCCGTTCCGATCACGCGGACCCCGGCGGCGACGCTGAGCTGGGCAAGCAGGATGCCGACCCCGCCGCCGACGCCGTGCACGAGCACCGTCTGTCCACGTCGGACTTTCGCCGCGCGGTGCAGCAGCTGCCAGGCCGTGACGCCGTTGAGCACCACCGAGACCGCCGTCGCGGCGTCGATGTCGTCGGGCACGGGAACCAGTTCGCTGTCGCGCACTTCGACGTATTCGGCCCACGCGCCGGTGCGCGGCATCGCCGCGACCCGCTGGCCGGGACGCCAAGAGGTCACCGCCGAACCGACCGCGACGACCTCGCCGACCAGGTCGTAGCCGGGCACGAACGGGAACTTCGGCTGTGCCGGGTAGCGCCCGCGCAGCATCTGGACCTCGGCGAAGGCCACCCCGGCGGCCTCGACGCGAACCAGCACGCCGTGCGGCCCGGGCGCGAGCGGCGCGCTGCGGCGCGTGGTGACGACTTCGGTCCCGCCGAGGCCGGTCAGCACGATCTCGGTGCCGCTGGTGGGGATGGTCATGGACGCCTCCTGTTAGAGCTAATTCTGTCCGTTAGAGCTTCTAACACAACTATGAGGCTGTTACGGTTGGGCTGTCAAGCGGAGGAGGCAGGGCATGGAAGCAGCGCCGCGCAGCCCGCGCGAGCGGTTCCGGGAGCAGACCCGCGGCGAGGCCAAGCGGGTCGCGCTGGAGCAGCTCGCCGAATCGGGGCCGGAGGGGATCTCGGTGAACGCGATCGCGAAGCGGATGGGCATCACCGGCCCCGCGCTCTACCGGTACTTCGAGAACCGGGACGCGCTGCTGACGGACCTGATCGTGGACGCCTACCGGGACCTCGGCGACGCGATGGACGACGTGGTGCAGGCGAACCGGCGGAAGGCACCCGCGACGAGGTTCCGCGAGCTCGCCGCGCGGTTCCGGTCGTGGGCCCTGGAGCAGCCGAGCCGGTACCTGCTGCTGTTCGGCACGCCCGTGCCGGGCTTCCGGGCCCCGGAACTCACCATCGACCTCGCCGACCGGGCGATCCGGCCGCTCCTCGACGTGTTCGCCGACCTGGCCCCCGACGGGCTACCCGGGGAGCGCACGATCCTGGACCGGCAGCTGACGGCCTGGCGCGAGCTGCGCGGCGGGCCGGCCGCACCGCCGGCTGTCCTGCAACGCGGACTGCATGCGTGGTCGCGCATGCACGGCCTGGTCAGCCTGGAAGTGGAGGGGCAGTTCGTCGCCATGGGCGTCGATCCGGAGCTGTTGTTCCGGGCGGAGGTGGAGTCGATCCTCGCCCAGCCCTGGCAGTAGAGGCTGTTCCCGAACTCGTTTGCCTGGAGGTCTGGTGGCCTGGCGGGAGGGGATGTGGTGCCGCCCCGCCAAGTGGTGTGAAGCCTGACGCAGGTTCCGGGTTGCTGGTGTGAAGCGAACGGCCTGCTCGCCTTGGTAGGCGGCGCGAACGGTCCGTTCGCTTCAACCAGCACATTCCCAACAGCCTCTACAGCCCAGCCGAGGCGCTCGCCGCGGGCGCGCCCGATTTCCGCCGGGACGTCGGGGCCCGTAGGCGGGCATCATGGACCTGTGGCGGCGTGAGTGTGCGTGCACCGCTCGCCTGACGTCGAGCAGCGGTCGTGCCCGCCGCCTGCGCAGTCCGCTTGCCGCGATTTGCGGGGTCAGTCGCCCTCGCGGGGACGCGGCGCCTCGATCGAGCAATCGCCGCCCGGGTACACCAGGCCTTCGTGGCCGTCCCTGAACCGCACCTTGTACGGCGGGGCGCCGTCCTCGCCGAGGACTTCCAGGATCTCGGCGAGCTTGTCGGCCTCGTCGACGTGCCTGCTGTGCACGTGCAGTTGGTCGCCTACGGCTGCTTTCATCACCCATCACCTCCGCGGTCCCAGACTAGGTGACCGAGGCCACGCCGCGCATCGGGTGAGCCGCGGAGGTGATGGGCCGTTTCGTCAGTTGCCGATCTGCGAGCAGGTGGTGGTCACCTGCCGGTACTTCTCGAGCTGGGTGCTGGTCCACTCCGCGCTCGACTCCAGCGTGATCTCGCCGGAGGCGACCTGCTGCACGGACCGCTGGACGTCGATCAGGTTCTGCCGCAGCGTCTGGTCGGCCGTCTGATCGACCAGCTGGCGCAGTTCTTCGGCCTTCGCTTGCGCGTCGGCCTGCGCCTGCTTCGGGTCGGCGAAGTTGGGCATGAAGCTCGCGACGTTGATCGCCCGCAGGCAGGCCGACGCCGCGTCCAGGTTGTCCTGCGCCTGCTGGAGCTGCTCGTCGGCATTCTGCAGGTTCTGCCGGGCTTCCTGGACCTCGCCGCACGCGGCGAGGCCGATCAGCAGCGGCAACGACAGCGCTGCCACCACGAACCGCTTTCGAGCTCGCATCTTCCCTCCGGGGCTTCGGGCGGCGCCGGTGTGATTGCCGCTCTTGTACCCTATCGGCCCCGGAATGAGCGATGGGCGAAATGTCGCATCCTGCGGTGCCCGACGTCGCTATTCGAAGCGAACGGCCTGTTCGCGCCACCTGGAGCCGGTCGCAAAATTACGCCCATCACGGACCGTGATCGATCGATGCGGCTGAGGCGGCCACTGGCGGAGGAACGGCGGCGATCGAGACTGATTTGGAACTTCGGTTCAGCCGTTTTCGCCGAAAACGCAACAGGCTCCCTGATGGCGCGAACGGTCCGTTCGCTCCCTCAGGGAGGCTCGCGCAGGGGTCAGGACGGGGCAATCCAGGCCATGACCTCGGGCGGCAGGTCGAGCTGGGCGAGCCACGGGGCCGCGCCGACGCGGTAGAGGGCGACCGCGCTGAAAACCACGGCGGCGATCGTCAGGCCCGGGCCGACCAGCACCATCTCCACCTTCCCGCCGGTCCTCATCCGCAGCGCCTTCGGCGGGGCGACCGGGTACCAGGTCATGCCGCTCAGCGGCACCGGCCAGAGCATCGGGCAACCCTGCTCGGTGATCGCGTCGCCGAAGAAGTGCGCTATGCAGCCGATCATCACCGCCACCCCGAAGGCCGCGGCGTTGGTGGGCTGGTCGTCGGCCCAGGCCCAGCAGGCGATGGTGAGCAGCACCGAGGCCACGGTGATCAGTAGCGCGTCCTTGCCGGAGGACCAGGTGTGCAGCAGCCCGCGGACCGCAAGCCCGGCGAAGAAGAACATCAGCACGCCGAGCGCGGCGCCCTCGCTGGTCTGCGCGATCGCCGTGGTGATCAGCCCGGCGAGCACCGCAAAGACGATGGTGTGCGTGAAGCCGCGGTGGGTGCCTTCCCGGTCGCTGTCGTGCTTGGTGCGGGTGAGGCGGTAGATGAAGCCGCTGAAGCCGCTGATCCCGGCCGACGCGCCGCGGGAGACGGCGCCGAAGGTGCTGGCCACCGTCGACTTGGGGTGGTCGATGTCGGGCAGCAGCGCGGCCCCGGCGGAAAGAGTTGCGCCGACCACCCAGGTCTTCGGGGATAATTGCCCCAGCGTGTGCGTGTCGGCCAGGGCGGTCACTGCCGCCCAAGCGGCGACACCGCTCATCGCGTGCGTCGGTCCAGTCGACACGGGCCCCTCCAATATCAGCCAACCAAAGATCGTTCGATCGAGTGTCGAGCCTAGAAGAAGATCACGACACAGGGCGCGCATCACGAACAGTGGCGCATCGCGCGTCCGAGCGGGTGGTGGTGGGCGACGGGGACAGGGCACAATCGAGGCCGATAGCAGTACGCTTGTACCGCTTGCATTCTCGCGAGAGGAGCACCCCGCCACATGAGCAAGATCAAGGTCCAGGGCACCGTAGCCGAGCTCGACGGCGATGAGATGACCAGGATCATCTGGTCCTTCATCAAGGACAAGCTGATCCACCCGTACCTGGACATCAACCTCGACTACTACGACCTCGGCATCGAGCACCGGGATGCCACCGACGACCAGGTCACGGTCGATGCGGCCAACGCCATCGCCAAGCACGGCGTCGGCGTGAAGTGCGCCACCATCACCCCGGACGAAGCCCGCGTGGAGGAGTTCGGCCTGAAGAAGATGTGGCGGAGCCCGAACGGGACGATCCGCAACATCCTCGGCGGCGTCATCTTCCGCGAGCCGATCGTGATCTCCAACATCCCGCGCTACGTGCCGACCTGGACGAAGCCGATCGTCATCGGCCGTCACGCGCACGGCGACCAGTACAAGGCCACCGACTTCAAGGTCCCCGGCCCGGGCACCGTCACCGTCACCTTCACCCCGGAGGACGGTGGCGAGCCGATCGAGTTCGAGATCGCCAAGTTCGGTGCGGACGGCGGCGTCGCGATGGCGATGTACAACTACCGCAAGTCCATCGAGGAGTTCGCACGCGCGTCCCTCCGCTACGGGCTCGATCGCGGCTACCCGGTTTACATGTCGACCAAGAACACGATCCTCAAGGCCTACGACGGCATGTTCAAGGACGTGTTCCAGGAGATCTTCGACAACGAGTACAAGGCCGAGTTCGACGCCAAGGGCATCACCTACGAGCACCGGCTGATCGACGACATGGTGGCCAGCGCCCTGAAGTGGGAGGGCGGCTACGTCTGGGCCTGCAAGAACTACGACGGTGACGTGCAGTCCGACACCGTGGCGCAGGGCTTCGGCTCGCTGGGCCTGATGACCTCGGTCCTGATGACCGCCGACGGCAAGGTGGAGGCCGAGGCCGCGCACGGCACGGTGACCCGCCACTACCGCCAGCACCAGCAGGGCAAGCCGACCTCGACGAACCCGATCGCGTCGATCTTCGCCTGGACCCGGGGCCTGCAGCACCGCGGCAAGCTGGACTCGACTCCGGAGGTCGTCGGCTTCGCCGACACCCTGGAGAAGGTCGTCATCGAGACCGTCGAGAGCGGCAAGATGACCAAGGACCTGGCGCTGCTCGTCGGCGGCGACCAGGCGTTCCAGACCACCGAGGAGTTCCTCGCGACGCTGGACGAGAACCTCCAGAAGAAGATGGCCGACCGCTGATCTTCGGCACCTGGTGAGAACGCCGTCCCCCTTGCGGGGGGCGGCGTTTCGGTTTTCCGGGTGTCAGGGGCGGAAGCGCAGAACTCGTTGCCCTCCGCAATACCCAACTTGTGACATCTTTTCTGCCACTGGACCCTGTGGTGCGGAAACAATCGTTGAGTACCACCGCGCCCGCCGCGAGATGCTGGCCCGGCTGCTCGGGCTAACCAAGGAGTTATCGCCGGCAGCGGGCCTTGCGCTCCCTGGTATGGGCTGGGAGATGGGGAAACAGGTGCTTGACGTGAAACGCGGCGATTGCGAGCAGCTGTTCGGCGATGTGCCCAAATTCCAGCCGATGCTAGGCAAACGTCAGTGCGCAGTTGTGCAGAGCTACATGGCGATGATTCCCACACGCATCTATGGGCTCGACTTCATCGTCATGATGTACGAGACGAGCGGGATCATCGAGCTGGAGAGGAAGCGATGTGGCCCTGGCGAGAAGCTAAAGATGGCTCCGCTGATCGAGGCGACGTTCTTCACGCTGGTTGAGGACATCAGCTGCGTGTATACGGCGCTTCTTCTAACCCGCGCCCGGCCGTGGTCGTACTACCGCAGGCTGCGGGCATTCGCCCGACGGCTAGATGAAGTCAACAAGAGGCTGCCAAACTTCTCCTCACTGCCTGAGAATCAAGCGGCCTGACGCGTGTCCTTCTGTGCGCGAGGGGTTGGTATCGCCCCTACCCGCCAAGGCGACTGCGTACGGACCAAACCCGCCGAATCCAGACCGTACGTCCCGTATTGCAGTTAAGCCACTGATTCACAGCGGCTGGCTGCTGGTCCGCAACGCGATCATGGCCGTGCGCATCGCCTGGCTCGCGCTGAGCATCGCCTTCGCCACGTCACCGATCGGCTTCCTCATCGCCCTGGTGGCCGGACTGGTCGCCGGGGTCATCTACGCCTGGAACAACTTCGAGGGCTTCCGCACCGTCGTGCTCACCTGCTGGCAGGCCATCCAGGACGCGGCGCTGTGGGCCTGGAACAACGGGATCAAGCCCGCCCTGGACAGGGATCGTCGCCGGAGCGCTGGCGGTCGGCTCGGCGGCCGTGTGGCTCTGGCAGAACGTGATCCGCCTGCGCCTGGTGGTCCAGCGCGTCCCAACGCGAGGTCCTTGAATCGTGCGGCCATGCCAGCGATTCAACCGGGCTACAGCGCGCGCTCGAACGCCGGGTGGGCGACACCCGAGGCGTTGAACCGGGCGTGCCGACGGGTGCTCCGGGTTCCGTCGCCGCTTCCGGCGTCGGACGCTGTGCCTTGGACGACCGTGGTCGACCAGGGAGGTATGCCATGTTCCTGCTGCCCCGCTCGTTGCTGCTCATCGGCGCCGGTGTCCTCGGGGTGAGCTACCTGATCGGCACCGGACAGGCCGGCAGCGGATTCGGCGGACCCGAGCCGTGCACCTTCCGGGTCACCGCCGACGTGCTCAACGTCCGCTCCGGTCCCAGCTCTGCGAACGCCCGGGTGGGCGAGCTGCGCCAGGGCGCGGAGGTGGCCGCGACGCCAAACGTGGTCGGCGGCTTCCGCGATCTCGGCGACGCGCGCTGGGCCGCCACCGAGTTCTTGACCCCAGCGCCGGACAGCACCTGCGGCCCCTGACGGTACCCGCGGCGGCCGCGCATCGTTCACCCCATGACACGTGTTCGCGCTGACGGGGAGAGCCGATGCCGTACAAGTACAAGGTCGTGGAGCTCCGGGAAAAGTGGCTCGGCGGCAAGATGTCCGGCGACAAGCTGGAGCGGGCCCTCAACGACCATGCCGCCGACGGTTGGCAGCTGAAGGCGATCACTGGTGCGGACGTCAAGGGCCGGCTGGGCCCGGGTGGCGTCGAGGGTCTGCTGGTCACCTTCGAGCGCCAGGTGTGAGGGCGGGGTGGTGCACGGCCGCGCTGGGGGCTCCGCTAGGCTGGTGCCTGCAAGCGGCCGGGCCGCTCGGCGCGATTAGCTCAGCGGGAGAGCACTACCTTGACACGGTAGGGGTCACTGGTTCAATCCCAGTATCGCGCACCAGCTCTCGCAGTTCGGAGCCCCTGTCGACGCACGTCGGCGGGGGATTTCGGCGCTCCGGGCGGGGCATATGTGTCCATTGTGGACGTCAGACTCGCGGAACGTGAAGTTGGTCCGCGGCGGCAGCAAGTGGATGGAGTTCTACCTCTACGACGTCCACCGGTCGCTCGGGATGATCACGTCGATGGCTTCCTTCGCGCGAACACGCACTGGCTCCAGCCCGCTGTGGCGTGACCACGGCGGCGCGCAGGCCGTGGTGTGCTACTTCGACCTGCTGGGCCGAGGCTTCCGGACATCCGGTGTTCCTGATGACCTTTCGGGTTCGGCTCGACCGCAACGCGAATCACCCTTCTGCCGGATGTCTACTGGGGACTCGGGTCGTGCGGCGACTCCTGCCGGTCGTGGGCGGGGAGCTGCGCGCCTCGATGTCTTAACCTGAAATGAGAGTCATTTATCTCAGTTTTGGGGTTTGTCAAAAAAAGTCCATTGAGGACCCTTATCCGATTTGATCTAGGCGTTGTTACCGAAGTCGCTGATCGACCACTCGTTGTAGTGACCCGGTGCGAACTTTCGTTCCGCTGCTGGTAGAGATCCTTATCGGATGGTCGGAAAACCGATCGCCATTCCCGAAAAACATTCTGTGTGGAGGGGTAGTAATGAAGCGTGCTCGCTGGATGCTGGGTGCCCTCGGTGCCTTGGCGGCGGTTTCCCTCGTGCCGGCCGGTGCCCAGGCTGCGTCGGCTCCTTCCCCCATCGGATTCAGCACGGAGATCACCAGCGCGGTCGACGGTTCCCGGTGGGCCGACTTCGGCGGCGACCCGGTGATCAAGGCCGCCCCGTTCGGGGTGTTCGGCGACGCTGACAAGTGGGTCGTGTCGAACCAGTACGACGGCAGCGTGACCATCCGGAACCAGCAGACGAACCGGTGCGCGCAGGCCAACCTGCAGTGGGGGCCAGAGGTCCTCGCCGTGCCGTGCCTGCCCGGAAGCCCGAGCCAGCGCTGGATCGTGGAGGAGCGCGCGGCCGGTTACGTCATCAGCCCGCGGGCGACGCCGGACCTGGCGGTGTCCGTGGAACAGCCGAACTCCCCCGCGGGGAGCTGGCTGAAGCTCGAACCGCGCTGGGACCTGAACGGGTCCAGCACCGCCAAGTCCGGGCAGGTCTTCCGGTTCGGCATCTGATCTGATCACGGCGGCCCCACTGGGGGCCGGAGAAGTGCAGCGGCCCGCTGGTCCGACGAGCAGTCGTCGGCCCAGTGGGCTTCTTCATGCTCGAATCGGCAAAAGCGGTGTCGCCCAACGGTGATCACTACATGGTGTGATCACCGAAGTTTTTGCTTGCCACCGAATGTCGTTGCACCGGTAGATTTCTGTTGCCCCTTTTCGGGGTGTGGATTCCGCGAAACCCGAAGGCGATGTGCATTTCCAGGATCGCTGCGGGGATCAGGAACAGTGCGGAAATAGTCGGTCTACGAAGGGAATCGGTTGATGCGTACTGCGAAGCGCGTGCTCGCTGCCGCCGCTGTGGGGGTGCCGCTGCTGCTCGGGGTGTCGGGTACGGCTCTGGCCGCTCAGGGCAACGGGCACCCGGTGAAGGCTTCCTGGATCGTGAAGGAGACCCAGGAGCAGAGCGCGCAGAACCACACGGTGCAGAACAACATCAACGTCTCGCCCATCACGCAGGTCAGCCACAACAGCAAGGGCGAGCAGGCGGCGATGACCTTTACCCAGCAGAACAACGTCAACGACACCGAGCAGACCGAGGGCGAGATGGACGTCGACGACTAGGGTCGGCACAGCCGCCCGATCAGTCGTGGCGGAGATGAAGGAACATGAAAAAGGCTTGGCCCGGCGAGGGAATCGCCGGGCCAAGCCCTTTCATGGTGCGGTTACCGCGGCAGCGAGGGGGTCCCTGCCGTCAGTCCTCGTCCGCCTGCCAGGCCGCCTCGCTCTGCTCGGTGTCGGCGTCGTTGGCCTGGTTGCTCCAGCTCACCGAGTTGGCCTCGCCGCTGCCGACGTTGAACGTGTACTGCGTCGGCTTGTTGAGGTTGGCCTGCTCGGTGTTGGCGTCCTGGTCCTGGTTCTGGAGCTGGTTGTCGGAGATGGTCGGCCATCCCTTGTGGTGACCGCCGTCGGCGAGCGCCATTCCCGGAGCGCCGAGCAGGATGGGAAGGCCCAGGGCGGTAGCAGCGATGACGCGCTTGGCAGAACGCATAACGAATATTCCCCTTCGTGCTGATTTGTCGAATGACGCCGCAGGAATCGCCGGCCGCCTTTGTCGGGTCGAATGGCAGTGGATTCCCATCGGGTTTTGAAACCCTGCCGCAGCGGGGTCTTCTAAAAGATAGCGCTGCCTGATCTTCTCGCAACCCCAGATTTCGGTCGCTCACCTCATCTGATGATCTCCACTGGAATATGCACGGTGCGGCGCACCGGATGAGGATCTTCGTCCGGGGCAACACGCTGCGTTGTGCAGCAGCTCGTCGTGCGGCGGCGTCGGAAACGATCACGCGATCGGCGACCGCAGCCCGTTTGTGTCGGATCGTGACTACGTTCCGTTCGTCGCCCGTGCGCTGCATTCGATTTGCGGATGATCGACACCGAAGCGACGAGCCGAACTCGATTAGTGGACAAATCTACGTGAAATTCCGTCGCTTATCCGCGGGTTCGAAACGCTGATGAGCTAATGGGAGCTACCCGGCGTCGTCAGGTGGCCCGGCGCCGTCGCCGAGTCGGATCGTTGCCGGCGGTCGCCGTAGATCTTCCGGGAACGAATTCGGGGCTCATTGGTGGCTGGTGGTGATGATCACCGCTTCGAGGGAATCCGATCGATTGATCTTTTTCGGCTCGCACGGAGAGGTCGTTCCGGGTGCGGTAAGGAAGACGGGGGTTTCCATTCCGGCCAGGACGGAGGATGCACGAAATGACCGAATCTCGGTTGCTCGGCCGCGGTGTCGCCGGCATTGTCTTCGCTGCGGTGGTGCTGGTTCCAGGGGTTGCCGCGGCCGCGTCCGGCGATGACGCGGACCAGAGCACGCTCAAGCTGACGGTGACGGAGTCCCAGAAGTCCCGGACTGTCACGCTGAACTGCGACCCAGCGAGCGGGGACCACCCGCGCGCGTCCGTCGCGTGCGACGAATTGCACCGGGTTGAAGGGAAGTTCGAGCGGTTGGACCCGGGGCAGCCGAAGAACTGCACCAAGGAAAGCCGGCAGACCACCGCATCCGCGGAGGGGACCTGGCGCGGCCAACCGGTTGGCTACCAGGTACTGCTGGCCAATCCCTGCCAGCTGAAGGCCGCGACCGGTTCCGTGTTCGCCTTCTGAGCGCACGAACCGCCTAGCGCCGACCGGCCGGAACATCTGCCGGAGCGCGCTCCTGATGTCTTCGCCACACCCCATGGATTGCCGAAAGGCAAGGAGTGCAGCGTAAAAGTCACCGCCCGTGGTCCAGAAGCGCACGCCACGCGGCGGAACCAAGGCGGGATCGCATGTTGGAGGGTGCGACTCTGGCCCTCCGGTCCGCCTGCGCCGCACTCTCGCAGTGGCTTCACCGGCTCCCCGGTGAAGCCACTGATCCATTTCCGGGATCGGATGGTCGCAGCACTGCCGATGAGTACTGCCGATGAGCACGGCAAAAAATCGGGGAGCGGGACTGTTCCCGCTCCCCGAAATGATTCCGGCACCTGTCCTAGCAGTGTCCAGTGATGGTCCGGTCGACGACGACCGTGGGACCCGTCGTCACGATGAGCCGGGAGCCTCTGTTGTTGGCGACGGTGACGCTGTTGATGGACACGCCGCCGCCGCTGACTGAGCCGCTGGCCCGCACGTTTCCGTCCACTGCCACGGCGTACGCAACCGTCTGGCGGTCATTGGTGGCGCTCCGGAACGTCAGCCGCACGGTGGTGAGGTTCTCCTGTCCCACAGCAACTTTCAACGCTTTCCCAACGATGGGCAGGTCTGCGGTGCGCAGGCACCGGGCTTCGCTCACCTCTACGTGCAGCGGTGGTCCGGCCCATGCGGTCGCGGCTGCCACCGAGGCGCCGGCGGTCAGCGTCCCGAGCGCGGCCAGCACGACGGCCGTCTTGCTGCGAATTTCCATGGCTTGCCTCCTGAAACGAAGTCCGTATCGGGATCAGCAACAAACGCTAGGGGTGGTTCGCGCGATGTGCGCGCGAGCTTCCCTTTCTTGATCCAAACGGGCGAAGTGTCTCAAGTTGGCGACGCCGATCGTGTTGCGCAAGTCCTTATCGGGCAATGACTTTAGGGTTCCTCGTTCTTGATCATTTCGTGATCAGGATCGATGGATTCTACTTCTTGATCTTTTATGTGGCAGTCGCAATTGCTTCATCTGATCAGTTGAGTTGTGCGGGTTGAGATCGGCCAGCCGAACGACGCTGCGTAGTCGTGCATCCGCATGGGTGGTGAGCGATTCTCTTTGGTGTGGCCCGACATGCCGGACCCCCCATATCAATGGCAACGTTCCTCTTGCCGGTCGGTGCACCCCCCCAAATCCCCGGAATTTCGGGGAACTCAAGCCGACCTGGTTGTGTCCAACATGGATGGGAGTTAAGTAATGCGTACTTCGATTCGTCTTCTCGGTGTTACCGCCGCTGCGGCCGCGATGCTGGCGATGGGTTCGCCTGCCTTTGCCGGCGGGCACGGCAAGGGTCACGAGAAGGACGACCACTCGGTGACCTCCTCCGAGGCCAACGGCGGCAACGGCAAGGGTGGCAACGGTGGCATCGGCGTGAACGTCCTCTGTGGCATCGGTGTCGGTATCCTGGGCGAGGGCAAGGGCTCCTGCTCGGCCGGCGACGGCGGCAACGGCACCGGTGGCGACGCCGAAGCCAACTCCTCGCACAACGACGAGGACTGACGCCGAACCGGGCACCGGCAGCCCGGAGTGTCGAGTTGAGAGCGTGTCGACCGGTCTGTGCGCCGGTCGGCACGCTCTTTATTTGCGGGCACAACGAAGTTGATCGCACCTCTGGGTGACTGGGGGTGCGATCTGCATGTCGCTGGGGGTGTTTTGCGGACTTCGGTGAAAGGGTCCACGCGTTGATCTTGGCTCCCGTCGAACTTCCCTCGGGCTTCAGCGGCGGGGCTGTTCAACCAAGTGGTATCCATCCAGATTGGAGTCTGCAGTGCGCAAGTCTGTTCGTGTTCTGTTCGCCGGGGCCGCCGCGGTCGGGTTGCTCGCGATGGGAGCGTCTCCGGCGCTGGCCGCCAAGGGCAAGGAAAAGACGTCGGACGACGACTCCACCGTCACGGCCGCGGCCGAAGGTGGTAGCGGCGGCAACGGCGGCAACGGCGGCTTCGGGATCAACGTGTGCCCGTCGATCGCATTGTTGTCGCCTGCGAAGGCGGACTGCGGTGCCGGCAACGGCGGCAGCGCCAACGGTGGCGACGCGGAAGCCTACGCGGAAGACGACAGCAAGGACCGGAAGTACTCCAGCGACGACGAGTAATTTTGGAGCTTCCTGGCGAAGGGAGCCGCGGGTTCCGCGTCGGTCTTCCTGCCGGGAGGCCGTCGCGCCGCGTCCGAGTTTCGAGTTGGTAGCGGGTAGGCCGCGTCCGAGAAATCCCACGGCCTGCCCGCTTTTCGAGCGTAACGCTGCCGTTCCGGTGCCCCCGGCTGAAGTGGCGAAAGCACCCGCATCGGGCGACTGGCGCCGCTCGGCGAACTGGTCCAGGCCACAGTGGACGATCGGGTTGGACCGATTTCTTCGGTGCGCGTGAAAATGTGTCGGTCTCCTTGCGGAGACCGACACATTCATCTTTTGCGCAGCGGGCGACTTTCAGTCGTCGTCGCTGTTCTCCTCGGCAGCCGCGGTCGAGTGCCCGTCGGTGCTCCCGCCGTTCGGCGCGACCGAGCATTGGGTGGTGATCTGACCGCCGGTGAGGGAGATCGGTCGGCAGATGCTGAAACCCTGCCCGGCTTCGCCCGCGCTACCAGGCTTCTCCTTGGTGCTTTCGTCCGCGACCGCCTGGGGCAGCATGCTCGTCGCCAGCACGCCGATTCCGAGTGCGGCGGCGGTGCTGAGGATGCGAACAGAAATGATCACCGGTGCTCCTTTTCGCGTCGTCGCTCCGGACACGCCGACCAGATCGTCCACCGGTCGGCGTTCCTGGCCGGGCGAAGACCTCGTATCGGGTGGGCCCTGGGTGGATCAGCGCCCGGCCGCTCCCGTTCGGGCGGGAGTGGCCGGGCCGAACCGGACCCGCGAGGTCGGCGTCAGTCCTAGTCGGACTGCTCGGTGTCCCGGCTGTCGTCTTCCGCATAGGCTTCCGCGTCGCCGCCGTTGGCGTTGCCGCCCTTGCCCGCGGTGCAGTTGGCCTCGGCCTTCGCGAGGATGCTGATCGCCGGGCAGATGTTCAGGCCGAACCCGCCGTTGCCGCCGTTCCCGCCGTTGCCGCCCTGGGCTGCGGCCGTGACGACGGAGTCGTCGTCCGACTCCTTGGCCTTGCCCTTCGCGGCGAGGGCCGGGGACGCACCCATCGCGAGCAGGCCCACGGCGGCGACTCCGGCGAGCAGGGCACGTGCTGATCTGCGCATGTCAGACTCCGATCTGGTTGATTTCCGGTGGCGTCGGACGGGCTCGGAATCCGGGGAGCCCGGCCCGGTCGCGCGATTGACGCGGCAAACCTTCCACCGGGGCCGAGAATTGACACGCCAACACGCCGAAGCGCCCGATCTACCACCCATTAGTTGAACGGGCACGCCGAGCAGCACAATTTCGTCCAGTTTGGACGGTCGGTCGCATCCATCAATCGGGGGATGGGACAACCAGTTCGGTTCGAGCGGGGCTCGGTCAGCCGCCCGCCATAGCTCCGACGATCAGGTACGGCTCCGCGCCCGCCGCCACCTCTTCCGGCAGCGGGGCGTCCGGCGACTCGTGGGAGAGGTCCCGCTCGCAGGCGAAGAAGCGGATGAACGCCCGGCGCAGCTGGGTTTCCTGATCGCGGATGGTGCCGCGCAGCATCGGATAGCGGGCTTCGAGCGCGTCGAGTACCGCGCGCTGCGTGGGCCGGCCGTCGAGGTCCAGCTCGATCTCGCGGTCCACGATCTTGGCGAGCGTCCGCAGGTGGGCGGGGAGCGCGACCCTGATCATGGCAGCGTCTGCACCTCGACGGACAGCACCGCCGGCAGGTCCCGGACGATCGGCCGCCAGCTGCCCCCGGCGTCGGGCGACACGTACACCTGGCCGCCGGTGGTGCCAAAGTAAATGCCGCACTCGTCCATCGAGTCCACCGCCATCGCGTCCCGCAGCACGTTGACGTAGCAGTGGTTCTGCGGCAGGCCCTTGGTCAGCGGCTCCCACTCGCCGCCGCCGGTCCGGCTGCGGTAGACGCGCAGCCTGCCCTCGGGCGGGTAGTGCTGCTCGTCGCTCTTGATCGGCACGACGTACACCGTGTCCGGTTCGTGGGCGTGCACGTCGATCGGGAAGCCGAAGTCGGTCGGCAGGTCGCCGCTGATCTCGTACCAGGAATCGCCGGCGTCGTCGCTGCGCATCACGTCCCAGTGCTTCTGCATGAACAGCACGTTCGGGCGTTCGCGGTGCAGGGCGATGCGGTGCACGCAGTGGCCGACCTCCGCGTCCGGGTCGGGAATGCCCTCCGAGTGGAGCCCGTGGTTGATCGGTTGCCAGCTCATGCCGCCGTCGTCGGTCCGGAAGGCGCCCGCCGCCGAGATGGCGGTGAAGAGCCGGTTCGGGTTGTCCGGCGCGTGGATGATCGTGTGCAGGCACATCCCGCCGGCGCCCGGCTGCCAGCCGGAAGCGGAGTCGTGTTCGCGCAGCGCGCGCAGTTCCTGCCAGGTCTGGCCGCCGTCGGTGGTGCGGAACAGCGCGGCGTCCTCGACCCCGGCATACACGGTGTCCGGGTCGGTCGGCGACGGCTCGAGGTGCCAGACCCGCTCGAACTCCCAGGGGTGCGGCGTGCCGTCGTACCACAGGTGCGTGCCGGGGGTGCCGTCGTAGGAGAACTGGTTGCCGACCGGTTCCCAGGTCTGGCCGCCGTCGTCGGAGCGCTGGATCAACTGGCCGAACCAGCCGAGCGACGGCGATGCGTACAACCGGTCGGGGTCGGCTGGCGAGGCCTTGAGGTGGTACAGCTGCCAGCCGCCGAAAAACGGGCCGCTGATGTCCCACCGCTCGCGGGCGCCGTCCGCGGTGAGGATGAACGCGCCCTTGCGGGTGCCGACGAGAACTCGGACACGGCTCATGAGGAACCCCTGCTCAACAGCGGGACACTTGTTCGATGTCGGTCACCGTAGGACCATAGGCCGCTCGTGTCTTCTCGATCTTGTGACTCGGCGTCCCGGCGAACCGTGCTGTCCCGGGTGAGCGGTCGGCGAGCTGAGCGCCCGTGAGTTTCCTAAGGCCCCAATCCACCGAGGCGGGTTTGAAGTGATCTTGGTTTCCTTTGTTGATCATTGTGGTGGGGTGTGGACGTGCGGAATCCGCTGGTCTGCCCAGCTTTTCCATGGTTCCTGGGTTGGGCCCTTGCGGGCGGGTTGGGGGAGGGTGATCAGGCTGTTTCGGGTGGGGCGTGGGTGGTGTGGAACAGGTGGTGCCAGTCGTGTTGGCGGGGCCAGTTTTCCGGGAGGTGCAGTGTGATCGAGCGGGCTCGTCGGGCCACCCGTGCCGGGATGTTGATCAGTGTGCGGCGCAGGGTCGCGGCGCGGGCTTTGGCGTGGAAAGCACTGGTCAGACTGCCTGCGGCGCGCAGCAGGTTGTGGGTCAGGGCGGCCAGCGTCAGCCAGGCGGCGTTGGCGCTGAAGACCCCGGATGGGATGTGGGCCAGCGGGCCGTGTTTGAGGTCGTCGTTGACATGTTCGATGATCGCGTGCGCACGGTGGGTTTTCTCCGCCTCGACCAGCGGCTGGCTGCTGGTGGTGAAGCAGGCGTGATACCGCCAGACGGGAAACAGGGCATCAGCGTGGTTTTTGTCTTTGACCCGGCGCACGATCAACCGACCAGCCACCCGATGGGCTTTATCGCTGGCGAAGGCGGTGAATTCGGTTTCCGCGATCTCGGCGTCACTGACCCAGGACTGGCTGGCCTCGTCCCAGACGGCCTGGGGATACTTGATCGCCGTCCACGCGTCCTCGGCGATGCCGGCGATCGCGCGCTGCACGTTCGGATACTGCGCCACCGTGATCGACACCTCCACACCTTGCGCCCGGCAGGCGGAGACGACTTCGCCTACGTAGAAGGCGGAATCACCGCGAAACAGCATCCGGCCCGGCCCGGCGCCGCACCGCCGTGCAAGGTTGATCGTCTCGGTGACCAACGACGCCGCACCCCGCGCCGAGCCGGCGTTGCCGCCACGCATCCTCGTGGCGGCAACCACCGGCGCCGATCGGGGCGTGGACAGCGTGGTCAGCAGCGGGTGGTAACCCCGCAGCCGCACATTGTGGCCGCCGATCTTGGTGTGCCCGAACGCCGCACCCTGCTTCGCGTGGCCGAACACCCTGCCCAGGGTGGAATCAGCATCGATGAACGTCCTCTCAGCGGCGCCGGCCAGCACCGGAGTCTGCCGGGCCATGCCCACCAGGCACTCCCGCGCGGCCGACTCCACCTGCCGGGCATGCCCCCACGTCAAAGCACGCAGAAACGTGCCCACAGTGGACGGTGCCCGGATCCCGCCGAACAACTTCGGCATCGCCCCATGCCGGATCACATCGAGATCATCAATGCTGTCGGCGCCGGTGAGCATCCCGGCCACGATCGAGCCCACCTTCGCATCCGCATTCGCACCCTCCGAACCGGGAACCCGGACACCCTCGGCGACAAGCTCGGACAACCCGACGCGTTCGGCCAACCGCATCACCGGAACCAGCCCCGCCGAAGCCACCAGATTCGCATCGTCGAACACCGCGCTCACCCGCGCAGCACTATGAGAAGATCGCACCTGCGAGATGCCCTTCCAATCCATGTTGATCGATCCCTACGCAAGATCAATCATCCCAGGTCAGAAGGGCATCTCGTGCTCTCGCCACCGAACCGTTACCCAAGATCATCGGTGGATTGGGGCTAAGAGCCTGTCGGCGAATGCCGTCCGCGCCTTTGGAAGCGGCGTAGCCGCTTGCATTCACCTTGCCAAGACGACCATCGGCGGGTTCTGAGAGGTTTTCTGGCGAGGACGGCCCCTCCGCCGCGTATTGGACATACATCAGGAGGGGCACCCGCAGTCCAGGGAACCTCTCAGGTTCCGCTAAGCGACCACCCACCCAGACCATTCACCAACCTAAGTCGCCCCCTGGTTTGTGTTGATCTTCGTGGTGGCTTGGAGGGTGACGGGGCCGGACAGCGACTCCTAGCGCAGGGCCGCGTAGCCGGGCTTGATCACCTCGTTGATCAGCGCGAGGCGCTGGTCGAACGGGATGAAGGCCGACTTCATCGCGTTCACCGTGAACCACTGCAGGTCGTCGAGCGCGTAGTGGAAGTGCTCGACGAGCTCGCTGAACTCGCTGGTCATCGAGGTCTGGCTCATCAGCCGGTTGTCGGTGTTGACCGTGACCCGGAAGTTCAGCCGCCGCAGCAGCGCGATCGGGTGCTCGGCGACCGACGGAACGGTTCCGGTGTGCACGTTCGACCGCGGGCACATCTCCAGCGGGATGCGGCGGTCCCGCACGAACGACGCCAGCCGGCCGAGCTTGGCGGTGCCGTCGTCGGCGACCTCGATGTCGTCCACGATGCGCACGCCGTGGCCCAGCCGGGCCGCGCCGCACCACTGGACGGCTTCCCAGATCGACGGTAGCCCGAAGCCCTCACCGGCGTGGATGGTGAAGTGGAAGTTCTCCCGCCGCAGGTACTCGAACGCGTCCAGCGAGCGGGTGGGCGGGAAGCCGGCCTCCGGACCGGCGATGTCGAAGCCGACCACGCCGGCGTCGCGGTACTTCACCGCCAGCTCCGCGATCTCCCGCGCGCGGTGCTCCTGGCGCATCGCGCACAGCAGCACGCCGATGCGGATGCGGTTGCCGGCTTCGCGCGCCCGCGCCACGCCGCTGCGGAACCCGTCGAGGATCGCCTCGACGACCTCGTCCAGCGACAGGCCCTGCTGGGTGCTCAGCTCCGGCGCGTAGCGGACCTCGGCGTACACGACGCCCTCCGCGGCGAGGTCTTCGGCGCATTCGGCCGCAACCCGGCTGATCGCGTCCGCGGTCTGCATGACGCCGACCGTGTGCACGAAGCGCTCCAGGTACTCCTCCAGCGAGCCGGCTTCGGTGGCGGCGGCGAACCACTCGGTGATCCCGTCCACATCGGACGTCGGTAGTGCGGTGTAACCCTGCTGCTCCGCCAGTTCCGCGACCGTTTCAGGACGCAGCCCGCCGTCGAGGTGATCGTGCAGCAGCACCTTCGGGGCGCGGCGGAGCTGGTCCGCGGTCGGCGACTCGGGCACTTGTTCCTCCTGCAGGTCGGTTCATCAGCCGCTTGCGGTGCTCGACGGCGCCGCTCGCCGGGATGCGATCTCCGTTGGGGCCGGGTCGCTGGTTCCCCGAAGCCTGACTCCGGTCTTGTCTGACATGTTAGTCGTATTGGCGGAAGGGTCTACCTGCTCGCGGCGGTGCGAGTCAAGATTTTCCATGGACTGGTATTCGATCACTTCCGGGACGGCCGGAGTTGACTCCCGGGACCGTCTCTCTTAACTTGTCTGACATCAATGCAGCAGGGAGTGCGAAGTGGTGGCCAGACGACCCCAGCGACGACCGGTCGTGGACCTCTACGAGCGGATAGCCGAGGCCATTCGGCAGGGCACCTACCCGCCGGGCTCGACGCTGCCGTCCGAACCCGACCTGGCAGCCGACCTCGGCGTGAGCCGACCGGCGCTGCGGGAGGCGCTGATCCTCCTCCAGGAGGACGGCGTGATCACCGTCCGGCGGGGAGTAGGGCGGACGGTCAGCGACCGCCCGGCCCAGCGCGGCTTCGAACGGTTGCAACCGGTCGAAGCGTTGCTGGGCGCGGACCGCACCAAGGTCCGCCCGCTGGTGCGCGACATCGAGCAGCCGACCGACCTGGTGATGCAGCACCTGCCGGTGCCGGCCAGCTGCGAGATCCGGTTCTGGGAGAGCGTCGTCGACGTCGACGGCGTGCCGGCCTGCCTGGTGGAGGAGTGGAGCGTGCACGACGAGGCGTTGGCCGCCGCCGACCCGGCGCTGCCCCGGGCCCTGGCGGAGGCGGAGACCCGGCCGAGCACGATGCTGCACGTCCTCGGCTCGATCGACCCGCACCTGCCGCTGAGCGGCAAGAGCACGATCAACGCGACCGTGCTCGGGCGGCGCCGCGGGGAGGTCTTCGGCCGCTCGCCGGACACGCCGGTGGTGCTGGTCACCCAGGTCGTCTCGATGGAGCGGACCGCGCTGATCGCCGCCAAGTACGTGCTGCCCAGCGGCGCGCCGAGCCTCCCGGTGCGCCAATCCCGATGAGTCCAGAACAACCCAGCCGGAACACCGCGGACTGACCCCGAAAGCGGCCCTGAGCGGGGGCGGCGGAGCGCCGTGGGCTCCGCCGCCAGCAGAAAGGCGCGCAACCGATGGCGTCCAAGGAAACCCTGATCGTCGACTGCGACACCGGAATCGACGACGCACTGGCGCTGCTCTACCTGCTGCGGGATCCGGACGTCGACATCTGCGCGGTGACCACGGTCTTCGGCAACATCGACGCGGACACCGCGGCCAGCAACACGCTGCGGGTGCTCGAACTGGCCGGGCGGGCGGACGTCCCGGTGGCCATCGGGGCCCGCCGCAGCTGGACCGGGAATGCGCACTTCGCGCCGTACGTGCACGGCGACGACGGCCTCGGCAACACGGACCTGCCCGCGCCGACGGCCGCGCCGACCAGCGAGCCCGCCGCCGAACTCATCGCGCGGCGCGCCCGCGAGAACCCCGGCGTGCTGCACCTGCTTGCCGTAGGCCCGCTGACGAACCTGGCCACCGCGCTGCAACTCGACCCCGAGCTGCCCGAGCTGATCAAGCACGTCACGATCATGGGCGGCGCGGTCCGGCATCCGGGCAACGCGACCCCGGCCGCCGAGGCGAACATCAGCAACGACCCGGAGGCGGCCCGGATGGTGCTGGCGGCCGGGTGGCCGGTCACCCTGGTGCCGCTGGACGCGACCATGACCGAACGCATCACCCAGGACCACCAGCGCCGGCTGCGCGAGTTCGGCACCCCGATCACCGCGTTCGCGGCGAAGATCCTGGACCAGTACTTCGGCTTCTACGAGCAGAACGTGTTCGGCGACCGCAGCGCGGCCTGCCACGACCCACTGGCCGCGGCCATCGCGGTCGGCGACGTCATCCCGGCGCTGGCTCCGGTCGTCTCGGTCGACGTGGACACCGGCGACGGGCCGGGCCGCGGCGCGACCGTCGCCGACGTCCGCGGGCAGTACCGGGACTTCCCGGCCCAGGACGGCGCGCACGTGCGCGTGGTGCTGGAAACCGGCGGCAACTTCGCCGACCTGCTCGCCGACCGGTTGTGCGACGCCCCGGCGCCGTCCCGCCGCGTTGCGTGACGATCACCGAGGAAGGAAGTGCGATGTCGCGCACCCATGACGTCGTCGTGGTCGGCTCGCTGAACATCGATCTGACCGCACGCGTGCACCGCCGCCCGCTGACGGGCGAAACGGTGCAGGCCGCCGCGTTGACCACCAGCGCGGAAGGCAAGGGCGCCAACCAAGCGGTCGCCGCCGCACGGCTCGGCGCCCGGACGGCGCTGGTGGGTCGGGTCGGTGCGGACGCGTACGGCGAGACGCTGCTGGCGGCCCTGCGCGCCGACGGCGTCGACACCACGCAAACCCATCGCGACGTCGAAGCGGACCCGGTACCGCGTTGATCATCGTTTCGGAGACCGGAGCGAACACGGTCGATGCGGTCGACACCACCGGAGCGGGTGATGCTTTCGTCGCAACCGTGGCTTTGTGCCTCAGCCAGGGCGATCTGTTTCCCCCTGCCGTGCGTCGGGCGACCCGCGTGGGAGCTTGCAGCGTGCAACACTCCGGTGCGCAAGCTTCCTATCCCGTGCTCGACCGCGTGCTGAGCGGATCCGGGCTGCCGGATTAGTCCCCGCCGCTAGGAGATTCCTCATCGTGTCCGATCGAAAGTCCTCCGCACTCCCCAGGATTGCCCCGTCCTTCGCCCTGTTCGGAGTGCTCGCTACCGGCTGCGCCGCTGCCCAGGGCGCCGAAGGCGCGAAGGCCGGCGAACCCCCGAACCTGACGGAGCTCAAGGAGTCCATCGTGGACTACCACGAGTCGGGGCGGTGGGACGCCGACATCGCCGAGGCCGACCGGCGCGGCCAGGACTACCTGGCCAAGCGCCTGGAGCAGGGCGTGTCGAAACCGGCGATCGTGCTGGACATCGACGACACCAGCGTGACCACCTACGAGTACGCGAAGGACATCAACTTCGGTTTCGACCAGGAGTCGTCCGATGAGTACGTGCTCGCGCGCGGGCCCGTCGGGATCGCCGCGACGAGGGACCTGGCGCGATTCGCGGACTCCCACGGCGTCGCGATCTTCTTCGTCACCGGCCGGCGGGAGAGCCCGCAGATGCGCGAGGCCAGCCTGCTGGACCTCGAGGAGGAGGGCTACCCCGAGCCCGACGCCCTGTACCTGCGGCCGACGGACGACCACCGGCCGTCGGTGGTGCCGTACAAGAGCGGTACCCGCGCCGAAATCGAGCGGCAGGGCTACCAGATCGTCCTCAGCGTCGGCGACCAGGAGTCCGACCTGGCCGGCGGCCACGCCGAACGCGGCGTGAAGCTGCCCAACCCCATGTACAAACTCCCCTGACCTGCGCTCGGCGCCGACGTCTGCACGGGTCGGCGCGGAGTCCTGTGTGGACTCGTCGCCGGCGCAGGTCGCGGACCTTGCGGGCTCGGAGGTGGGTTGCCGATAGGCCCCGGTGGGCTGGGGTTCGCATCCGGTCCGGGATGTCGGTGAGGTCGTGGTACAGGACCAGCACTTGCTGCAGGTACCTCAGCAGACCGGCCAGTTCGGCGCCGAGCCTGTCCGGGCGGCCGTTCGCGTCCACCGCCAGCGGTACCGGATTTCCCGCACCGCGCGCTGGAGCATCGCGCGCTCTTCGGCGAGCTGCCGATGTCCCTCGGCCATCGGGTACGCAATCCCGCCCAGCACGGGTTCTGGTCGAGCACCACTGCTCCCGACCCGCTGCTGCGGCCGCGGTGGTGACCAGCTGAGCGCGAGCATCGTCCATCGGAGTTTTGCCTTTCTGCGTGGGAATCAGCGGGGCAGGACGCGGCGCAGGTGGGTCGCGGTGTGCGAATCCGGCGCATCTAGTAGGGCTTTCGGGGTGCCCTGGAACATGATCCGGCCGCCGTGGCTGCCGTCGCCCGGGCGGACGAACGCGGGCAGCGTCTCGTGCAGCTGCCGTTGCGCTTCGGCCGCGATCGTGTCGAAGACCAGCGACGACTTGCCGGACCCGGACACCCCGGTCACCGCGTTCAGCTTCCGCTTGGGCACCGTCTACGTCGATGTCGGCGAGGTTGTGCTCGTGCGCGCCGACCACCCGGATCCGCGCCTGGTCGCTGCTGGGATTCATACCTTCAGGTTGGTCATTGAAATCTTTTGAGGATTTGTCCGAACTATGCTGCGGATGTGGTCGGTAGATCTTCAAACACGAGGTGAGGCGGATGGCTGACGTGGAAGCGCGGCTGCGCCCCATCGACCTGGCCCGGGCCGCCGGGATCTCGACCCAGCTCGTCCGCAACTTCGCGGACGACGGCATCCTGCCGCCGACGACCTGGACCGAATCCGGTCACCGCAGGTTCCACGCCGGGCACCGCCAGGCCCTCCTGACGTACCGGGCGCTCGCCAGGGGGTTCGGCATGGACGCCGCTCGCGGGATCATGCTCGCCGTGCACGCCGGGGACGTTCCGCAGGCGCTGACGCTCGTGGACGCCGGGCATGCCTCGCTGCACGAGCAGCGGGGGAGCCTCCGGGCGATCGGCGAGGCGCTGGAAGCGGTGGCGGGGCAAGCCCCGGAAGCGCTGCCCGGTCCGGCATGCACATCGGCGAGGTAGCGACCTTCCTCGGCGTGCGCACCTCGGCCCTTCGGGTGTGGGAATCCGCTGGTCTGCTGGCGCCCGCGCGCGAGCCGGGCACCAAGTACCGGATGTTCAGCCCGATCGACGTCCGCGACGCGCGGATGGTCAAGATGCTCCGGCAGGGCAGGTATCTGCTTCCCCAGATCCGGCAGGTGCTCGACGGCCTCCGGCAGACGGGCAGCAGCGACGAGCTCCGCGCGGCCATCGCGCAACGCCAAGCGGTGCTGACCCAGCGGGCGCGAGTCATGCTCGAAGCCGCCGGCCTTCTGCACCACTACCTCGAATCCGAGGACGCGGCCCGGTAGCGGTTCCAGTGCTTCTCCTCGGTGGGACAGGAGGAACCGAAGCCCCGGCAGGGACGGGATCACCGGGTGGAACGCGTCGGCCGGGTCGCAGCCGTACGGTCCTGACGGCTTTTCGCCTTGGGCGGCGGGAAATTTTCCGATCGAACTCCCGCGCCGGGGCGCCGTCACGCGGGAACTCGATCGGTTCGGGGACCCGGTTCCGGGGGCTTGGTCCACAGAGGACTCCGGCGCCGGGGTCGGGGCGAGGTCTGGGGCGGCGGACCTGGGCGGCCCACCGCGGTGGCTCAGGCGGAGGCGGCCAGCCAGGCTGAGCGGCCCGCGTTGGTCGGCAGCCAGCAGCCCTTGGGCTGGCCGCTGAGCTCCGGGGTCGGCTCGGACAGCGCGAGCAGTTCGGCGATCACCTCGCGCGCCGGGCCGGTGGTGCGCCACAGGACCTTGCTCGGGAAGAGCACGTCCGGCTCGTCACCGGGGATCCGCGCCGCGTCGGCGTCGTGCTCGCCAAAGAGCTGCAGGATGTCGAAAACCCCGTGATGGACGCGGATTCCCACCACGGCGACCAGACCGCCGTTGGTGTCGCGAGGGTGCGCGAACTGGAAGTCGTGGGCTACCAGGGCTTGCAGGCCGTTGGTAATCTCGTTCATGGCGCCACCGAGTTTCGTCGTCAAGGGCTTCAACCGTGGCTCCGCGCGGAGCGTCGGCGCGGCTAGTCAGACGATCAGGTCGTCGAACTCGCCGTCCTTGGCACCGTGCAGGAATGCGGCGATCTCATCCCGGCTGTAGACCAGTGCTGGACCCTCGGGGTAACGCGAGTTTCTGACGGCGATCCCGCCGTCGACCAACGGTGCCAATTCGACGCAGTTGCCCACCGCTCCACTGTGGCGGCTCTTTCGCCACACCGCGTTGGGAAGCTGCTGCGCGGGCATACCGTTCTGGATGTTCGTCATCCGAACCTCACCCTTCCCCGACTAACGCTGCACGATCATCTGCACGTGCAGATGATCGTGCACCAAGTTAGCAGGTGCAGATGCACGGTTGAATGCACGTGCATTTCACTGAGACCTTGATCACTCTTTCGGGCACAAAAAAGCCACCGGCGGGGATATCCGGCGGTTGCGGCTGGACGTCAGCTGTGCTTCAGGACCTGCAGCAGCGTCTTGCGGGTCTCCTCCGGGGTCTGCGCGTCTACCGCGAGCCGGTGGCTGACCTTGCTGTACACCTCGACCTCGTCCGGCTTGTCCAGGTACAGCGCGCCGCAGAGGTGTTCCAGGTAGACGATGTCCGGCAGCTCCGGCTCGGCGAAGCGCAGGATCGTGAACGCGCCCTCCGCACCGGACCGGCCGAGCTCGAACGGCAGGATCTGCAGAGTCACCGCGGACATCGCGGTCGCATCGAGCAGGAACTGGATCTGCTCGCGCAGCACTTCCCGGCTGCCGATCGGCCGGTGCAGCACCGACTCGTCGATCACCGCCCACAACCGCGGCGGCTTCGGCTGCGTGAACAGCTTCTGGCGCTGCATGCGCAGCCGGACGCGCCGTTCCAGCTCGTCCGCCGGGAACTCGGGGCGGCCCTGGATGGCGACCGCGCGGGCGTACTTCTCGGTCTGCAGCAGACCAGGCACGAACTGGATCTCGTAGGTCTGGATGCGGGAGGCCGATTCCTCCAGGCCGACGTAGTCCTGGAACCACGACGGCATCAGGTCGTTGAAGCGGTGCCACCAGCCGGGTTCGTTCGATCGGCGCACCAGGTCCAGAAAGGACTCGTGCTCCGACTCGTCGGTCACCCCGTACAGGTTGAGGAGGTCGGCGACGTCGCGCTCCTTGAAACCGACCCGGCCCAGTTCGAGGCGGCTGATCTTCGATCCGGAGCCGCGGATGGCGTATCCGGCGTCCTCCCGGGAGATGCCGCTCGCCTCGCGCAGTCGGCGCAGCTGGCTGCCCAGCACGAGACGGCGGGCGGTGGGGCCGCTTCCCGTGGCACTGTCCGGGGCCACGCGAAACCTCCTGTGGAATGGGCTCTACGATCCACTGTCGCGATCCAGCGGTTGAACGTTACGCGGAGGGATAGTAGTGGAATCCAGCCGCAGGTCGAGTGCCTTACCCGGATTGGCGGTATCTGCCCACCTCCAACGTTCTCGATGCTTGATCACCTAACGCTGGTCAGCGTCGGGGAGGCTATGGGGTTGGGGAGTGGCATGACACGAACCGGAGATGGGCGTGCGGGTGGTATCGACCCCACGCGGCCGAGCGGCGCGCGCGTCTACGACGCGATCCTCGGTGGCAAGGACAACTACGCGGCGGACCGGGTGCTGCGCGACGAGTTGGCCGAGGTCACCCCGACGCCCGGCGCTTTGGCCAAGGACAACCGCGCTTTCCTGCAGCGGGTTACCCGATACCTGGCCGGGACGGTCGGGATCGACCAGTTCCTGGACTGCGGTTCGGGGTTGCCGACGTTGGAGAACACGCACGAGGTGGCGCAGCGGGTCAACGCCGATGCGATCGTCGTCTACGTCGACAACGATCCGACCGCGATCGTGCACGGGCGCGCCCTGCTCGTGGAGAACGACAGCACGCACTTCGTCGCGGCGGACATCACGGATCCGGAGCGGCTGCTCGGAGACCGGTCCGTGGCCAGGGGGTTGGACTGGTCCCGGCCCATCGGGCTGTTCCTGTTCAGCACGCTGCACCACATCTCCGACGAGCACCGGCCGCAGGAACTCATGGCGCGCTACATCGACGCGCTGCCGTCCGGTTCGTACGTGGCGCTCAGCCACTTCTGCAGGCCCGAGGACGCCGAGGCGTTCGAGCTGGCCGGTGAGATGGAGCGGGCCTACTTGGGGGCGATGGGCACCGGCTGGTTCCGGTCCCGCGAGGAGATCGGCGGCTACTTCGGCGGGCTCGACGTGCTCGAGCCGGGCCTGGTGCCGGTGGCGACGTGGTGGACGGACGGGCCCGGCGAGCCGCTGAACGCCTTCCGCCGCCTGCTGGTCGGCGGAGTCGCCCGCAAGTCCTGATCGGCCCCGGTCAGTACTCGTTGGTTTCAACCGTGGTGGGGTGGTCGTGCCAAGTCGCGATCACCGACGAACCGTGTTGGCCCGCGGTGAGAATTCCACCCGCAGCCAACCGGCGACGTGGCCCAGGTCTGCATGGTGTAGCCGGTGCACACCGAGATCAGTTCCGTGCTCTCGGTGTGCACCGAGAGCACGACCTTGCCGCCCTTGACGTCGTAGGTCCGCACATGACCGGCGTCCTCGGCCGCCGGCGGGTTCGGTTCCGGAGGTTCCTGCTCCGGCGCCGAGGTGTCCACTGTGGCCGCTTCGCTGGTGGTCGTCGGTGGCGGCTCCTCGGTCATGACCGGGGAGACCAGCGGGATCGCGTCGGGCCGATCGAAGACCGCGCCCCGGATGACGTCGCGCACGCCCAGCCAGGACAGCGTGACGGCGGCGGTGGTCGCGGCCAGCCACACGCCGACGTAGGCGACGGCTCGTTTCATCCGCACGGGTTTACCCGACTGCGGCGCGTATTGCTCCCCTGGCGGCGGTAACGGTTCGGCGGCGCCGAACGCCGGGTGCCGGTCGCGGTATGCCGGAGCTCACCCGCCGACCGGAAGGCGAAGAACCTTCACAGTTATCGTCGCCGCCGTGGCTGTGGTTCTGGTTGTCGAGGACGACCCCGTGGTGCGGGCGGCGATGATCCGCGACCTGACCTCGCGTGATTGGGTGGTTCGCAGCGTCGGGACCGCCCTGGCGTCGTTGCGTGAAGTAGCCGATCATTCACCGGACGTGATCATCCTCGACCTCGGGCTGCCCGACCTCGACGGCGGCGAGACGTTGAAGATGATCCGCGGGATCTCCGACGTGCCGACCATCGTCGCGACCGCTCGCGACGACGAGAACGAGATCGTGCGTCTGCTCCGCGCGGGCGCGGACGACTACATCGTCAAGCCGTTCTCCAGCGAACACCTCAACGCCCGCATCGAAGCGGTGCTGAGGCGGGCCCGCGGCGCGCAGCCGGCGCAGCTGCTGGAGGTCGCCGGGCTGCACATCGACGTCGACAGCCGGGTGGCGACCTTGGGCGGCGCCGAGCTGGAGTTGACCCGGCGCGAGTTCGACCTGCTCACCTACCTCGCGGCCCGGCCGGGCCGGGTGGTGCCGCGCCGCGAGCTGCTCGCGCAGGTGTGGCGGCAGTCCTACGGCGACGACCAGACCATCGACGTCCACCTGTCCTGGCTGCGGCGCAAGCTCGGCGAAAGCGCCGCGGAGCCCCGCTACCTCCACACCGTGCGGGGCGTCGGCGTGAAACTCGTGGCACCGGAATGAGGCGCACGATCGTCCTGGTGGCGCTGGCGGTGACCTCGATGGTCGCGCTGGCGTTCCTGATCCCGCTCGGCCTGATGATCAAGGAGATGGCCCGCGACCAGGCGATGTCCGACGCCGAGCGGCAGGCCGTCGCGCTGGCGCCGGTGCTGGCCACCACGACCGATCCGGCACTGGTGGGCAAGGCTGTCGCCAGCACCCGCGCCGGGCAGGCCGGGCGGCTCGCCGTGTACCTGCCGGGCGGCGGGGCGGTGGGCGCAACCCGAGTCGGCGCAGGCGACTTGCACGTGGCGATCGCCGAAGTGCGGACCTCCAGCGTCGAGGTGCCCGGCGGCACGGCGTTCGTGCAGCCGATCGCGCTG